>NZ_BAAGYM010000013.1:0-218132 GCF_054779315.1 Niabella aquatica
AGTAAAAATACTCACCCAACAAACAAATGATGAATTTGACACCCTCTCTTAATGTACGAAAATAATCGTACAACGACTATCTTTTAATTTTCGGGAACACCCTGAAGAAAAGTAAGCGCTATTCCATGCTAAATTCCCATACCGTTCTATAAGTACCCTGTTGTTCCACATAATTTAAAAAAGACTGGTAGAAGCTATCAGCGCCTATAGTGGCACTGTCTCCAATAACAATCAGATGTTCACGGGCCCTGGTAATGGCTACATTCATTCTGCGATAGTCTTTTAAAAAGCCGATCTGACCTTCTTCATTGCTTCTTACCAATGACAGCAGGATAACAGGCTTCTCCTGTCCCTGGAAGCTGTCAATGGTACTGGTACGTATTCCCCCGGGAAGGATTTCTTTTGATAATAAAACCTGTCCGGCATAAGGTGAAATAAAGGCGGTATTTTCTGGTATAAATGCTTCGTTCAATAAGAGCTGCTTCATAATATAAAGTTCTCCTTCGTTTTGAAGACTGACGCCGTCAGGACCGTGTGTTTCATTAAATCCTGATCCTGCCGTATCAATAAAAGTCAGATGCGTGCCGGAGTTTACCAGGTGAGCTGCTGATTGCAATAAGCCATTATAGAAGTATTGATTGCTAAAACCTGCTATTAATGGGCGCATCCTGTACTGGGTATTGAGCAGGTACACCCGGGTAGCGTGCTCAATAGCTATTTCAAGTACAGAACGGTTGAGTCCTGCTTTGATGGCAGCTGTGCTCAGCACCGTTGGAGGAAGCTGCCAATGATCGCCTGCTAATACAACCCTGGGCGCAAACGGAAAGATGCACCAGGCCAGGGGTTCAATACACTGCCCGGCTTCGTCAATAATCAGGTGGCTGAATGTGATTTTTTCGACGCCGGCATCATATAAGCCAACAGGAGTACCTGCGATTACCTGGGCTTCCGCATACAGCTTTTCTTCGTTGTATTGCTGCAATTGTTTTATTTCGCCGCGTATATTTTTTACTTCTTTTAGCAATAAATGGCGCTGCTCTCTTTCTGCTTTTCCAAAATTGCGTTTGTACTTAAGGGCCATGCGCCTGAACTCCTCTGCCCGCAGCTTTAGCTGGCGGATATCTTTTTGCATTTTGCTTTGGCTTAGTCTTCCCTCTGGTGTGTACGGAAGCACGGCTTCATCTGTTTTGCCGGTATTTCCAACCCGTAATAGTTTTACTCCTGTATGAAGCAATCCTTTACAGATATTGTCTACAGCTGCATTACTGGGAGCCGATAACAGTATTTTTTCATTATTGGCGGTTAGCTGCCGGATAGCTTCTATAAGCGTAGTGGTTTTACCTGTGCCTGGAGGCCCGTGCACAATAATTAA
This sequence comes from Niabella aquatica, assembly GCF_054779315.1. Lineage (NCBI taxonomy): Bacteria > Pseudomonadati > Bacteroidota > Chitinophagia > Chitinophagales > Chitinophagaceae > Niabella > Niabella aquatica. Next base: position 1,373 of record NZ_BAAGYM010000013.1, read on the forward strand.
TTCCTGATTTTGGGCGATGGCTGCTACTGCCTGCTGCTGGCTTTGATTTAAATGCTTATTGTAGAATGAAAGGTTATTGTAACGAATGGAAGATATGGCAACTGCCTGCTTACTTCCATGTAATTTTTCAAACAATTGGAAAAGGCGCTTATTGTTCTCAATATCTGTCAGCGCCTGCTTCATGATGCCGGTGGTTCTTGTGTCGGGAGCCAGCTTAATACCAACTCCTTCATCTTCTATCCAGTCCGGAAAATCGGGCGCAAACAACCTGACTGTGCCGGATCTTCCTTCTATATTCAGCAACAGTCCTTTAACAGGCTCCTGCCCTTGTATAAAACATTCAATAGCTGCGCTATCCCTGAACAAATTGGTTTCGGCCGGATATTTTAACCTGAAGTTTATCTCGGGATAGTCGGCATATCCAAAACTTTTTCCTGTAATAGTTAACGGATGCAAAGCCAAGCCTTCTGCCTTAAGCGCTTTTAAGGTATGCGCCTGGTTAAGCTGATAGCGCTCTTTCTGCTCTTTCTCTTCGAGATGAATACAATGGATGAGATGTTGTATATATGGATGCATGAAGGACCTTGGTTATTGAGTTTTTGCAAATTAAAAGGATTCCAGGTCAATAATAAGCCAATGATAGCTGGTAATTTGGGTAGGATCGTAATATTTTTATCGTATGTATGGTTTCCAAGAACAGGTTTACCTATTTTCATCAATGGTTATACAGCCATTTGAAATTTAAAATTATACATATATTTTGAACAGAAAATTTTGTACCTTTGCACCTCTTCCGGCGATTATGCGGAATCGGTTTCGGGACGTAGCGCAGCCCGGTAGCGCACTTGCATGGGGTGCAAGGGGTCGCTAGTTCGAATCTAGTCGTCCCGACTGAAAAAAAGTTCAGCAGCAATGCTGAACTTTTTTTATTGCAGTGCATGAATGAATGCTATCCGAACTTCATTGGGTATTTGGGATGGATTTGCCCTTTCATTATTTTCCTGAGTTTTGACTCCATTAGCTTTTTGGTTAATGGTTTCAAATAGTCAAGATATAAGATTCCTTCGGTATGGTCAAATTCGTGTTGTATCATCCGGGCTGTTGTGCCGCCAAATATCTTTATTTTCCTGTCAAAATATTGATTACTGTATGCTATTTTGATCGTCTGGTTTCTTACTACTTTCCGGCTGAGACCAGGGATGCTTAAACAGCCTTCTTCATCTTCCAATGTTTCCAGGGAACGTTCAATGATTTTTGCATTGATGAATGTTTCCATAATCCCTTTGTCTTCTTTACCGTAATAAATTTGCCGGTCTGGTTCATCAAGATTTTCGAAAGTTGTTTTACTGTCAACGATAAAAAGCCTGATAGGAAAGCCAATCTGCGATGCAGATAATCCACAGCCATCGGCTTTTATCATTGTTTCCCACATATCGGCAATCAACAGATCGAGCTGAGGAAAATCCCTGCTGATCTCTTTGCATTTCTGTTTTAAGACGCTGTGTCCGTATGCTATAATTTTTCTTCTCATTTTGTTTTGACAAAATTCCGAAGAACAAACGGGCCAGGCAATGAACCTATGTTAAATAATTTCCCGGCGTATCCTGCTCAGTGCCTGTGGTGTAATACCAATATAGGAGGCTACATACTTAAGCGGAATGAGCCTTATAATTTCAGGTTGCTCTTTAAAGAGATTTAAGTACCGCTCTTTTGCAGTATATTTCAACAAGGAAAGTTCTCTTTTGCTTTTCGCGAGGAAAAGCTTTTCAGATGCGAACCTGCCTAAGTAGTTTCCCGCTTCTGTGCTGGAATAAACTTTTTGCAGGTTCTCATAAGAAATCTGCCAGACAATAGTGGGTACCAGAGCCTGCATCTCGTATTCTGAAGGAGTTTGGGTTAGGAAAGAGTCATAAGCACAGGTAAACTCCTTGCTGAAATTAAAGTTAAAGGTCAATTCGTCCGGGAAGCTTTCAGAAGCATCAGGGATATAAAAACGCACAATTCCTGTTTCAATGAATGAAAGATGTGATTCAGTTTCGCCCCGGCGGGTGATAATTTCGTTCCGGGCAAACACTTTTCTTGCAAAATGGGCAGCAATAAAGTCCCATTCTGCTTCTTTTAGATGTATGATATGCTCATAATATGCTCTGATATGCCCCATTAGAGGTAGGTTTACTGAGGTGCCATTAAACAAACCATTCCTGATCTTTTGCAAAGCTACCTGCCAAACGCAAAATAGGGAGCCAGCAAGTGCTTTTTACCTTTCAGCCAGTTGGATACCATTTCCATCCCGGTAACGGAAAAAGTAATACCGTTACCTCCAAATCCTAAAACAAAATACGAATTTTTAAAGTCTTTATGCGGGCCGATATAAGGCAGGCCGTCTTTTGTTTTACCAAAAGTACCCGCCCATGCAAAGTCTGACCAGAACGGCGTATGCGGCAAATATTTTTCAAAAGTGTTAAGCAATTTTTTTTCTTTTTTATGGATCAGCGCATCTCGCTTTTGAGGGTTGCGGAATGTTTCGTCTTCGCCCCCGATCAGCATGCGGTCATCATCGGTAGTACGCATATAAATATACGGATCGGCCGTATTCCAAATAAGCAAATTTTTATATCGCCTGCTGATATCAGGCATTACTTCAGATACGATCGCATAAGTGCTGATCAGGTCAACAAATTTTTCTTTGATCATAGCAGCGCTTTCATAACCTACACAATACACAATTTTTTTACACCTGATGATGGCCCCTGTATGTAGTGTAACTTCATTGGTGCGCCCCTTGTATCTCACCTTTATAAGCTCCGTTCTGTCATACACCTGCAATCCTTTCTTCTGGTTATATGCCAGCAGCTCGTGCACCAGCATAAATGCATCTACACTGCCGCCTTGCCGGGAAAGAATGCCGCCATAGGTTTCATGCAGGTTATATTGCTTTACAATGTCATCGGGTTCCATCCATTTTACATTAAATCCTGCTTTTTTGCGGGCTTCAAATTCTTTTTTCAGATCTGTTACGTCTTTTTTCAAAGCTGCGAAATAAAGCGAATTTTTCTTTTCAAAACCTGCACGGGATCTTATTTTCCCCGCAATTTTACCTAGCTGGTCTATGGATCGGGAGCAGGCCATGTAGCTGGCCAGCGCCCCTTTTTCGCCAATCTTTTCTATTAATTCATAGAGAGGGGTATCAATTTCGTATTGTAACATAGAAGTGGTTGCCGACGAACTGCCGTTAGCAATTTCCCGCTTATCGATCAGGATGGTTTTATAGCCATCGCTGATGCATTGGTGTGCTATCAGGCTTCCGGTAATTCCGCTACCTACCACCAGTACATCGCATTCCACCTTTTCTTTCAGGGAAGGATAAGTAGTCAGCAGCCCGTTCTTAATCAGCCAGAATGGTTCATTCGATTTTAAATCCATATAGTAACCGGTAAAAATACTATAAGTTCAGTTCACCTTCCCGGCCAATATCCAGTTGCTGGCCAGTAATTGCACTGGCCGCTACTTTCATTATTGTAACCAGCTTATTGGACTTATTATCCCAGTAGTATGCTTCAGCAGGTATTACTTTCAGAACCCGTATGCGGGGATCTTCTTTTCCTTTCTCAAACCAGGCTCCGATCATTTTGTTCCAGTATTTATCGATCCTTGCCTGGTCCTGAGAAATTTCAGCCGTTCCGTTGATACTTAAAAAATTGTAATTGCCTACATGCGCATAGAGCAGGCTTACTTTTTTATTATTTTGGAGATTGTGATATGTTTCACTTTCCGAAGAAAAAAGAAACCAGATATTGCCCTCTTCATCCACTTCCTGCCGGCTCATGGGAATGGCGTGGGGATAGTCGCCTTGTGAAGTAAAGGAACACAACATGCCAACGTCGATTTTATCGATCATTTCTTTGAGCTTCCCGATGGCTTCGTGGTTGTGCAGGTTTTCTGTACTCATAGGATTATTATTTACTGATGATTAAATTGAATTAAATATAATAAAATATTAGTCATGGTTTTCATTTTAGAAAACTTACTCTTATATATCAAAAATTCGTCCAATTTTTCTTATTTATTTACCGGCTTATGAAAACGGAGTTGTTTATTGTGATTCTTAAAACAGCAATGAGGATATGCTACAGTAAAAAGGAACCTTCTTCTGTATGTGAAGCTAATGAATGTATTTGTTTAAAATTTGTATACTATTCTTCGTTGGCAGCAGTGCAAAAGCGGCTTTTTTATATTTAGATCAGCAAATATGGGTAGCGGATTTACATTGTGTTTTAAAGAATAAAAAGAGGCTGTATTAAAAATAATACAGCCTCTTGAATGATTACCAGGTTCCTGGCGTCAAATCATTTTTACGCTTCTTTCGACAAAAGCGGTCAGCTCTGCTCCGGTCAGCATGCCCTGGGCTAATAAAGCCAGGTCAAAAGCCTGCTGTGCCAATGCTTTTTGAGTATCGGCATTTGTTTCAGCCAGAATTTTGCCTGCCAGCGGGCTATTGGCGTTTACCGCTACTTTATACCTGTCCGGCATGGAGCCATAAAAGCTCATACCACCACCCATGGCTGCCATATCTTTCATACGACGCATAAATTCATCCATAGTTACGGTAACAGGCATCGCATCGGGAGATAAATTTTCAATGCTTACTTCCATACCTGGTTTGGTGATGGCTTCTTTAAATACGTTCTCCAGCTGTTTGCTCTGCTCTTCGCTCAGACTGCTTTCTATGTTTTCATCTTTAGAGATCAGCTTTTCCACTACATCGGCATCAACGCGTTTGATCTGGGTTTTCTCCAGATCGCGCTCCAGGTGGCTGATGAAATGGTTGTCCAGCGGACCATCCAGCAGTAATACATCGTATCCCTTCTTTTCCGCAGCGCTGATATAGCTGTGTTGCCTATCTGCATTGGCAGCATATAAGTACACAACGTTCCCGTCTTTGTCAGTTTGATTAGCCGCTACTTTTTCCCGGTATTCCTGTAAAGTATAGTACTCTTTGCTTACATTGCCCAGCAGCACAAAGTCTTTAGCCCTCTCAGCGAATTTCGGCTCGCTGATGATTCCATATTTTACAAACACACCAATGTCGGTCCATTTCTCTTCGTAGCTTTTCCTGTCATTCTTAAATAACTCAGCCAGTTTATCAGCTACTTTTTTAGTGATATAGGTATTGATCTTTTTTACATTGCCATCGGCCTGCAAGAAAGAACGCGACACATTCAGCGGAATATCAGGCGAATCAATTACACCATGCAGCAGCATTAAAAACTCGGGAACAATATCTTTTACATCATCTGTGATAAATACCTGCCTGCTGAACAGCTTTATTTTATTACGCTGTACTTCTACCTCGTTTTTAATTTTTGGAAAATACAATACGCCGGTAAGGTTGAAAGGATAATCTACATTCAGATGTATCCAGAACAAGGGATCTTCGCTGAACGGGTAAAGCTCCTTATAGAAACTCAGGTAGTCTTCATCCTTTAATTCAGATGGCGGCTTTGTCCAGATAGGCTTAACTGTATTGATAATATTAGGAACTTCAACATCTTTATACTTTGGTTTGCCATCAGCATCTTCTCCGTCAGGCTGGCTCTCGGTTCTGGTGCCAAACTGAACAGGAACGGGAAGAAATTTCGCGTATTTATCTAAGATCGATTGTATTTTATAATCTTCTAAAAAGTCTTTATTCTCTTCATTAATATAAAGAATCACATCCGTTCCGCGTTCGGTACGGCTTCCCGGGCTCATTTCAAACTCGGTGCTGCCATCGCAAACCCATTGGGCAGGCGTTGCCCCCTCCTGGTAGCTTAGGGTCTGAATTTCAACTTTATCAGCTACCATAAACGCAGAATAAAAGCCTAACCCAAACTGGCCAATGATCTCGTTAGCATCTTTTGCTTCTTTAAATTTTTCCAGGAACTCACTTGCACCTGAAAATGCTACCTGATTGATATATTTCCTGATTTCTTCAGCGGTCATACCAATTCCATTATCGGAAATGGTAATGGTTTTAGCCGCTTTATCGAGCTTTACCTGTACCAGAGGTTCGCCGAGCTCTCCGTTAAACTGACCTAAGGAAACCAGCCTTTTAGCCTTTTGAATAGCATCTACAGCATTTGAAACCAGCTCGCGAAGAAAAATTTCATGGTCGCTGTATAAAAATTTTTTAATTATAGGGAATATGTTCTCTGTGTGAATGGATATAGTACCTTTTTCCTGAACCATATTGAATATATTTTTTATGGTTTTTTATCAAAATTGATACCGTAGGGAGCCAGAAAGCCAGATTGACAGTTCCGGTGCAAAAATTTCATTGAATAGCGCTATAAAAGCTCAAATCTGTCTTTGAGTATGATCAAGTATTCATATTCGTTTAGGTTATCCTATCTTAGCCTTATGTATAACGAGCTTTTTTTCCAGATGAAGGATGATATCGGGTGGACGGATCTTGGCAATGGTGTTTCAAGACAAATGATGGGCCACGATGATAAATTAATGATGGTAAAGGTGAAGTTTGAAACGGGAGCTGTAGGAGCCATGCACCAGCACCCGCATGTACAGGTAAGTTATGTAGAAAGCGGCAGCTTTGAACTGACCATTGGCGATGAAGTGAAAATATTAAAGCAGGGCGATGGTTATTTTGTGCCTCCCGGTGTATGGCATGGCTGCATTTGTAAAGAAGCCGGTACACTGATAGATGCTTTTACACCTGCAAGGGAGGATTTTCTATAAATATATACGACTAATCAGTATTTTCTTTTTACAATACTCAATATGTGATATTCAGTATTGGACGATTGAGCGTTGAAAATTGAATATAGGGCGCTGGCATATACACGTTCCATCTCGCTGCCGAAAGATTTCCTTTAACACAACTATTGCCTTCCAAAGGCTTTCAATATGCCCGGGATACCTAAAGACCCTTCAAAAGTGGAGATCAGTTTTTTGTTCTTGTCATAAAAGGCCAGGTAAGGCAGGTTTTTCATTTCGTAATAGGGCGGCATTACATAAGCAATATCCCGTCCTACGGTAATACCATGCTGTAATAATTTGTATTTCGCTGCAAATTGCTTCATGTCGCCAAAAGGCTGGGTAGTCGCCATTACGATCTGTATACCTTTGAACTTACTGATATTCTTAATAAGCTCCTCAGTTTCATGCTGGCAATGGTCGCAATCGGGGCTGAAAAATATAATCAGCAAAGGTTTATCTTTTTGTAACCTTGCTTTTAAGGGCCATTTGGTAGTGCTGTCGGTAAGTAAGAGTACCGCAGGCGGGGGCGTTTTCTGCTTCAGATATAAAGGCGCTTCCTGGCCCAGTGCCATACAACTGATAAAAAACGAGATCAATAATGCTGATACATATTTTTTCATGCGTAAATTTTTATTTTGATCCAATCCTGAACCCTGTTTATTAATTAACAGGTAATATCCCGGAAATTTTCGTGCCAATAGATAAAGGTAATGTTTTGATGTATTTCGGAGCCATTTGGCTGCAAAGAAGAAAAAAATTTGTTTATCTACGATAAGTTCGTAATTTGGCATTAAAATCGTAAAAATGATAAAGCTTACACCACAGGAAGAGCAGCTGATGATAGCAATATGGAAAGTAGGAGAAGGGCATGTAAAAGCTTATATGGAGCATATACCGAACCCTGGCCCTTATACCACCATTGCGTCAACTATTAAAAACCTGGAAAAAAAAGGTTATATATCAGGCCGCCTTTTTGGCAATACTTATGTGTACAAACCTGTCGTTACCGAGGAAGAGTATAAAAGGAAATTTATGGGGAACGTGGTTAAAGACTATTTCAGCAACTCTTACAAAGAGCTGGTTAATTTTTTTGTAGATCAGAAGAAGCTTTCTGCTGATGAGCTGAAAGAAATAGTGAAAATGATTGAAGGAGGAAAAAAGAAGTAACCTCGCCCCAACCCAACGCTCTTCAAAAGAGAGGAAGTAATTGTTTTTTGTCAACTGTCATCTGTCTACTCAACGCTTAATTATATGCCTGTTATCATAGATTATATACTCAAACTCAATATATGCCTGGGAGTAGTGTACCTGTTTTACCAGCTGTTTTTAAGAAGGCTTACTTTTTACAACTGGAACCGCTGGTACCTGCTGGGTTATACGGCTTTAAGCTTTATTATCCCTTTAATTGATATTATGCCATCGCTGCAAAAGCGCGATCTGCAAAGCGCTGTGGTAATGCAATGGATACCTGTTATAAATTTTACTATACCGCAGGAGCAGGGCTTTTTTGAAACACTTACCTATTGGGATTGGTCTGTTGCCGTACTGGTAACCGGAAGCCTGGTTTTGCTGGTAAGATTCTTTATACGGTTTTACTCTTTCAAAAAGATGAAATCCAGGGCACAGCTGTTGTCGGACGATCAAACAAGAATTTACCAGCTGAATGATCATATCACTCCTTTTTCTTTTGGTAATTCTATATTCATTAATATGGAAATGCATTATGGCGAAGAACTGGAAGAAATTATACGCCATGAGTTTGTGCATGTAAAGCAAAGGCATACCATAGACATTCTTTGGTGCGAATGGATTTGTATCCTTAACTGGTTCAACCCGTTTGTATGGTTGCTACGCCATAATGTAAAGCAAAACCTGGAGTTTATAGCAGACCATAAAGTGCTGCAAAACGGCCTGGATAAAAAAGAGTACCAGTATTTATTATTAAAAGTAATGGGCAACCGGCAGTTCGCTTTTACCAATCATTTTAATTTTTCATCTCTTAAAAAACGTATTGCGATGATGAATACCCTCCAGAGCGCTAAGGTACATTTAATAAAATTTATGTTTTTGTTACCGGTAGTGGCTGTTTTATTACTTAGCTTTAGAAAAGAAGTGATAAAGTACGAAGAAAAGAATCAGGCTGTTTACAATTCCACGGTTAGTAGTTTAGATACAACAGGTGCAAATATGCTGGTAACAAAACCCGTTACAGCACCTGCATTAGCAGGTAATGCAATAGATACCATACCAGTAGAAAAAAAGCCACCTGCCTTTATTTTTTTTAAGAATGAGATTCGCGCAGAAAAACTACCATTGATAATTGTGGATGGCGATGAAAAAGAAAAAGGGTTTGATTTAAACCTGATTGATGCAGCAGATATAGAAAGTATTAGTGTTTTGAAAGATGCCCAAGCTACTTCCTTATATGGCGATAAAGCTGCCAATGGCGTAGTAAAAATCACAACCAAAGACGCGGCATCAACTCCAGTTGTAATAAGAGGGATAGAAGCATCTGATGGCAAAGAGCCGTTGTATGTTTTAGATGGCTTGCCTATCAAGAGCAGTGAACTAAAGAATGTAAAGCCGGATTATATTGAAAGTATTAATATTTTAAAAGATGCTGCCGCGACATCTTTATATGGCGCTGAAGGAAGTAAAAACGGGGTTGTATTAGTTACTACAAAAAAACACCGTCCAGGAAGGGATACTATTACTATTTCTGCAAAAGGCGACAGGGTATATTTAAGACAGGGCGGAAGTGGTGGATTACAAGAAATGGAAGCTAATAAAGTAATAATGAGTGCCGACGGGAAATACATGGTGATTGCGGGTAATGCGAAAGGATGGATTTCTCCTGGTGATACTAAAATAAGCGCTGATACTATGGTTTTAAATCCGCTTGCGGAACGGCCGGAAATGGGCGTTTCTGGTGATGAAGCGAAAAGCGTGGTGCCTGCACTTAAAGGCAAAGTGGCCGGTGTGCAGGTAAATACTAAAAAAAATGATGAGGTGGTAGTGGTAGGATATGGCAGAAAATCACCGGCGGCACAGGAAAATAATTTCGTAGTAAGAGGTAACTCAGTTCTTCCGGCAAATGCTTATTACGTAATAGACGGGAAAAAAGCTAAAAAGAAGGATATGGATAAACTTGCCCCTAATACCATTAAATCCATAGATGTTTTAAAAGGCGAAAGCGCTGTGAAGTATTATGGCGCAAAAGCCAAAGAAGGGGCTATTATCATTACCACCAGGTGAAAAATTAGATGTTAACTCTCATTGAGGCGCCGCTGTGTGTTGCGATGCATAACTATTCGGGATAAGATTAAAATGAGCATCCCTTAAAAAAGTAGTTGAGAATGATGAAAACAATATTTTTTACCTTTTTTCCTCTTTTATTTTGGATTGCAAATAATGTTCAGGTCGAAACCCCGGATATTTCAAAAGACAATATTGCAGATAGTGTTCTTAAAAAAACTTTAGATAAATTAGATAACCTGAAGCGCATAAATTATCATTATCAATTAGAGTTAAATTATGCATCAGAAAATTACTATAATAAACTAGACGGAAATATATATTTAGATTTTCAAAGTAACGACACTATTGTTGGTCTGAAATATCAAATTGAAGACGAAGAATGGATAAGGATTTTCAATGGAACAGAAAAGTTTGATTTAAATAAAAATGAAAAGACTGTTGAGTTAGAGAGTCAACCTCGAAAAAAAGTATTTGCAAACTTTTCATTTTTTAATAATTCAATTATTACTTTAAAAAATGTATTGCCTGAATTTATTGCAGACAGCACTATACACAAAATTTTAGGCGATACTGTTTTGAACGGTACCTATTTTTACCGGGTTGGTATCTCTTTTGTGAAAAAAGGGATAACTCCTTTAGGAAGTTTTTTTCCAATAACATTAGAAAGAAATCTGCTGTACAAAATTATCATTGACAAAGAAACATATTTACCTGTACAGGTAATACAAACAAATAGCGCAAATGAGGACCTTATTAAAACAAGTTTTACAAATTTCAATACAGATCCGAAGCAGCCATCAGAGTTATCATGGTATTACTCAACTTACATGGATGAATATAAAATTGCAAAACAAAAAGAAGTATTTCCTCTGCTAACAGTTGGTTCCGTTGCTCCTGATTGGATACTTCCATTCTATAATAAAGATAAAAATCTTTCCTTATCCGCTTTTAAAGGAAAAGTAGTTTTACTCGATTTTTGGATAAAAAATTGTGGACCTTGTATTGAAAGTGTCCCGCACTTAAATGAACTGAAAGAAAAGTTTAGTAATAAAAAGTTTGAGCTATTGAGCATTAACGTTTACGATCCAAAAGAAGATGTGATTTGGTTCTGTAATAGACATAAAGTAAACTATCCTGTTTTAATAAATGGTGGAGGTATTGCAAAAGAATACGGAGTAAATGGTTTTCCAACTATTATTCTTATTGACAAAGAAGGCAGGATTTTATATGCCGAAGCTGGTGTTAACAAATCTGAAGTGGAAAAGCTGATTGAGAGATCTTTGTAGCTACTACGAAGTTCTTCTTTGTGTCTTAGAGTCTTCGTGGTTTATTTCCTCCACAAGGCTGCGAAAAATAAAATATAAAAAACAACGCTTTATGTCTTTAGACCCCTGCCTGTGCCAGTCAGGTTTGTGGCGTACCTTCTGAACCATCCTTTTGAAAAAGCCTCTTTTTTACGCTGTCGGCTCCGGCGGCCTTACGTTCACCGTGATTTTCTTTTTATCAGTTAATGCAAAAAACAGGCTGATGATACAAAAGCCGATCCAATACAAATAAATACCTACATGAAAGCGTTCTCCCAGCCAGCGGTGAGTAAGATCGTTCCTGAAATCCCTGAAAGTAAAATAAAGTCCTGCCAGGAAAATAAGAAAGAACAGGGTCAGCACCATTTTCCTTTTGATGCCTTTGAGCGTCCTGTCAATAAAATATAAGATAATGCCAATAATCAGCATTAAGGCAAAACATACCAGTGCAGACTGCCACCAGCTTTGAAAAAACGAAAATTGCTTATAGAAAAAGCTGATGCCGATCTTACCAATGAAGGAAACTCCTGCAGTGAGGCCACCGGATAAAGCGGATAAGCAAATCAGTATAAAAAGAAGTAAAAGATAATTGCGCTTCATGCTGCAATTTACAACTATTGGGCTTCTAAAGAATCTTTTGTGTTGATCGTATATATGTTGCTGACGCTATCTTTTTCAGGATGATTTATTATTGTCCAGTTGCCTTGCTTGTTAAAAAAGTTTACTTCATCTTCATCGCATTGTTTCTTAGTGCCTGTATTACCAAAAAGGTAACAATTATAGTCATATTTGACTTTGTCGCCAATTGTTATCCAGAGCGTATTAGCCGGTGATACTATTGAAGTTCGGGGTATAGTGACCCCGGTAAGATTAGACGGATAGGGGTAATATTTAATAATTGCTCCGGGTTGAATAATTTGCTTTTCGGAAATAAAGACAGTGTCCTTTTCCTGCCAGATATACCTGAACCCGTTTTGTACATAAACAGGGGTACTTAGCTCATTCTTTAAATAAAAGCCGTAACGCGTTTCTGTTTTAACCGCTTCAGATTGTTTCTGGCAGGCATGAAATGACACAATTAACAGAATGACAATTCCTGTACCTGATAATAGTTTATTCATATCTGCGGGTTTAGAGGTATAACGTAGTTCTGCAGCAGAACGCAACAGCTAATGAAATGATGCGGAGAGATTATTCTGGTAATAAAAACTTAATCAGCCAGCTGGTAAATTTCTTTATAATTCCGGCCAAGACCATCATAATCGAGCCCATAGCCTACTACAAACTTATTGGGAATGACAAAGCCTGTATAATCGATAGGTACTTTGTAAGTGGTCATTTCGGCTTTATGCAGTAATGTTACTATTTTTAACGATGCGGGCTGCTGGTGCTGCAGTTGTGGCAGAAAATAATGCAGGGTTTTGCCGGTATCGATAATATCTTCAAGGATCACCACATTTTTACCGTGAAGGTCGGTATCAAGGCCTATAGCAGTGGTTACGCTTCCGCTTGAGTTAAGTCCTTTGTAAGAAGCAAGCTTAATAAAACTTATTTTGCTGTCTACTGTAAGATATTTAAAAATATCGGCAGCAAACATAAACGAACCATTCAGGATAGCAATAAAAACCACCTGCCTGCCCTCATAATCTCTGTTGATCAGCGCTGCCAGCTCTTTAATGCGGTTTTGCAGCTGCGCTTCGTTTAGGTAGATTGTAAAAGTTTTATCGTGGACTTTTATAGTGCTCATAAATTGGTTGTTACTGAATGGGTGGTTGCCAGAGAAACGGCATCTTCGCGCAATTTTAATTGAGTACCTATAGCCGGCGAATCGAATGGGGTAAGGTTATTATACTTTAACAGGGAAGCCAGCCTGATCCCCTCAGTCTGGGCAATATCGTAAATGCTTTCCCCGGCCTGCACTTCGTGATGCGCTTTATCGGACACGGTTCTTTTTAGCTGAAGGAAAACCAGCGTTCCTTTTTTTACGATATCAGAAGGGGCGCTAAAGTCATTCATATCATATAGCCTGTTTACCGGAATATTATACTTTCCTGCAATATCGTTTAATGAGGCACCGGCTTTAAGATAAACTACTTTGGTGTTATTGATCAAAAAATCACTTTCAGGGTATATGTGAATCTCCTCTTTTTTTACAATGGCCTTTTCGGGAACAGGCATACCTGCTTTTTTTGCCATATAAGACCTTACATCCTCATTCATTGCTATTTTACCGAGGCCCATCAGGGTGTAGTCGGCAAGGTTATATCTTTCAATAAGTGTAATGAGTATTTGCGGATACTTAGGGTTAGTGGCATAGCCGGCTTTTTTTAAACCATAGGCCCAGCCTTTATAATCGGTAGGCTCCAGCTCAAATAAGAAAGCATAGCGGGAACGGTTTTTTAAAAAATCGGAATGATCCCGGTAGGACTGGTCCGCACTTTCATATTTCATGAAACGTTCCTGAGGCCGGTCGTCATCATGTAATACATAAGGCCCGTCATAACCCTGTTTGCATTTTATACCAAAATGATTGTTTGACTTTAATACCAGCGGACTTTGTCCGGACATGGTTTCCAGTATACCCTGGGCTAATTTAATTGCAGCCGGCACACCGGTGCGTTGCATTTCCTCTACGGCAATACCGCTGTAGGCTTTAATATATTGTCCGGTGATTACCTCGGTAGTCTGCGCCTGGGCAGCAAGCATTAAAAAAGCAAATACAGAGGCTGCTATAAATTTCCGAATCATTGTAAAAATTTCTGAAGTTGCCCTGATTTTCTGGCGGCTATAATTTCCTGATCAAATAAAGCCCGTCCCTTACTGTCAGCACCACTTTTTCTATATCCGTTCTTTGGTTAATAAAATCATTAAACGTTTTTACAGCTTTAGCGCTTTTGCTCCTGGTATTTTCTTTCAGCGCTTCGCCATGAAAAAAAATATTATCTGCTAAGATAAAGCCATTTTTCCTAACCTGAGGCAAAACCAGCTCAAAATAATTTATATAACCTACTTTGTCTGCATCTATAAACACCAGGTCCCAGGTTTCGTTTAGCTGCGGTATAATTTCGGCTGCGTTACCTGTATGTAGCCTGATCTGGTTTTTGTATGCCGATCTGTTAAAAAAATCCTGAGCAATTGCAGCCGTTTCTTCCCTGAACTCAATAGTGTGCAGTATCCCGTCATCCGTTAACCCTTCGGCCAGGCACAGCGCGCTGTAGCCGGTAAATGTGCCTATTTCGAGGATACGGCGGGAATGGATCATCTGGCTGAACATCTTAAGTAACTGGCCCTGCACATGACCGCTCAGCATATGCGGCTCCCTGTGATGCTGATGCGTAAACCGATTGATTTGGGCCAGCAGGTCCGGTTCAGGAGTTGTATACTGATCAGAGAATTGCGTTAGGAGTTCAAAGTTCATGGTAGGTGAGTTGTGGATGGTGAGTTTTGAGTGGGGGTAGGAGCATTCCCGAATCCAACATCATACATCTGTCCCCGGATCTTCCCGGCTTTAATGCACACTATCCTGCTCCAGCTCCCCGGCACTTACAGGTTTTGAAATCAGGTATAAACCTATATATGTTAAGAAGGCGTTAATAATGATCAGTTCAAGGCCGATCTGAAAGTTTCCGAAAATGACTGATTGATATTTATCGATTAAAAAGCAAAGCGCCGGGGCTATAAAACATACATATGGAACGAGTTTATCATTGGGCCGGCGTTTGGTTAAAATGCCAAAGGCAAACAAGCCCAGTAACGGGCCGTAGGTATATCCGGCAAGTTTAAGAATAATACCGATCATACTATTGTTATTAATCCAGTAAAATATCAATACTAATATCAAAAAACAAAAGGCCACTGCGAGGTGCACTTTCTGGCGAAATCTTTTCTTTTGATTTTCATTCATATCTGTACGGCGTTTCAATCCCATAATGTCAATGCAAAAAGAGGAGGTAAGGGCTGTCATTGCCCCGTCAGCGCTGGGAAACAATGCCGATATCAGCGCTATAACGAAAATAACTGCAATCACCGGGGGCATATGATGTACGGCCACTTCGGGAAATATAGTATCGCCCAACACGTTTTTGCCATCCAGCATAAAAGCTTTCTGGCTAACGCCATTATGAACCACTTCTGTAAACTGGCCGCCTTCGCTGATTCCATAAATATATAACAGGCCGCCCATGTACAGGAACAGGCCGATCACAACGATCATGATCACAGAAAGAGAAACCATGTTTTTCTGAGAATCTTTAAGGTTGGTTACAGAAATACTTTTCTGCATCATCTCCTGGTCAATACCGGTCATGCTTAATGTAATAAAAGCGCCGGCAAGAATTTGCTTTACAAAATATCCCGCAGAACTGGCATCTGTATTAAATATTTTTGAAAGCCCCTGGGAACGCATGGCATTGAGGCTTTCGGCTACACCCATATCCATATGGTTCAGTAAATAGATGCTGCATATAATAAGGCCGGCAAGCATACAGGTGGTTTGCAGCGTATCCGTCCATACAATCGTTTTTACACCACCTTCGAAAGTATACAGAATGATCATCACCAATATAATCAGTGTTGAAACCCAGAAGGGGATGCCGAAGCTGTCTAAAATGGTGAATTGTAAAATATTTACCACCAGGTACAACCGCGCCGTAGCCCCCACCAGCCGCGATATAATAAAAAACCAGGCGCCTGTTTTGTAAGATAGCATACCCATACGGGTTTTGAGGTACCCGTAAATAGAAGTGAGCTTTAAGCGATAATAAAGGGGCAGCAGCACATAAGCGATCAATAAGTAACCGATGGTGTAACCCAGTACAATCTGCATATATCCGAAAGCATCTTTACCCACTGCACCGGGCACACTCACAAAAGTTACGCCGCTCAGCGATGTGCCTATCATGCCAAAGGCCACGAGCATCCAGTTACTACTCCGGTTGCCTATAAAAAACGATTCATTGTTACTATTCTTGCTGGTTCTCCAGGCTACAGCAAGCAGCAAAAGAAAATAGGCGATAACTATTGAAAATAAAAAACCTGCGGACATATTGAACTTTTGGTTTGTGGATGTATGAATACAATTTTAATTTTTGAAGATAGGTAAAATTGCTGCTCTTTTGTAAAAAAATCCGATACGTATAGGTCTTTAAGACCTTAGGGTCTTTCTGAAGGAATATAAGAAAGCGTAAAAATGTACAATATGTTTATAAAAAGTATGGCCGTGTTTTGCGGCTCTCAAAATGGAAAAGAAGAACTGTTTGTTGAGGAGGCGAAGGAACTGGGCCGTTGGATGGCCTCTAAAAGTATAAAGCTGGTATATGGCGGAGGAAATGTTGGGCTGATGGGGGCTGTAGCAAATGCAGTAATGGATAATGGAGGTATAGTTACCGGTGTCATTCCCCGGATATTAGACTCCAGGGAGCGTTCACACAAGGGATTAACGGAATTGCTGGTCGTGGAAAATATGCATACCCGGAAAATGAAAATGTACGAGCTCAGCGATGCGGCAGCTATTTTGCCCGGTGGTTACGGTACTTTGGATGAGTTGTTTGAAATGATCACCTGGAATAACCTTTCCATACATGATAAAAAAATTTATATCATCAACCTTAATGGTTATTATGATCATTTGCTGGCTCATATACAAACCATGTTGTATAGTGGTTTTTTGTATGAAAACCCTATGAGAAATATTATAGTAGTAAAAAGTGTAAGGGAACTGGTGGCTTTACCAGAGCTTAGCGAAGGCTGATGCTTAGATACGGGCGGATAATTCATTTATTAAACGGAAAATGGAGAACGCTTAGGAGTTTTCTTTTATTTTCGTGAGATGAAGTTTCGACTCCTTATTTATATATGCTTATTTTTTGCCGTCACAGTTGCTGCCCAGTCTGTACCGGCCTCAGGTATTTTGCAGAACATCAAAAAGCTGAACGTATTAGGTTCGGTATTATATGTGGCTGCGCATCCCGATGATGAAAATACACGTTTAATCACTTACCTGGCCAATGATCAATTGTATCGGACTGGCTACCTGTCTTTAACCCGGGGCGATGGCGGGCAAAACCTCATAGGGGATGAGCAGGGCGTTGAGCTGGGCCTGATCCGCACACAGGAACTATTGGCCGCGCGCCGTATTGATGGCGGGGAACAGTTTTTTACAAGAGCGTATGATTTTGGCTATTCTAAAAATCCCGAAGAAACATTTACCAAATGGAAAAAGGAACAGGTGCTGGCAGATGTAGTTTGGGTAATACGCAAATTTCAGCCTGACGTTATTATCACCAGGTTCCCCACAACCGGTGAAGGCGGGCACGGGCACCATACCGCAAGCGCTATTCTGGCAGAAGAAGCTTTTAGGGCTGCGGCTGATCCTAAGCAATTCCCCACACAACTGAAAAATGCCTCGCCGTCAGGCGGATATGTAAAGCCATGGCAGGCAAAAAGAATCTTATGGAACACCTTCAATTTTGGCGGTAACAATACTACTGACCCATCACAGTTTAACATCAATGTTGGTGGCTATAATAGCCTGCTGGGCAAAAGTTACGGCGAGATAGCTGCCCAAAGCCGCAGCCAGCATAAATCTCAGGGGTTTGGTTCGGCAGCTACAAGAGGGGATAGCTATGAGTATTTCAGGACAACCGGTGGCGATGCTCCTCAAAAAGATCTGTTCGATGGCGTGGATGTAAGCTGGAGCAGGGTTGGCAAAGCGGGCGAAGCGATTCAAAAAGCCATTACAGCTATTGAAAGCAGTTTTGATGCAACCGCGCCTCAAAAATCTGTACCGGCTTTGGTGGCGTTGTATAAGATGATGGATGAGGCGGGCGACCAATACTGGTTCTGTCAGAAGAAAGAAGAAGTACAGCAACTGGTGGCGCAATGCAGTGGCTTGTACATAGATGTCTACAGTAACCAGGCGTTTGCCGTTCAAACTACCGATATTCAGGTGAACCTTGTAGTAAATAACCGGTTAGGTACTGATGCAGTAATGAAGAAATTCTTTATTGATGATATTGCGGAAGATGTTAATAAGGTGCTTGATAAGAATAAGAATTTTACTTTGGAAAAAAGGATACCTGTTCCATTAAGCAAAGAAATAACGCAGCCTTACTGGTTGAAGGAAAGAATGGAGGAGGGATTGTTTGATGTACCAGACCAACAGCTTATTGGTGTACCGGGCGTACAGGCGGCGTATACGGCGAAACTGATAATAACCATAGCCGGGCAGGACTTTGTTTTTGAAAAACCGGTAAGGTATCGCTATACAGATCCTGTAAAGGGTGAAGTATATCAGCCTTTGCCAATAATTCCGCAGGCTACACTAACAGCCACTCCGAATATGCTGATCTTTAACAAAGCGGATCACCGTACACAAAAAGTACAAGCACAGCTGCACGCACATACCGCAATTGACGGGAATATTACTGCGGGGCTTACAGGTATTGATTATTCGGGTGTGCAAACCCACACTGTTCAGCTGGCCCATGGCAAAACGGAAACTTTTGATTTCGGGGTTACCGATGACCATAAGCCTGAAGAAGTGTACACAGTAACCGCTTATGCCAATAAAAAAGACCGCAGGGATACTATTGGTTATCACCTGGCTTTGCGAAGCATTGCTTACGACCATATACCGGTTATCAGGTATTTTTATCCTGATTTTATTACTGTGCTCAATATTGACCTTAAAACAGCCGGTAAGAAAATCGGATATATCCCGGGAGCAGGGGATAAGGTTCCGGTGATACTGGAGCGGATGGGGTATGAGGTAACTGTTCTTGATAAAGCAACCCTGCCTGTAAGCAACCTGAAAAGCTTTGATGCTATTATAACAGGGGTACGCGCTTATAATACCAACGAGTGGATGGATGAGTTTTACGATAAGCTGATGGATTATGTAAAAGACGGAGGTAATCTTATTGTTCAGTATAATACAAGTAATAACATAGGAACGGTAAGATCAAGAATAGGACCTTATGATTTTAACATTACCCGTAACCGTATTACTGATGAAGAGGCTAAGGTAACTATCCTGGACCCCACTCATAAAGCATTTAATTTTCCTAATAAAATTACCGGTAAAGATTTTGAACATTGGATACAGGAGCGCAGCATTTACCATGCCGGTAACTGGGATAGTCATTTCCAGCCCCTGCTATCTATGGCCGATCCCGGAGAAAGAGCAGATGAGGGCAGTTTGATCGTTGCAAAATATGGTAAGGGATATTTTACTTATACAGGCCTGGTGTTTTTTAGGGAACTGCCGGCAGCGGTACCGGGAGCCATGAGGCTGATGGCGAATTTAATTGCGTTGAATAAGGAGTAGTCAATAAGTTTAAAAGTTGATAAGGATTATTATAAGGTTATAACAATAGCGGTCGTTTATGTAGGATGCGTAAAAATCAGGAACGACGACGCTGTGCGACGCAATACCGGTGCCATATATTCACCTGCCGGGTAAAAGAAATATAAAAAAATGAATAAGAATAGAAAACCCATTATCGATATACGGCGGGGTGAAATGGCCTTTTTCGTAGCGATCGTGATCGGGCTTGTAATTGGTACCCTGATCAAGAAAGTAAGGCTGGGCCTGATGTTGGGCCTGATAATTGGTTTGGGTATTGTTTTCCTCAATAGTTTCCGTGCAAAACGATAAGTTATGTATGATAACGATGATAAACCGCCTTTGTTCCCTTCGTGGAATGTATGGTATGTACTGGTAGTGCTGGTACTGGCGGTATTGATCTTATTTTTTTATTATTTGACTAAAAAGTTTTCATGAGGCTTTTCGACTGGATAGTGCTTGCTGGTACGCTTATACTCATTATTTTATATGGGGTATACAAAAGCCGTGGCAGCAAAGACCTGGAGGGTTACTTCCTGTCGAACAGAAGCATGCCCTGGTATATTATTTTGCTGAGCATTATGGGCACACAGGCAAGTGCGGTTACTTTTTTAGCCGCTCCCGGCCAGGCATATACCGATGGAATGCGCTTTGTGCAATATTATTTTGGCCTGCCTTTGGCCGCAATTATTATTTGTATTTCTTTTGTCCCGGTTTTTAGCAGGCTGAAAGTGTATACAGCCTACGAATATTTAGAGGGCCGGTTTGATGCAAAAACGAGGACTTTTACATCCTTCCTGTTTTTATTGCAAAGAGGCTTGTCAACAGGTATCAGTATTTTTGCGCCATCGCTGATATTGTCTGTATTATTTGGCTGGAATATTTACCTCACAAATCTTTTAATAGGCGGGCTTTTAATTATCTACACTGTTGCGGGTGGTGCCAAGGCAGTAGCTTATACGCAGCAACTACAGTTTTTTATTATTATGCTGGCTTTATTTTTAGCC
Source organism: Niabella aquatica (assembly GCF_054779315.1). NCBI lineage: Bacteria > Pseudomonadati > Bacteroidota > Chitinophagia > Chitinophagales > Chitinophagaceae > Niabella > Niabella aquatica. The sequence goes on from NZ_BAAGYM010000013.1 coordinate 22,042, forward strand.
GGTTATTATATGGTGTCCCGGTTACCTGAAGGTATTGGTTTTACAGATGCTTTAACGGTAGGAGGAAAGCTGGGCCGGTTTAATGTGATTACTACAGGGTATGAAGACGGGAGCTTTGATTGGGGCGACCGGTATAACATTTTTAGCGGTATTATAGGCGGTTTCTTTTTAGCACTTTCTTATTTCGGAACCGACCAATCGCAGGTGGGGCGTTATTTAACAGCAAAGAACCTGAAAGAAAGCAGAATCGGTTTATTGATGAACGGTATTGTAAAAGTACCTATGCAGTTCCTCATTCTCCTGTTAGGTGTTTTGGTATTTGCATTTTACCAGTTTCATAAGGCACCGGCATTTTTTAACCAATATGAAATAACAAGACTTGAAAAGTCGCGGCATAAGGATAAACTGGAGGCATTTCAACAGCAACTTTCTGTTATTGATGAAAAGAAGTTGACAGTATTAAACAATTATAATAAAGAAGAGAATAATGATGCGGTATTTGCTCAGCTCTCACAATTACAGGATAGTGTGCATATGATACGGACGGGAATTAAAGCGCTCGTAAAACAGAATGGAGGCAGTGATAACGATACTAATTATATCTTCCTGAGATTTGTAATTGATTATTTACCGGAAGGACTGGTGGGGCTGATCATCGCTGTGATTTTCCTTGCCAGTTGGGGCAGTATCGCGGCAGCTGTAAACTCACTGGCCTCAAGTACTATTATCGACATTCATAAAAAATATTTTCCTAAAGCCACGCGAGATGATTATACCTACTCTAAAATATATACGATTGTATGGAGCCTGTTTTGCATAGGCGTAGCCATGTTTGTGTCTAATTGGAGCAGCAGTCTGATTGAAGTGGTGAATATTTTAGGTTCTTTGTTTTATGGAACCATACTCGGTGTGTTCCTCGTGGCTTTTTATGCTAAAAAAGTAAAGGGCAACGCGGTATTTATGGCTGCAGTAATTACAGAGATTGTTATCATTGCCTTATTTATTCTTAATGAGTTTGATACTATCAGCCTGGGCTTTTTATGGCTGAATATGATAGGTGCCCTGATGGTATACTTATTGGCGTTCATTCTACAATTCATCGTTTACAACAGAAAATCATCGCTTTCCTAACTTTTTGAATGGTATATCCAGTATATCGAAATTTACCGGACTTTTAAAACTATAATGCCACCATTCTGTTTCCAGCTCGGTAAAGCCATACCGGTTCATTACGGTTTTTAGGCGGTTACGGTTCGCTAATACTGCTGCAGGTAAGTGTTTAAAGCTATGGTGCGCCGTATCGGTAAAGTTGTCGAATCCCGTACCCATATTTAACTCCCTGCCTGTCTGAAGGTCTATTAAAGTGAGATCAACCGCAGTGCCACGGTTGTGGTTGCTGCCTTTAGCAGGGTTTGCGACATAACGTTCATCTTTTACCAGCTTCCAAAAGTTTACTGTTACTGAATAAGGGCGGTAAGCATCCAGTATTTTAATGCCCAGGCTTTCTTTACTGAGCTCTCGCTGTACTTTTGCCAGGGCCTCAGCTACCGGCTTTCTTAAAAATGCTGTGGTCGTATGTTTAGGATACATTAATCGCCCCATGAAATTGTTTTTACCTGCATAACGTAAATCGTAAACAAGAGAAGGAATATGGTGTTTGAGTTCGATCATCTGTGCAGCAGGAACTGCTTTTACTGTTCTTTTATAATTCTTATACGAGCACACTGCCGGCAGCCGGGGAGCCGGTTGTGCGCACAACATGGATATACTTAGAAGGAAGTATAGAGCAGCCACGCAGTTTTTTTTACTGTAAAGGAGGATCAACCAGGCAGGTTTTTTACTCTGTTGTTTCGCCATCGAAATCTTCTTCGTTTTCTTCAGCGTCTTTTTTAGTAGCACGAATAATCCCATCTTTATGATGCGGTGGAGCATAAATCGTGTACATTTTCAGCGCTTCAGTTCCGGTATTGATAACATTGTGCCGGGCGCCGCTAGGAACAATTACTGCGTCGCCATCTGCAACTGCATATTCATTGCCATCAATAATACATGTACCATTGCCCTGTTCAAAACGAAAGAACTGGTCGTTTTCATGATGGATCTCTTCACCAATTTCCTCACCTGGTAACAGGCTCATCAATACCAGCTGAAAATGTTTCGAGGTGTACAATACTTTTCTGAAATGATCATTGTTCACCGTAAGTTGCTCAATGTTCGCGTTAAAACCTTTCATAAACGATCGTTTTACTTTTAATAAAATTGTATTTATAATATTTCCAGAGCTCCAAATGAGTAGAGGGTGATAACCGCATTTCCTGTGCACTTTTTTTGAGTCGATCAACAGCTACCAGCTGTAAGTGGCATTTATAAGTCTTCTTCCCGCTCCAGCATCAGAATAGCGCTTTGGGGCACAATAAAATACCGGTCATCTTCATACATTACCTCTGTAGCCCCACTCATCAAAAAAATTGCAAGATCGCCTTCTCTTGCCTGTAAAGGAACATATTTTACATGGTCGTCATCGTTCTTCCAGGGCTCATCATCTACAGGCATAGGTATAGCGTAACCCGGCCCGGTTCTGATAACGTAACCCTGTTGTACTTTTTCTTTTTCCTGTACGCCTGGTGGCAGGTAAAGCCCGGTGGCAGTACGTTCATGTGGCTTTGCCGGCTTAATTAAAACCCTGTCGCCCACAACAATTAACTTCTTAAACCTGTTCTCGGCAGTAATACGCATAACAATATATTCAAAAGGTAAAATTAAAAATTATAAAGCTATTCAGAGCAGGTTTGTTGACACAATCACCGCATAAACTTGCAAAATATTGCGCCAAATGCAAGAATAGCTGCCAAGAGCACATATATATTGTTGTCTTAACTACAAAATCATCTTCCGGTACTCATTCATGTGCTGTACAACAAATGAAAACATAGCTACAAATTTTCGAATAATTTCCTTTCTATCTATTTCGTGCATTCCTGGAGTAAAATACTTCAGCTTATAATAACCCTGAACCTGCCAGATTAAATGTGCTTCTGTGGTGGTTTTGAGGAAATCAGCAGATGCTGCCTGGTTTTTTTTTGTATAAAAAAAGAATCTTATAGTTCGACTATCTTTTTATGGCGGAGACTGTCTATTTTTTGTAAAACAGTTTTATATTGCTGCAGCAGCTCTTTAATGGCCCCTGTTTCTGTAATTTTGTTCTCTTTTTCCAGCTCTTTTTTGTAGTTGCCAAGTGAATGGGCAGCTTCTTGATATGTATGGTAAATGCTGTCAATTTCTATTGCACCAATAATAGCAGAAAGTGTTCTATTCGCTTCTTCCCAGTTTATATTTTCGTATTGCAGGCGCAGGGTATTGGCTTGTTTTTCCCAGTTTGCTGCTTCTATTTTTTGCTGATAGGCCACTTTAAGCGATTCTTTATTTTCGCTGGTTACGGTTTCAGCCAGCGAGTTGTCAATCGCTTTCCAGCCAAAGACTATTGCAATTTTTTTCGTATTATTTAAGGCTTCCTGAACTGTTTTTTCTTCATTTTCCTGCAAAACCGGAACCATCGCATCAACATGATTTACGAACATAGGCAACAGCCCGGCCTCCTCTGCATCGCTGTTGTTTTCTGCTTTATCGCTGTTGTTTTCGGGCTTGTAAACCGGAACGCCTTTTTTAACCGGATGCGGCATGGCTTGCGAGGTAGCCGAAAAATCAGCACCGGTAGTAACCGGCATCACATTATCAGTGGGATCATTTAGTATATATTGGCGGTTTACAGCCGGTTCATAAAAAGCGGTGGTATGGTCTGACAAATGCGCTGGGGCTTTCCTTTCCCCAAAAGGAACCGTACATACTGTAAGTATTAAAATGCAGGAAAACACGATGCTTTTTAATGATGGAAAACGTCTTTTGCCGGCACCAAACAGGTATTCCACTCTTTCCAGGAGCGAAGTGCTTTTCCCTGAAACAGGAATTACCAGGCTCCCTGTGTTATGTATATTTTGTTTAGCTAATAGTAAAAGCATATCAGCATAAATGCAATGATTGTATTCGAACTGCAGCACCCATTTATCGGCCGATTTTTCGCGCTCTAATCCCTGCATTTTTGCAAGTGCTTTTGCAAAAGGATTAAAATAGAGCACCGTAAGTATGAACTGTGTAATCATATTCTGCAGGTAATCGTTTCTCTTTATATGGGCTAGCTCGTGCAAAATTACCGCTTCTGCCTCACGTACGCTCAGCTGGTTGATCAGGGCAACCGGCAATAATATTACCGGCTTTAAAAAACCTATGGTCAGAGGTGATTGAATAAAACTTGAAGTGAATATTTTTACTTTCCTTTTTATGTTAAGGTATTGGGAAGCATTCAGCAAGAATATTTTTAAATGCCCGGGCACTTTTCCCAGGCCGCTTCTTTTGAGCTGGTAAACGTTCGCTATTTCCTTGGCCAGTTTTATAACCGGTATAAAGAGCAGCAAAACATACACCAGGGCCAGATATGTAATCAGCGACTGCAAAAAATCTGCATGCATGATCCATTGAAGTATACCGGCTTTTGGCTGAGGTGTAAAAAGCGAAATAATGAAAGAGGCTACAAAAGCGGCGAAGCCTGTAATAAGTGCTGAAAAACTGATCATACTTATATGCGCGGGCGTTGCCAGTGGGTATATCCTGGCGTAAAGCAATACGGCCAGCCACAACAATCCCGTTTGCCATATACTGCTGATGATGGCATTACCTAAAGCAATAAGTAGTAATTGCAAGCCTTCGCTCATAGATTTATTTTTTCTTTAGATCGTCGATTAAGGACTGGATCTGGTTGAGCTCTTCGGCAGAAACTTTCTGACTGCCTAATGCCTGCATTACCAGCTGGGAAGGAGAGCCGCCGAAAAGATTGCTGATAAACCGGTTGAGCAAAAATTTCTGCGTATGTTCCTTATTAGTAGAGGCCTTGTAAATATGGGTCCTTGCAGAATCGTCCCGGCTCACCAGTCCTTTTTCATTCATGATCTGCATGAGCTTCAGTGTGGTGGTATAGCCAATGTCTTTAGCAGTCACCAGCTCTTCGTGTACTTCCCTTACCGTTGCTTTACCTTTTTGCCAAAGTACCTGTAAAATTTCCAGCTCACTTTCCGTAGGTTTTATTGATTTCACTTGCGTCATACACGTAGAATTTGAAGCAATTTACGATTTCTTTCGTATAATTGATAATTCGATGGGGTTTCCATTAATTTTTTTAACAATTATTTGATAGAATGCGGACTAGTGCCATGCATTACCGCTGAGGTGCGCCGCGCCTGCCTGATGTAATTTTAAACAGGCGCTTAGTTTCTTAAAATTGTGATCAGTTCTTCTATTTCTGACAACATATATTTCTGGTTACCGGCAGTATAGCATTGCCCCAGGTTATATAACAGTTTTTCAATAACCTGCTTGGTATTTTGTGGTTTGAAATATTCAGGCTTTACAGGAGTGGAAGTTCGGTTGAAATAATTGTAGAGATCATTATGAGAGAACATTTGACCGTTTACAGGGTCAATGAAAAATTCTATATTAAGGTGAAGTTTCTCAACATGGCTGTCTGTTTTTGATTTAAAATATCCAAGTACAAACTGGTTGGGCACATTAAGCAGTCTTACCGGAACATCCAGCAGCTCTGTAAGCAAAAGATACAACACTCCATTACCGCTTTGATTGCCTTTTTTGGATTCAATAATATGAGAGAGCAGGAAGTCGTTGGGCTGCTGATCTGCTGCAGGTACGCCTTTCAGACCAAAGTAATTGAACAGGATGCTGTTGATAACGTTTACCTGCTCTAAGGGCGTAAGGTAATTGTTGAGCTCGAGCCAGATATTACGGCGTAAACGCTCTATATCCTGTATTACTTTTCCGGTGTGCAGGTCGGGATATAACAGTTTGGCAACCAGCAGCGCACCGGGCAATAACTCGTGATGCGGGGCATCACCCCAGGCAGCAAAATCAGTTTTAAGACTGGTAAAATGGAGCCGGTGAATCAGCAGTTCTATGCGTTCCTGGATATTATCGTCGACCGTATGCTCCCAAAGATCTTCGAGCTGGACAATAATGGGTGTGCCATAAGCAATAATACGGTTGCTTACCGCTTCAAAAACTTCGGTATCAGGATCTTCAATCAAGGTGAGTAATGCTTCAACTTCTTTGTCATTATTCATTGAAACAAATATAGGGATAGTTGGTGGTTCATAGCTCATGGCGGATAGCGAGCAGGCAATTTCTGATATCCGTCCTCATAAACTATAACCATCAACCCATAGGCCGTTTCACGGCCACAGAGGGTTGAGGCCGAAAACAAAAGGTTAAAGCTGGTTTACTTCTTACCTCCGGCCTCTGACTAGGACCTTCCTGATTTATCCCATATTATGGAATACTTTCTGAACATCTTCATCCTGCTCCAGGCGTTCAATAAGCTTGCTTACTTCTTCTGCCTGCTCATCAGTAACCGGAACAGTAGTGGAAGGGATCCACTCGAGCTCGGCGCTTATAGGATGAATATTTTTTTCTTCCAGCGCTTTTTGCATATTGCCAAAGTCGGTAAATGCTGTGCGCAGAACAATGATGTCATTACCTTCATCATCGGTGCTTTCACCCAGGTCTTCCAAACCATGGTCAATAAGCTCCAGCTCCAGCTCTTCTATATTCATTCCTTCAGGCTTTAGCTTAAATACGCCCATTTTATTGAATTGGAAAGCTACGCTGCCGCTGTTTCCCATGGCGCCGCCCCCTTTATTAAAATGCGATTTTACATTGGCAACGGTGCGAACGTGATTATCTGTAGCGGTTTCAACCAGTATGGCCACACCATGAGGCGCATATCCTTCGTAAAGGATTTCTTCATAGTTCTCCATCTCCTTACCTTGTGCACGTTTGATCGCTGCTTCTACACGGTCTTTAGGCATATTGACACTTTTGGCATTTTGCATGCACCTGCGAAGCGCAGGGTTAGTGGCAGCATCCGGACCGCCGGATTTTACAGCTATTGCAATTTCTTTCCCGATTCTTGTGAACTGTTTTGCCATACGATCGTAGCGGGCAAACATGGTAGCTTTACGTACTTCAAAAATCCTTCCCATATAATATATCTGACTGTTTTGTTTTAGAAAGAGGTTGCAAATTTACGGTTTCTGCTTTATGCAATAAAAAAAGGCTGCCGAAGCAACCTTTATAACAATTTATATATGTTGTTTCTTTTTTTGCCGCTGCCGTTTAATATACAGATAACCGAAGAAAAGGATATGCATAATGCCGATCACATTGGCAATTTCAACCAGGTAATCGTTTTTAATAGTGTCGTTGATGGCATCTAGTTTAGCCGATAATTCCGTTACTGTTGGTAATTGCTGCGTCTGCGCTTCGCTTAGTTTGGAAACGGCAATAGCAGCCTGCTGGGTAAGATCATAATGATGCCACCATGCGCTTAAGAACAATAATATGCACAATACTATACTGGAAAGGATGGCAATGCTCATTCCTTTCCTGTTAAAAGTTCCGTTACCCAGCCTGCTTTTGCCGGCTCCGTAAGTAAGATAAATATCCATTCCGATAATCATCCATAAAATAAGACGGATCCAGGTGTCGGGCGGCAAGGCGATCATCATATACAGGCAGGTAATAACCCCCATAATAGGAATAAAAGGTACCAATGGGGTTTTAAACGCACGGGGCGCGTTGGGAAGTGCTTTTCTCATTACAATGATACCGATACACACCAGTATAAAGGCGAATAAAGTGCCAATGCTTGTCATTTCACCTACAATCCTGGCCGGAATAAATGCTGCAAAAAGACTAACCAGCAGCATAAATACAAGGTTATTCCTGCTTGGGGTTCTGTAAACGGGGTGCACTTTGCTGAAAACCTTTGGTACAAGGCCATCGCGGCTCATGCTGTAAAAGACACGGCTCTGTCCCATCAACATTACCAGTATTACAGACATATATCCCGCTAAAATGGCTACAATAATGGCCCTGTTCAGCCAGGGATAGTCTGCATGGTACACACCATTGGCATCTGCTTTTCCCATATGCTCAATGGCTACTGCCACAGGAGCAATGCCATCCTGCCCCTGGAAGGACTTATACGAAGTAACTCCCGTCATTACATGCGCAAACAAAATATAAAGAAGGGTACAAATAAGCAGGGATATTAAAATACCCTTAGGCATATCTTTGCCCGGGTTCTTGGCCTCCTGGGCGGCAGTACTTACCGCGTCAAATCCTATATAGGCAAAAAATACGATACCGGCAGCCCGCATTATTCCCGAGAAGCCGAATATGCCATTGCCCTCGTTAGGCGGTATGTAAGGGTCGTAGTTTGAATAATTAATGTAGCCCCATCCTAAAATTATAAATATTAATACAACAGATACTTTCAGCGCCACGATAATGCTGTTAACCATAGCGCTTTCTTTTGTGCCTCTTATCAATAATAAACTCATTAAAACCACTACCAGCACAGCAGGCAGGTTAATCATGCCTCCGTCCCACGGGCCGGCCATCAGGTTGTTGGGAAGATGGATGCCAAATCCTTCGAGAAACTTATGCAAGTACCTGCTCCAGCTTATAGCAACAGTGGCCGCACCTACAGCATATTCCAGCACCAGATCCCAGCCAATGATCCATGCAATAAATTCTCCCATTGTGGCATAACTATAGGTGTAAGCACTTCCGGCAACAGGGATCATAGAAGCAAACTCGGCATAGCATAAACCGGCAAATGCACAGCCCAAAGCTGCTATTATGAATGATATGGTGATAGCGGGGCCTGCATTGTTAGCAGCGGCGGCACCGGTAATGGAAAATAAACCTGCGCCGATAATAGCTCCGATTCCAAGGGCAACAAGCCCCCAGGCACCAAGTGTTTTTTTGAGGCTGGCATCGTGCTCTTCTGTTTCTGTTAATAAAATATTCAGTGGCTTTCTTACAAATAGTCCCATGAGTAGTGATTTGCTTTGAGGTAATATATTATTTTTTGTAAATTGTTTTTAAAGATGAAAAATAAGAAATAATTATAAACGACTTGGCAAAACTTTTTGTAGTTCGACAGATTATTTGCTATTTTACCAAGATTCGGATTTTAAATACATAGTTTAGTCCCCTATAATATATTTATGAGAAAGAAAAGATCTGGTTTAATCGCACTCGTTACATTTACGGTTGTAGCTGTTCTGCATCTTATTAGTTTTTATATAACGCCTGTTTCAGATGCTGTTTTATCAGCTTCCCGATGGGGATTAATGGTTGTTTTATTTGTTTTTGCGTTCTATAAAAGATCTTTGACCACATGGATTTTGGTCAGCATATTACTGGGTACGGTAATAGGACACGACTATCCCGGTGTGGCTTTATCCCTCAGGCCCCTGAGCCAGGGTTTTATAAAACTGGTAAAAACTATTGTGGGCCCTATACTTTTTGCAACACTGGTGTATGGTATTGCCGGACACTCCGATCTGAAGCAGGTAGGGCGTATGGCCTGGAAATCTCTTTTGTATTTTTATACGGCTACCACTATTGCATTATTTATAGGGCTTGCAGCTATTAATATCTCTAAAGCAGGGGTAGGAGTGGATGTTTCTAAAGTGCCGCATCATGAACTGCCGAAAGAATCTACTGTAAAAGAAACAGATGCGCTGGCTCTGAAGGACATCCCGGAAAGCAACCAATGGATATATAAAACTACTGCTTTTTTCAGAGATGTTTTTCCTGAAAATATTATTAAATCCATTTACGAAAACCAGGTATTACAGATAGTGGTGTTTGCAGTAATATTTGGGATTGGCCTTGCAAAGCTTCCTGAAAACAGGAAAAAGCCGATTGTGGATTTTATGGAAAGCCTGGCTGAAACCATGTTTAAGTACACACATATTATTATGTATTTTGCACCTATCGGGGTAGGTGCAGCAATGGCTTATACTGTAGGCCATATGGGTATTGATATTTTAAAGTACCTTTTCCTGTTGCTCATAACATTATATGCTGCTCTGATTGCTTTTATACTAATAGTGCTGCTGCCGGTAGCTTTATATCTTAAAATACCTGTAAGGAAATTTGTACAGGCCATTAAAGAGCCGGTATCTATTGCATTTGCCACCACCAGCTCTGATGCCGCATTGCCTGTAGTGATGCAAAACATGGAGCAATTTGGTGTTCCCCGTAAGATCGTGTCTTTTGTAGTGCCTACAGGATATAGTTTCAATCTTGACGGTACCACGCTTTACCTGTCACTGGCATCCATTTTTGTGGCGCAGGCTGCCGGTATGGACCTGAGTTTTGGCCACCAGCTGCTGATCGCGCTTACTTTAATGATAACCAGCAAGGGCGTAGCCGCTATTCCGCGAGCCTCTTTAATAATACTTATAGCTACTGCCGACCAGTTCGGGCTGCCCTTATTTATTATAGCTGCTATTCTGGGTATTGATGAACTGATGGATATGGGCCGTACCTCTGTAAATGTTATAGGTAACTGTCTGGCATCGGTTGTAATAGCGAAATGGGAGGGCGAGTTTGATGATAGCAAAGCCATGAATTTTCAGCAGGAGTAAAGTAAGCATAAAGTATTTTTCGCAATATGGATGCTGCTGCATTCTTTGAGCACCAGCGAACCGAAAAAAATATTTATACGCCTTAAACAAAATATTTTCAGTAAATCAAACTTTTTTTCAGCATTTTTGTTTTTTGCTAAATGTTAGAACCAGGCCGGTTATGAGGGAGGTATACCAGTCAAAACAGACGATAAATTAATATCATGATTGAATTATTAAGCACAGGATTTCAGTGGACCGATTTATTACAACCTCAATGGTATATAGAAAATGGGGGATTATGGCTTTTACTATTTGTTGTATTTGCCGAAACCGGATTATTTGCAGGCTTTTTCCTGCCAGGAGATACGTTGCTTTTTATAGCCGGCATTTATGCTCATAAAATTGGAGAAGGCGTGACCGCCGAACCGGGCCTAGCCTACCAGTTTATGAAATTAATTGGTTTGGGACATGTTCAAAATGAATGGTTAGATCTGTTTGTTTTACTGGCCCTGATCTCTGCCTGTGGTATATTGGGCAACATGGTGGGGTACTGGACAGGACGTAAAGTGGGACCAGCTATGTATAGCTGGAAAGAGAATTTCTTTTTTAAAAGAAGATACCTGGAACAGGCTCATGATTTTTACGAAAAAAATGGCGGCGTAGCAATTATAGTAGCCCGCTTTCTGCCGTTTATTCGCACTTTTGCTCCCATTATTGCAGGTATTGTGCAAATGAGCCGGGCTAAATTCATGTTCTACAACATCGTTGGAAGCCTCGCCTGGGTATTCAGTATGGTTTTTGCCGGCCATTTTTTGCAAAAATGGCTAATGTCTGCCTTTGGTTTTGATTTGAAACAACACCTGGAAATAATAGTATTGGGTATTGTTGTGGTAACTACTTTGCCTATTATTTTGAAAATTGTAAAAGGGGGCAAGAAAAAAGAAACACTGATTAAAGAAGCCCAGGAAGAAAGAATGGAAAACATAATTGAAGAGCAAAAAAGGGATTAAAAAATCTCTTCCAGGTGCTTCCGTGTTTATTCTGCATGACGGTAAGCGGCGGTGTACCTGCGCCATTTCTCAATCACTTCGCTGATATCGGCGGCCAGCTCTGATTCAAAGAAAACGCGTTCGCCTGTTGCCGGATGTGTAAAACCTAATGTTTTAGCATGCAAAGCCTGCCTGGGGCACATATTAAAGCAATTGTCTACAAATTGTTTATACCGGGCATATACGGTACCTTTTACAATTTTATCTCCTCCATAAAAATCATCGTTAAAAAGCGGGTGTCCTATATGCTTCATATGTACCCGTATCTGGTGGGTGCGGCCTGTTTCCAGAATACATTGTACTAAAGTAACATATCCGAAGCGTTCCAAAACCTTGTAATGTGTAATAGCTTCCTTGCCATGATCGCCCTCAGGATAGGCTTCAAACAGTTTCCTGAATCGCAGGTTGCGTCCCACATGGGCAACGATGGTTCCTTCATCCTGCTCTACATCACCCCAAACCAGCGCTATGTACTTCCTGTCCACGGTATGATCAAAGAATTGCTTCGCAAGGTTACGCATGGCCAGCTCTGTTTTAGCTAACACCAGTAAGCCACTTGTATTTTTATCAATCCGGTGCACCATTCCGAAGCGGGGAAGGCTGGTGGCATCAATGATAGCATTTTGCTGCTGCAGGTACCATGCGATTCCGTTCAGCAAAGTACCTGAGTAGTTGCCGCTACCCGGATGCACTACCATACCGGCGGCTTTATTAATAATAAGGATATGGCTGTCTTCATAAAAAATGTTTAGCGGTAACTGTTCCGGTACAATATCATTCTCATCAGGTGCTGTATCGGTATACACTACAATTTCCTGGCTGGCTTTTACTTTAAAGTTGGGCTTTACCTCGTTCCCGTTTACCAGCACCATCTTATTGTGAATCGCCTGCTGAATTTTATTACGCGTAGCGCCCTCTATACGGTTCATTAAGAACTTGTCGATGCGATATGGTTCCTGTCCTGCATCTGTTCTAAAAACAAACTTCTGGTACAGCTCATCATTAGCATCCTGCTGCTCTGTCAATATATCTTCCTGGCTCATTGTTCGCAAAGGTAAACCCAAATGTTATTTTGAACAGTTTGTGTTTTATTTTTGTTGATGTATTATTTTAAATGCTTTGAAGAGTAGAAGGGTCGAAGAATCAGGAAGGCTTTCAAACGTTCAAATTTTAAATATTTAGTGAAACAGAAAATACATTTCCGGGACCTTGGAAATATGCGTTATAAAGATGCATGGGATTACCAGGAAAATATATTGCAGGAAAACGTGGTTATTAAAACAAAGCTGCGGGAACTGGAAGATGGCGCAGGGATGCCTGAAACCGGCGACCAGCGGCCATCGACCAGCAACCATCTGCTGTTTGTAGAGCATCCACCGGTCTTTACATTGGGTAAAAGCGGCGACATGAATCATGTACTGATGAGTGAAGCACACCTTACCCGGCTTGGGATTGATTTTTTCAAGATCAACAGGGGGGGAGATATTACCTTTCATGGGCCCGGGCAGTTAGTAGGATATCCTATTTTCGATCTTGAAAAGTTTTATACCGATATTGGGAAATACCTGCGTAATATTGAAGAGGTAACGATCCTTACACTGGCCGAATATGGCTTACACGGCGATCGTTCTCCGGGAGAAACCGGTGTATGGCTTGATCCCGATACGAAGGGCCGGGAAAGAAAGATCTGCGCTATCGGGGTTCGTACCAGCCGCTGGATCACCATGCACGGTTTTGCACTGAATGTAAATACCGATCTTGATTATTTCAATATGATCATACCCTGCGGCATACAGGGTAAGCAGGTTACTTCTTTGCAAAAGGAGCTGGGTAGAACTGTAGATATGAACGAGGTAAAAGAAAAAATGAAACGGAACTTTGAAAAGGTGTTTGAGGCAGAAATGGTAATGGGGAGTAGTAGTTAGTTGACCATTGACAGTCTGAGCTTCCGGTGTCAGCCTTTAGCATGCAGCTACTGTTATCTGTTCTTTTTTTAAATGTTCAAATATAAATCAATGTTGTTTGCTTAAACGATATTGATGATACTGCCACATCGGTGAATTGGGGTAACCAAAAGCAGTCGCAGACAGGTTAAAAATACCTGATAATGAATATTAATCATTTCTGCTCCGGCACTCAACTTTATCATACAGCGATATGGATTTAAAAATCCTTCGGTAAAAACACTCTGTTCTTTTCAATCAGCTTACCATCGGCATAGAGTTCAAAATTACTGTATCCTGCGGTAAAAAAAAGGGAGCGGTCCAGCTTGAATCTTTTTTCTTTGATGCTATTCAGCTCAAATAAGGGCTGGCCGTTCTCTGTAAAAAATTTGATATCGTATTTTCTTTTGTCCATAGGAAGCTCTACTCTAACATACCTGTCGGGCGATGTAAAAATATAAGTAGACTGCACAAACCCAGGTGGAATAAAATTAGGGTTCAGGTTGACCTCGGTATTCTCGCTGTTGCCACTATTATAAGCATCGGCCAGGCCGGTAGAATCAACAACGGGGCGTTTTGACTTTGTAGAAAGATATTGCCCACCCTCAAACATTATAAAAACACGGTAAAACATATTATCAGCCGGGGCTTTGGTATCTGCAAACCCATTCTGTTTGAGACTGGGGTCAGGCATGGTCGCTATGGTTTTGAAAAAATTTAAACTATCGGTAGAGCGCTGTATGCTGATTTGTTTTATAGCAGGGTAATTATGCTCCCAGGCTATTACCACTCTTCCGCTCCCCACTTTATAAGCAGAAAAATCAGGAAGCATCTCCTGTGCTTTTAAGCTGTTAAAAACAAAGCCGGTCAGAAAAACAAATAAAATCTTCTTCATAATAAAGCCATTAACTACTTAACCAGCAAAGATAAGTGACACAAAAGATTGGTTTAAAATATTAACGTTCCTTTTCGTAAAGAATAATTACCCTGCAGCCCACCGGAGTGAATAATAAGTATATGGGAACCTTTAGAAAAATAGTTTTCTTTGATCAGGTGCTGTACGCCGTAAAAAAGTTTTCCCGTGTACACAAAATCAGTAGGAATACCGGTTTGAGCGTAAAGCGTATTCATAAAAGTGATAAGCTCGGGTTTATATTTGGCATAGCCCCCAAAATGAAAGAGGTGATTGATGCTGACTTTCTCATTAGGGTTTGCCAGTATCTTTCTTATTTCAGCTTCGATGCCGGTATTGTTTTTTAGCACGCTGAATCCGAGCACTTCTGTGCCGGGCGATTTGCTGTTGAGCAGCCCCGCTATCATGGTGCCTGTTCCCACAGCGCAGCAAACAGTATTGAATAATGAGCGGTTGTAAGGAATGGTAGCCGCCCCGTCAGCACCTGCCTGGCTGTAGCCGCCTTCAGGTATTATGTAATGCTCCTGCTTATTGACCGCTTCGGGAATGATTTTGTTTTTATAAGCTTCCCGGGAAATAAAGATCAATTGCATGCCGGCCGCCGCCGCCGCTTTTAGCGTATGGGAGTATGCTTTAGGGGCTTCTCCACGGATAATACCAATGCTATTGAAGCCGTAGCTGTTGCAGGCTGCGGCAGTTGCTGCTATATGATTAGAAAAAGCACCTCCGAAGGTGATAATTGTTTTAAAGTTATTTTCTTTTGCTTTCTGTAGATGAAACCTGAGCTTAAACCATTTATTGCCGCTGATTACAGGATGAATTTTGTCAAGCCTTAAAACAGAAACAGAAACGGTGCCATTGCCAAGAAAAGGGATGTAATCGGTTGTTACTAAATCTTCATCAATAATATCCATATCATAATAGCTGTTAGCTAAATTACCTTATTTTTGAAACCGTTTATGTATCAGTACGATTATTATTCAATATTTAAATTTATCATTTAATATTTTTCATTTATTATGAAACCCACACTAGTGATATTAGCAGCAGGCATGGCGTCCCGCTATGGCAGTATGAAACAGGTAGAAGCCTTTGGTCCCAGTGGTGAAACCATAATGGACTATTCCATTGCTGACGCTGTAAAGGCAGGTTTTGGCAAAGTTGTTTTTTTGATCCGGGAGCAATTTGAGGATAACTTCCGCAAGCTGTTTGCTTCGAAGCTTGACGGTAAGGTAGATTATGAATTTGCTTTCCAGGAGCTGGATATGTACCTGGATGGTGTTGCGATTCCTGAAGAACGTACCAAGCCCTGGGGCACGGGTCATGCGGTTTTATGTACTAAAAATGTAGTAAAAACTCCTTTTGCAGTGATTAATGCTGATGATTTTTATGGCTTTGATGCTTTCAAGAAAGCGGTTGAGTTTTTAACTACAGTGTGTGATGAAAAAACATATGCTGTTATTGCTTATCCGCTGATGAACACATTATCGGAGCACGGAACCGTGAACCGGGGTGTTTGCGGATTGGATGATAAAGGTAACCTGGCCAGCGTGGTAGAGCGTATTGGTATTGGTG
This sequence comes from Niabella aquatica, assembly GCF_054779315.1. NCBI lineage: Bacteria > Pseudomonadati > Bacteroidota > Chitinophagia > Chitinophagales > Chitinophagaceae > Niabella > Niabella aquatica. The sequence continues at coordinate 38,069 of NZ_BAAGYM010000013.1, forward strand.
TACAGGGCGATAAGGTAAAGGTAGATGATGGCCTTCAGCCGGATGAGCTTTCAAAAGATACTGTTGTATCTATGAACTTCTGGTGCTTTCATCCATCTGTGTATGAGTTATATGAAAAAGACTTCAAAGCGTTTATTAAAGAAAGCATTGCGGTTCCCAAGTCGGAGTTTTTGATTCCTGCGGTAGTAGATAATTTCATTAAGGATGGCGGTGTGGTAAAAGTTATTCCTACGTCAGCCCAGTGGTTTGGCGTAACTTATAAAGAAGATGCGCCTGCAGTACAAAAACAACTGAATGATTTAATAGAGAATGGAGCCTATAGCACCGATCTTTGGGGCGCTTAATGTTATTTCTTAAAGATTAATTAAAGAACCCTGCAATCAAAAGTGATTGCAGGGTTTTTATGATCGTACCTTATTAAAAAAGCGCTACTGGTGGGTAGCGCCTATCCGGTTTTGGCTTAATAATCACACATCAGTTCACTTTCACCATATATATATAATCTTCTATTTTCTTGGTTTGCTGAGGTCTTTTTAACCCGGTAAGAGATGTTTTGGTATTGAGCTTCACATTCTTAAGCGTAGAGTCTGATTTATTTTGAGACTTTAACTCATTCAGTGCATTAAAAATGGTACGGCTCTGCACGGCAAAGGCCACACCTTGCGCGTCTCTTTGCCTGGCGTTCAGAATACCAATTACTTCGCCATTGCTGTTCAGCACAGGGCTTCCGCTATTACCCCGGTCGGCTCTTATATCGATCTGGCAGCCTAATGTATCTCCGTCAAAACCTGTTCTGGAGCTCAGGTATCCCTGCTTATAAACCAGTTCATCATCTTTAGGATAACCCAGGGTAAATATCGGCTCTGCCAGGTCAACTGATTTTTTTGTAAAGCTGTATGGGATTCCGGGTAAGGATTTAAAATCGGGATCGTTTATTTTAAGTATGGCAATATCGGTAACCGGGTTGGTGTACACTATTTGAGCTAAAAACTCTTTGCCGGCATTATTCTGAACGGCTACATTTTGGGCATTTTCGATTACATGATTGTTGGTTACCAGATAACCTTTTGCATCAATCAAAAAGCCGGTACCGCTATTGGTATAAGGGATTTCTGGCGTTCTGTGGATATCGCTTTGTTTCAGGTTGTTAATTTCCCGGTCCTGTATTTTGGATTTCTGTGCCAGGTTATTGATATCTCTTTTAAGCTTCTCGAACTGAGTGTTAGTGGCCTTAGGAGTTACAGATCCGACAATACCACTTACGATCAGGGCTGTAATACCGGCTATTGAAGCTGCAATAGCTGCCGTTTTCTTAAAGCGGTTAAACAGGTAGCGCATTTTGCCGCCTTTAGGAGTGGCCGCATCAATTTTCCCCTGTACCGAAAGGTTGTTATGTATTTCGTTTAATGAGAACTGGAATTTCTGCCACTGATTAAAGCGGTTCATCTTTTGCAGGAACAGGGTATGTTCTACCACCATCTGGTCTACTTCACTGTCAGCTTTACGCAAATTTTCAAAATGAAGGCGCTCGTCAGGATTCATATTCCCCATTATATACCGCTCAACGGCATCTAAGAGAGTAATATTATTTTGCTGCTCATTCATCACTTAATTATCAGGTTTTTTATATTGAGAAAAGAATATTTTTTTCAAACGCATCAGGCATTTATATTTTTGGGTCTTTGCATTTTCTGCATTCGTGTACCCAAAGCTTTCTGCTATGTCCTGCATGCTATGGCTTTTAAAATAAAACGCTTCCAGCAGGCTTTTGCAGGGCTCGCCTAATGTACTGATAGCTGTATGCATCATATCAAATTCAGCATCTTTCTGTTCATGCTCCACCACATCATTTTCAACAGCTACCTGTGTTTCGCTTGTGTCGTCAAATTCAGCAACATGCCGGTTACCCTGGCTGAGTTTTTTTAACCATAACCTCCGGGCCACAGAGTAAAGGTAAGTACGGATCTGGCAGTTTAATTCAAAATCCCCCGATCTCGCTTTATCAAACAAAACCATCATTGCCTCCTGAAAAATGTCTTTGGCATCATCTACGGTTCCGTTATTATTGACTACCAATGCCTGCACCAGGTTGTAATTCTGGCTATAGATTATTTCCACCGATTTTTTGTCGCTGCGGGCTAATCCTTTCAGTAAACTTATTTCCTGTTCTAATGTAGAATCTTTCAACCTGTGTTAATTTAATACGGATTTTTAAAAATAGTAACCCTTTTGCAGTCAGAAAAAAATATTTATTTATGGGTTACCTTTCACGCAGCACGGGTATTAATATTTTTAATAAGAACCCGCCCTGCGCGTAAAATGCCCATTTAGCAAATTTTTCAGTATAGAAAGGTGTTTAAATCGCTTTGATGGCAAATCTCTTAACTCATAAAAATATACAAATGAAAAAGATATTTATTTTATTGTTAGTCAGCTCTTTAGGTTTTTTGGCCTGTAATAATTCATCCAATGAAACCTCTACGGAACCTTCTTCAGACAGTTCAGTTATCGAACCCTCTGCCGGAAATCCTCCGGTTAATCCTGCAGATACAATGATTCACTCAGATACAACTTCGGCTGCAACGGATTCGTCTGTTGTTCATCCATAATTTTTTTCGGCAAGCAATATAGAGGAGCCATTCCGCTACGGCGGGGTGGTTTTTTTGTTTAAGGAGATGCGGTTTTCAGGATGCCGGGTCACCTGCCCCAACCAAGGGTCATGGCCGCCTTTGTATTAAATTCATCAATATCCATCTATTATCGTAACTTTGCACCCTTTTTATGACAACATTTGAATCATTAGGGATAGAAGCTGGGCTGCTTCAATCTCTGGAAACTATAGGTTTCGTAACTCCCACACCCATCCAGGAACAGGCTATTCCGGTTTTATTACAAGGTACAAAAGATTTTGTAGGTTTAGCACAAACCGGTACCGGTAAAACAGCGGCTTTTGGCTTGCCTTTATTACAATTGATTAGTAAAGAACAACGCACACCGCAGGCATTGGTTATTTGCCCAACCCGCGAGCTTTGTTTGCAGATCACTACAGATCTGGAGCGTTTTGCGCAGAAAGGGCACATATCCGTTACTGCGGTATATGGCGGTACTTCTATAACACAGCAGGTGCGCGACCTTAAAAGGGGAACGCATATTGTAGTGGCTACTCCGGGAAGGCTGATCGACCTTATTGAGCGAAAAGCCATTAACCTCGAAGATATTAATTACGTGGTGCTGGATGAGGCCGATGAAATGCTGAATATGGGCTTTAAGGAGGATATTGAATTTATTCTTAAAGAAACCATTAACCGTCATAGTATGTGGCTGTTCAGCGCTACCATGCCTCCCGAAATAAGAAGCGTTAGCAAACGGTTTATGGATAAGCCTGCTGAGATTGCTGTAGGTAAAGTCAATTCAACGAATGTAAATATAGACCACCAGTATTTTTTAACGCAGCACATAAATCGTTACGAAACATTAAAGCGCATTATAGACTTTAACCCGGGTATTTATGGTATTATTTTTACGCGTACCAAGGCCGATGCCCAGCAAATTACTGAGCAGCTGATCAGGGAGGGTTATGATATTGATGCCCTGCATGGAGATTTAACCCAGACGCAGCGCGATAAAGTAATGGGCCGTTTCCGTGAGAAATCACTGGAGCTGCTCATAGCAACCGATGTGGCCGCGCGGGGTATAGATGTACAGGGCATTACCCATGTAATTAACTATGAGCTTCCCGATGATACCGAAGTGTACACACACCGGAGCGGTCGTACCGGAAGGGCGGGGAGAAGCGGTGTCTCTATTTCAATTGTTACTCCAAGAGAAGTATACCGTTTAAGACAGATAGAAAAGCTGGTAAACACCAGGTTCCATAAAATGGATATACCAAGCGGTAAAGATGTATGCCGTAAACAGTTTTTTCATTTTATAGATAAAATGCTGAAGGCGGATATCAGTCATGGCGAATATGAAACCTACCTGCCTGTATTAAAAGAAAAGTTCGAAGGTGTGGAAAAAGAGGAGATCCTGCAACGTGTAGCAGCTTTGGAGTTTGACAGGTTTTTAAAATATTATGAGAATGCCGCAGATCTGAACCAGCGTAATGATAGAGAGCCTAAAGGTTCGCGCGAAAGACAGAGTGGTAAAGGGTTTTCCCGCGGGGGCAATTACCAGCGGCTGTTTGTAAACCTGGGAACAAAAGACGGGTTTTATAAAGCCAGCTTCCTGCAGTTTATTTTAGATATGAGCGGGTTGAGCAAAGACGTATTAGGCAATATTGATATGAAGGAAATGAACAGCTGGGTTGAGATAGAGCCTAACGCCGGGAAGAAAATGATCAGGGCATTGGATGGTAAAAACTATAGAGGCAGAAAAATAAGGATGAATGACGCTGCAACCGGAGGAGGAAGGAGAAAGTAGTGAGTGGTAAGCAGAAGGTTGCAAAAAGATATAAGGTCCGGGCATAGAGTCCGGATTTTTTTTTAGTGCTATACAAAATATTCCTGCCTGCCATAAGCAGATGTAAGAAAAGCCTGAAATTATTTTAAAGCCTGCCACCAGCCCTATTGAATATTCTGCGCAGGCTTGCCCTGTTATCGAATTTCTGTATCGTTGCTTGTAAGTGGGCTAAAAATTTTATATTTATAGAAAACGAGCCTGTATGAATTTTGAACTCACCGAAGAGCAGCTGATGATACAAAGCGCTGCCCGAGCATTTGCACAAACGGAGTGCCTGCCAGGAGTTATTGAACGCGATGAGCTTCAGAAATTTCCTAAAGAACAGGTATTGAAGCTGGCAGATCTGGGCTTTTTGGGGATGATGGTTCCAGAAAAATACGGGGGCGCTGGTATGGATACAATAAGCTATGTGCTGGCCATGGAAGAAATATCCAAAATAGATGCAAGTGTAAGCGTATGTATGAGCGTGAACAACAGCCTGGTTTGTTATGGGCTGGAAGCCTACGCAACAGAAGAACAAAAGCAGCAGTATTTAGTACCGTTAGCCCGGGGTAAAAAAGAAGGCGAGCTCTACATTGGCGCGTTTATGCTTAGTGAACCGGAAGCAGGAAGTGATGCCGCTTCTCAAAAAACGATAGCAACAGATAAAGGCGATCACTATTTGCTGAATGGCACAAAGAACTGGATCACTAATGGTAATACCGCTTCAGTGTACCTGGTAATGGCTCAGACCGATGCCGGCAAAGGAGCTAAAGGCATTACAACGTTTATTGTTGAAAAGAGCTGGCACGGCGTAACGGTTGCAGCAAAAGAAAATAAGCTGGGCATTCGTGGAAGCGACACGCATACCGTGATGTTTACCGATGTAAAAGTACCCAAACAAAACAGGATCGGAGCAGAGGGATTCGGTTTTACGTTTGCTATGAAAACCCTTGCAGGAGGGCGTATTGGTATTGCTGCGCAGGCATTAGGCATCGCAGCCGGTGCTTATGAGCTGGCAAAGCAGTACGCTAAAACCCGAAAGACTTTTGGTACAGAAATAATGAATCACCAGGCCATTGCTTTTAAGCTGGCTGATATGCACCTGAAAATAGAAGCCGCAAGGTTGCTATGTTTAAAGGCTGCATGGGAAAAAGATAATAAGAAAGATTATGCCATCAGCTCATCTATGGCTAAGCTCTATGCTTCAGAAACAGCTATGTGGACTGCCATTGAAGCGGTTCAGATACATGGAGGCTATGGGTATGTAAAAGAGTACCATGTGGAGCGCCTGATGCGCGATGCAAAGATCACACAGATATACGAGGGCACCAGCGAAGTGCAAAGGATCATAATCAGCCGGGGGGTGCTGAGCTGACAGCGGTATGACCAGTATTGTCAAAATGCCTGGCTTGATTATTTATACAGGGGAGGCAGGAAGAAAACGAAGTTATCCTATATTTACTGATGGAATAATAAAAGCAAAATGGATAGGCTCACATGAACGTTATTGAAATTACGCAACTTAAAAAGCAATATGGAGGTAATTATGTGCTGAAAGGTATTAACCTGCAGGTTGATACGGGTATGATATTGGGTTATATAGGACCGAACGGCGCAGGTAAAAGTACAACGATCAAAATAATGGCAGGAATAATTGATGCGTTTGAAGGGGAGGTAAAGGTGCTGGGAATGGATGTACGACAGGATGCAGTTGAAGTAAAACGCCGCATAGGTTATATACCGGAGCTTGCTGCATTATATGATGTGCTTACGCCGGTAGAATACTTAAAATTTACCGGTAAGCTATATGGCCTGGGCGATAAAGTGATTGCTGAGAAGGGTTGGGAGCTTTTAAAATTGTTCGACCTGGCAGATAAGGCAGAAATGCGTATGAATGCTTACAGCAAGGGCATGCGTCAGAAAGTGCTGCTTATCAGCGGGTTGATGCACAATCCTGATTTAATATTTTTAGATGAACCCCTGAGTGGCCTGGATGCTAATGCCGTTATTTTGGTGAAAGAGATATTGCAGCAGTTAAAACGATCGGGGAAAACCATATTTTATTCTTCCCATATTATGGATGTGGTGGAGAAAATAAGCGATCGTATTATATTGATTGATAAAGGACAGATCATTGCCGATGGCACTATTGAAGCGCTGAAAGCCAGTGTACAGCAGGGTTCGCTGGAAAATATCTTTCAATCGCTTACTGCTTCCGATAACGAAACCAGTAATACCGCCAAAGAAATTATTGAGGTATTAAACAGCTGATTTTATGGATACCTTTTTCTTCAGAATATTTTTTGGCCTGTTCAGGCTGTTGTCCCCGGGCGGTGTTAATATGGAGCAGGTGCGTATAATTGTGTCTGTCAAACTGCTAATGGACAGAAGACGTACCCCTGCTACCTGGAAACGTTCCCGCCAAAAAGAAACGAGCAATGGCATGTTAATAGCTATGTTCTTTTATGCACTGATGGGTTTGTTTGTAGGAATGCTGATTTTGAGTGTGCCTTCCGTTATGCTGATGATGATTATCCTGCATTCCTATCTTTTGTTTATGCTGATCATGACGCTGATAACAGATTTTAGCAACGTATTGCTGGATACATCCGATTCGCAGATCATTTTACCCAGGCCGGTTACCAGCCGCACTTTGCTGGTAGCGCGCACTTTACACATAGTAGTGTATCTGGGTCAGCTGGTACTGGCTATCATGATTTTTCCGCTGTTTTTTTCTTTTCTGAAATATGGTGTGCCGGTAGGCGTTTTTGCATTACTGACCACATTGCTTACTACCGCCATCGGTATTTTTCTTACCTATATTTTATACGGATTGGTATTGCGCTATACAAGCGAGCAAAAAGTAAAAGACATTATTGGCTATTTCCAGATATTCATGACGGTGTTTTTTGTAGCGGGTTACCAGCTAATTCCCAGAATGATAAGCTTAAGTGAGCTGGATTTCAGATTTGAGCTGCACTGGTATTCATATTTGCTTCCCCCTGTTTGGATGGCAGGTTTACTGGAATCGGTGTATACCGGCCGCTTTGATGCTGCCCATATAGGATTGATGATATGCGCCGTTGGAGTTCCTGTACTTGCCGGTTTTGTAATAATAAAGTACCTGGCGCCTTATTTTTCTAAATTCATGTCGGCGCCGGCAGATGGCGCTGCGAAACAAAATAGTAAAAACGAAAAACACGACAAGAACAGCCTGTCTGAAAAGCTGGGACGTATCATTTGCCGGTCTGATTATGAAAGGGCCACTTTTTCCCAGGTATGGAAAATGACGGGCAGGGATAAAAGTTTTAAAATGCAGTTTTATCCAAATCTGGCTTATATTCCGGTATTTATATTTATTATATTCTTTAAGAATTTTAAACAGATAGATCAGACGCTGGCAGCGCTGCCCGAAGGAAATATGTTTTTATGGCTGTTATATATAGGCATGTTTGCAGTGTTGCTAAGCCTCAGCCTTACTGCGTTCTACGAAAATTATACTGCAGCATGGGTATATCAGAGCGCTCCGGTAAGCAGGCCGGGAGAGCTGATCAACGGTGCCGCAAAATCTTTGCTTATAAAGTTTTTTGTTCCTGTTTTTGTTATACTTAACATGGCTGTGCTTATCATTTGGGGAGCTGAAGTAATAGATGATATATTATTGGCGATGGCAAACAGCCTGCTTATTTTTTATATCAATATATTACTGTCTAAACATTATCTTCCTTTTTCCCAGCAGCCCAGCATAAAAGAACAAACCGGTAAGTTTGTGTCTGTGATGCTGAGATTTTTGCTGATCGCGGCGCTGGTAGGTTTGCATTGGGCTGCTATAAAAATAACCTGGCTGGTATGGGTATTAGTTCCTGTGTCCCTTGCAGGTTGCTGGATTGCAGAGAAGCAGGTGAAGGATTTGAAATGGAATAAGATTGTGGTATAGTACAGTGTATAAATCATTTTTTAATGAAGTATAAAGCTTTTCTTTTTGACTTGAACGGAACTATGATCAATGATATGGATTACCATATTAAAGCATGGCACCGTATTTTAAATGAGCTGGGCGCGGCTATAACTTTAGAGCGTACCAAGGAAGAATGTTATGGTAAGAATTATGAACTGCTGGAGCGTATTTTCCCGGGGCGTTTTTCCGATGAAGAAAAGTATAATATGAGCTTTGAAAAAGAAAGACAGTACCAGCATGAATTTCGGCCCAACCTGAAGCTGATCGGCGGCCTGGATGTGTTTTTAAAGGATGCTTTTGAAAAAGGAATTAAAATGGCAATAGGTTCTGCAGCTATCAAGTTTAATATTGACTTTGTTTTGGATGGGTTGGGTATTCGCAACTATTTTGATGTGCTGGTAAGTGCCGACGATGTATTGCACAGCAAGCCCGATCCTGAAACTTATTTAAAATGTGCTGAACTGTTAAGCATAACACCCTGCGAATGCCTGGTTTTTGAAGACGCTCCTAAAGGCGTGGAATCTGCGCAGCGGGCCGGAATGGATAGTGTGGTACTGACAACGATGCATAGTAAAGAAGAATTTAATCAGCCTAATATTATCGCCTTTGCTGAAAACTATATGGGTTTAGCAGACAGGCTGCTGTAAAGTTTTGTTCAAACGTTTGCACATTAATTACTTTTGCAGCTATGGCAGTAAATCAGCAAGCATATCAGCAGTTAAGAAAAGAGTTGGGATCACAAAATGTTACCCTTGTTGCGGTATCCAAGATAAAGCCTGTATCCGATATTAAAGCCTTATACGATTTAGGGCAGCGCGATTTTGGAGAGAACTACGTGCAGGAGCTGGTGGAGAAACAGACCCAATTACCATCAGATATCCGCTGGCATTTTATTGGCCATTTGCAAAGCAATAAAGTAAGATATATTGCGCCGTTTGTGCATTTGATACACGGGGTAGACAGCTATAACCTGCTAAAGGAAATCAACAAGCAGGCGGCAAAAAATAACCGTACTATAGATTGTTTATTGCAGATGCATATTGCGCAGGAAGAAACCAAGTTTGGTATAAACGAACAGGAACTCAAAGAAATACTTGAAAAAACCGCTGACCTGAAAAATGTCAGGTTGAGGGGTTTGATGGGCATGGCCAGTTTTTCAGACGATGAAAAAAAAGTGAGAAATGAGTTTGCCGGTTTGAAAAGGCTGTTCGATTCCATTCAATATTCAACATTCAGCACTCAACATTCGATATTGTCGATGGGCATGAGTGACGATTATAAGATTGCTATAGAAGAGGGAAGCAATATGGTACGAATAGGAAGCTTGTTGTTTGGTGCAAGGATCTAATTTTAAAATTGGCTTTGTTTTAACTTTTCTGCAAAACAGAAACGCGTCATGACTCTTAAAACAGCTGTTATGAAGTGTATTTTTCTGTTTTCTTTTTGGCTGCTGTCGTTGGGCTGTTTTAGCCAAAACGCAGACAGCACACTCCGGTATTGTGAGGTGACAATCACTGGCACTCTCTTTAAAAAAGGGTTTGTCGTGGATATAGAAGATAACGGGGGGAAAAGAACTTTGAAGGACGAAAACGGAAAGGCGCTCTCATTTAATACAAGGGTTGCTGCATTGAACTTCATGGCCAAAATGGGATGGGAGTTGGCATCTGTTTACTGCTATGGAAAAGACCGTATCTCCGGCTATACTTATTATGTATTTAAAAAATCATACTAATCCATCTGATGTAAATCAGCATGGCAAGTTAAAACCTTGTGTAAACCGCCAGCTGGGCTACGTTGTTTATATTATCTGTAACAGCCCCTTTCCCAAACACATTCATGTACCCAGCTTCAATATCCAGTTTTTGTGAGAATCGGTAACCTGCTGCCAGGTACGAACGGTTTTGATCAAGAAAACGATTATTGGTAGTTTCTTTATTTTGTATATTGAAAAAGATTTCATTTTGCAAAGCGGCAAATGGTCCTTTTACAAATGTTCCTTCAGTTTTGGCCAGTGGTTGTACATGTCTGAAGAAATAGCGGAATCTTTGAGCAAAAGCCCGGTTGTTATTTGATTTTTCTATAAACCGCTGTTCAAGCCTGAAACGGTGGCTGAGGCTCCCTGTAAATGCTTTATGTGATACAATGTATTGTTCCCATATACGGTGTTCTGTAATCGTTGTATTTGCACTGCCGTAAGCTTTTGTAAAAGTCGGGGTTAATAAATACCCGATAGTTGCATTCTGATTAGGTTTTATATAATAAGTAATGCCCGGTCTTACCAGCACATTGCGCAGTCCATTCCAGTGATCATGGCTGCGTACCTGCAGGTCCAAATGGATCCCCCATTTGTTATTCAGTTTGGTGCTGTTTAAAAAGAAGAGCCATCCTGTTTGTTCCTGTTTGGTTTGAGCATTGGCAAAATGCAACAACGATAACAGCAGGAGCAGCAAGATTGCGGATTTTTTTGTCATGTTTATGATTGTTGTTCAATCCGGCAAATATAATGACTGCCTGATATTTTTTTGTATAGATCCGGCGCTCAAAATCAAATTTTCCGATCGTTCCTTCCGGGCATGTAAAACTTACATTTTGTGAAGAAATCAGGCTTTTAATTGATCTGAAACATTGCCCGCAAAAAATGATTATATTCGATAGCCGATTAGTCAAACTTATGAAACACTTCCTGTTAGGATTTCTCTTGTTGCTGTTTCTTTTTTCATGCAAAAAAGAAAAGCCTGTTTCAACACAGAGCCAGCCGGAAGATGATACTGCGCTGTTAATTCATTATAATAAAAACCTTATTATCGCAAACTGGAACATTGAATGGTTTGGAGATGCTGCGTATTTCAAAAGCGACCTGGACCGCCAGGAAAACAATGTCGGCAAGGTATTGAAGTATCTGGATGCAGATCTGTATGGGCTTTGTGAAATTGTAGATACCGTAAGGCTCGGGCGCATGATAAGGACCTATTTGGGTAGCGAGTTCAGGTATGTTGTTTCTTACTTTACCGGCGGCACCCAAAAGCTGGCATTTGCATATAATAAAAATATCTTCCGGAATATTACAGTACGGCCATTCATGGGTGTGAGTACGCAGGCCTATTATAATTTTGGTAACCGGTATCCCTATTTGCTAAATGCAGATGTAGCTGTAAATGGCGTCAGGAAAAATATCAGCCTGATCCTGATCCATGCCAAAGCCAATACCGATAATGACAGCTACAACCGCAGACAGGCAGGTGCTATAGAACTGAAAGATAGCCTGGATACTTATTTCCGGTCCGGGAGCTTTATCATACTGGGAGATTTCAATGATAATTTCGATAAGAGTATCACCCCGGGAAAAGTTACTCCTTACCAGGTTTTTTTGAATGATTCTGCCCGCTATCATGCTATTACGTGGCCATTGAATATTCCGGGAAACCAGTCTTCGCTGGGATTTGCAAATTCTGTTATCGATCAGCAGATCATCAGCTGCGCCATGACGCGGTGGTACGTTACTGCTTTGGCAAAAGTAAGAACGGATGTAATTAATGTGGTGCCTGATTATACAACGGGCAGTACTTCCGATCATTATCCTGTTAGTTCCATATATAAAATTACCCCTTAACCTGAGGGGTGTTGTTTTTTACAAGTGAATAGTATTCCTCATTTCTTGCCAAATGATAAGAGATTTTTTTTATTATGATATTAGTTTTGATCGTTACTTTCCTGAAACTCTTTAAAATAGCTGTTATGAATAATCAGTTTTACCCATGCATATGGTTTGATAATAAGGGTACTGAGGCCGCTCAATACTATTGCGGCATTTTCCCAGATACAAAAATCAGTACTGATACGGGAACGGTACAAATATTAAGCATAAACGGGCAGCACATGATGTTTCTCACTGCCGGTCCTATGTTTAGGCCTAATGCTTCTATTTCCTTTTTAATAGCAAATGAAAGTGAAGCAGAAACTGAAAGGCTGTTCCATGAGCTGTCAATTAACGGAATGGTGCTGATGCCGCTGGATAGCTATCCGTTTAGCAAAAAGTATGGTTGGGTACGCGACCGGTATGGTGTAACCTGGCAGCTTTATACAGGTGACAAAGGTGATACGGACCAATATTTTACGCCAACACTGATGTTTGTAAACCAGCAGAATGGCAGGGCAAAAGCGGCCATTGATTTTTACACTTCATTGTTTCCCTGCTCTAAAACTGAAGGCATTCTCGAGTATGATGGAAAGGAAGATATAAAAGGTAATGTGCAGCATGCGCAGTTTAGTATAAGCGGCTATACATTAGCCTGTATGGATAGTTCGTACCCACATCCTTTCAATTTCGATGAAGGGATCTCTATGGTAGTATTAACAAAAAACCAGGAGGAAACCGATTATTACTGGAATAATATGACCAGAGATGGGGGCGGGGAAAGCAGGTGCGGCTGGCTGAAAGATAAATTTGGCGTAAGCTGGCAAATTGTACCCCAGCAGCTAATCCGGTGAATAAATCAGCCTGATAAAGAAAAAGTCCAAAAAGTTACAAAAGCTATGATGAAAATGAAAAAAATTGTAATAGCCGATCTGGAAGCGGCTTCTGAGATATAATATTTTAATCATCAACAACTAAAAATGAAAGAGCTGAAATTTTCAAGAGAGATCAATGCTCCTGTACAAAAAGTTTGGGATATATTATGGAACGAGGATACCTATGGTACTTGGACCAGGTTCTTTACAGAAGGGTCGCGCATGGAAAGTGACTGGGAGGTGGGGGGCAGAACTGTTTTTCTTGATCCCGATGGTAATGGCATGATTGCTACTATTATAGAGCTGGATGTGCCGCGTAAAGTTTATTTTTCTCATCAGGGCCACATACTAAAAGGTGTGGAAGATACGACCAGCGATGAGGTAAAAGCTTTTGCGGGAGCTTTGGAGAAGTATGACCTGGAAGAAAAAGACGGGATTACACACCTCCAAATGTCGGTCGAAATTTTTGAAGATTTCAAACAGATGATGATCAACGGATTTACAAAAGGAATTGCTGAAGTGAAAAAATTGGCGGAAGAAGGATAGTTAAAAAATAATGAACACACATCTAATGGCATGTTTTTAGTGCCATTTTTAACTGTAATTGTTCTTTTTACCTTTAAAACAGCTATTATGTTTGATGTTAAAGAAAAGGAGTTGATGCTTCAGTCAAAGGCGCTACAGATTGTAATCCCGCAATATCGTACACATACCCAGCTTTTTGATAATATGGTACGTAACATAACCGGACTTGATGCTTTGAAGCGCATTAATAACACCACCAACCATTTTATATGGATAACAGGAAACATGGTTAATACCCGTTATTGGCTGGCGAATATTTTGGGTGTTGAAGATAAAGATCCGAATGAAACATTATTCAAAGATGCCAAAGCGTTGGATACCAGTATAACTTATCCTGAACTGGAAGAACTGAGAAAGCAATGGCACCGGGTCTCTCCCCAGCTATACGATAAACTGCACCGAATTACAGATGAATATCTGGCTCAGCCCTATAACCTGGGTATGGGTATTGATTTTGTAGAAGAAAACATTTTGAACGCAGTGGGCATGGCAATGGACAGGGAAAGTTACCTGCTGGGTCAGCTAGGTATTATGCGCCGTGCCTTGGGTTATGAGGGCGTGAAATATGATTTTTCCGATGAGGTTAAATACTAACGGAAAGCTAAAAAAGGCTGTTGCAAAAGAATGATTACCACAAAGACACGAAGTCACAAAGAAAAAACTTAGCATCTTATACGAAACGGATATCCAATCGGGTATTAGTGCTTTCGTGGCAAAAAGTAATTACTCAATACACAATGCTAATCATTCCTAAAATGATTATTGAATATTGAGCGTTGATTATTGCTTATTTTTTAGCACTTAACTTTGTAATGGACAACTTACAGTTAACGTAACATTGGTTAAAAAGATCAGGCCCACATCCCCCATTCAATATTTACCACAATATCAGGGTGCAGGCTTTTAGCTACAGGACAGGTAAGCCCCGTATTCTTTAAGATTGTTTTTGTTTTATCATCAATACCTGCAAGTGAGGCCGGTATATGGAACTTCAGATCAATACCACTTACACGGCGCGGGTCAGCAGCCATTGTTTTAAGCACTTCTATTTTAATATCATTAAGATCAAAATCCAGGCTGCGCGCTTTAATACCCATTACCGTGATCATACAGGCGGCCAGGCTGGTAGCCAGCAGGTCGGTAGGGGAAAACCGTTCACCTTTACCGTTATTATCAACGGGTGCATCTGTTTCAAAGTTTGAGCTGCTTTTCAAATGTGTGCAGGTGGTGCGTAACCCTCCTTTATATACTACTTCAGATGTCATTGTCTGTGTTTTGGGTAAAGATAAGGATTCATTTCCTCTCCTTCAGTAGGGCTTTATTATATACAATGATTTTTCTGTCCTATAGAATGCCACTCATGTGTCTGCGATTGTATCTCTTTGTCGTAGCTGTTTTGGTGTGTTTTTAAAAATAGTCCGTAGCGGTTTCCACAACAAGCCTGTATAGTTGCGATTAAATAATCTATCCCAAAAACCAAAAGTAAGTTCAGCAACAATTCTGTCTGCCGTAATAGTTCTGTATCGTTTGGCTAATTTTTGTGTAGCATCTGAAACAAACGGCAAAAACTCAACAGGCAAACAGTTTTTAAACCAATACTCGTCTTGAAAATGTTGTTTCAACGTTTCGTGAACAGCATTTCGTAAACTGATTTCAAGCACTGAAAGAACAGGGTAGAATGCTTCTGAAAGTTCTATGTTTGTCTTATAAAGTTGATAGGCTCTACCAAAATTGTTGTTTGTTTTGGCAAGATATACATTAAATCTTGGGCTTGATAGATAGTATTTTAACTGCTGTGCTGTCATAAAATCGGTGCAAAGCTGCAAAAAAAATGCACCAATCCGAATTTATGTCGTATATTTTCAGTGTGATGTCGCTTCCTTCTCTCTCGGATTTTGTGCCGATGATGAAAGCGGCTTTAGTTTTTTATAGGAGGTTCATTTGCCAAAGTGTGAAATATTTATAGGGGCTTCCGTTCTGTCGTATTTACCGTAAGTGCGAATATTGGACAAAATTTTCAATTTGTAATCTTTAAAAATCTTATTGTAACCGGCAGGCATCGTTTTTTTATGTTTTTCATTTTCCCGCCATTTCACAATTGCTGCTTCATCTCTCCACGTCTGCAAAGAAAGCATTTTGTTCTCACTTTCAATACTTGTAAATCTTTCAATTGATATAAACCCTTCCTGTTTGGAAAGTTCATCGGAAAGGTTAGCTGCCATTTTCAAATAAGCGTCTTTCATCCCTTCGTTCAGTGTTACCTCAAAAATTACTGTTATCATATTTCCTATTTAGAATAATTCATCTATCGTGGTAAAATCAAATGTAGTGTTTTGTGTCCGTCCGTTGATATACGTACTGTCGCTGATAGGGTGACAGCTAACGGTTGAGCATTTGTGTTTGTGGCGGAATTTGGAAAACGTCCCGCTGGGTACAAATGCCGAATAAAGATATAAAAGTTCATTGTTTATTCTATAGCCCAATTTATAACGTCCGGCCGGAACTATAGATGATAGATAGGTGAAGCTGAAGCGGCGTTATCTGTCCGCCGACATAACACAAATGCACCTGTTATAGGCAGGGCATTCAAGAGTTTCCGTACTGTGTCGAGGTGAGTAAAGCCGCCAATTCGTTTTGAACTGACGGCTTTAAGTCTTACTGTTGTTCGTCCAGCCGGATAATGAGTAATTTGTCCATTGTAGTGACTGTCACCCGTTGCTCCGGAGCAAACCCTAACTTGTCAAGCCAAACGCCACTTAGTCTGATAACAGGAACTATAGTCTTGCTACATTCGTTAAACCTGGTGTCTGGCTGAATTTTTAAGCTCCTGACCTCTGGTCGTTTGCTTACTTTTTTCTTCTTGGGTGTTCGCATAACTTTTAGAAGATTTTAAAAAAGTAGCCCGGCAGTGCTGCGAACACCCAAGAAGACTTGAGAAGTACAGGACTTCCACCTGCTCTCTGCCAGGCATATTGTTAAATAATGAAGTTATCATTGAATTGTCTTTTGGGATATTCGCAAGGCAAATATAGGAAATTTATTATGCAGCCAAGTGTCAAATGGAATTTTATTTCCTTAGTAGCTGTCACTATGCGAACAGTCCAATAGTATAGGGTAAGTCACGTTGGTTTTATTTTTTAGAGGGCTGTTGGTTGCGCCTTGCCTATAACGGTTCGGGGCTTTGCGAAGTGGCGGAAAATCGAAGCCGAAAGTTTCGATTTAGACGGAACGTAGCAAAAGCCAATTTCTATTTGCTAATTTATGAAAAAAAGCCAATAAAATTGGCTTTTGTGGCATAGAATGTACAAACTTTCAACTTAGACTTAACCCCGCCATTTTGCAAAACCCTTGTTAGCGGAAGTGCGGTTTCTAAATTCTGTATTTACAACTTATATTTTCTTACCAATATAGAAGACATATCCATAATAATCTTTGTATTTATCGTATAATTCAGCTTCGTATTTTTGAGATGCTACAAATTCTTCAACTGTTTTATTTCCTTTATACTTCTCTAAAAAAAGCTCTTGAAGCTTTTTGGTGATAGCGTAATAGTCAGTCCAAATAGTTTCGGGCAATGTGTAAATTGCAATTGGCAGAAAACCTGCTTTTTGCATTTGGTCAACTTTATTAGCAATTGTATCAATTTGCGGATATGCTTTTTGCCAAAATTCTTCAATTTCCGTTGGTCTTTCTTCTGTAAACCAAGTATTTTCTGTCACAGCGATATATCCACCCATTTTTAAATATTTACGCCAATCGTTTAAACCTTTTTCAAACCCAATATTATAAATTGCGCCTTCTGACCAAATTAAATCCAATTCGTCTTCTTGGAATGGAAAATTTTCCATATCTCCAACGATTCCTTTTAATCTGTGTTGAAGATTTTTGTTTTTAACTTCGTTATTCAATTTGTCTATAAAGTCTTGCCAAATATCGATTCCAATGATTTCACAATTAGTGTTTTCGGCTAAAGTCAAGGTTTGACCACCAGTTCCACAACCAATATCAGCAATTTTTGAGTTTTCATTTAGTCCACTTATAAAATTCAATGCTTTGATTGTTTCGGTTGCGTTTCCAGGACCTTGTCGTTGAGTGCTTGCAAAATATTCATAAATCAGTTTTATGTCAAATTCGTGAATAGTTGTTTTTTCATTGCTCATTTATATTCTCTTTAGAAATTTGTTTGTGCGGTTTGTTTTTGCATTTCCGCTAACGGTTTAGGTATTGCCGAAGGCGGGGGTTATTAGCACCAAAGTTCAATGTTGAACCTTGCACAAATGTCCAGTCGAAGTCGTTCAGCCTCGCTTTTGGCAATACCTTGTTAGCGGCTGGCATTCTTGTCGTCATTGTGCTAAAAGTTTATTTTCCGCAATTACTCTTTTCAAGTTGTCGCCCCAAAATGTTATGTCGCCAAACTTGTCGACACAATTTTGAAGTGAATTTAATTTGTCTAAAGTCGGCAAAATATGATTGTCAAAGTCAGATTTAAGTTCAGTTATAAAGTCATTGGTGTCTACTTTCTCCGTCAAAACATAACCTGTTTTGTTTCTAAATTTATATTCCCGTCTGCTATCAGGCAAGTATGAACTTTCTCTTAAATAAACTGTCAGGTCGTGAACGGTTGGTTTCTTTTTGTCCGCATCTTTCATTGTCGCTTTTAAAGCAACACCAATATTGAAACAAAAGTCAACGCTGTCCTTACTATTCCAAGAAAAGTTCTGCAAGTTGATTAAAGTAAAAAAGTCGCCCTTGTCTTTCCACCAAGTTTGTCCACTTGTCTGATAACCGAGATTTTTTAAAGTCGGCTTCAAATAAGTTTTGATGAACTCGGTCTGTTTTTCTTTTGCAGTCATTCTTGTTGTCAATGGTCAATGTCGGTTTTATGCTTGCCGCTAACTCCCAAATATGCGAAACTTTTCGCATACCATAAAATTTTTATTCCCTTGCCTGTCAGTTGATTATGATTTGTTACCTTTAGGATATACAAAATGCGAAACACTATGGATACACAAAATGCGAAGCCTGTTTTTGATACCAGTTTGTTCGGGGTTTCTTTGGGCATACATCATGATAAAAAAGTGATCTGGCTACGGTTCAACTATGATAAAGCGCTTATCCAACATTTGCGAAACCACGTAAAAGCACGCTGGTCGGCATCACAAAAAGCCTGGTACATGGCCGACAATCAGCACAACAGGGATCTTTGTGGTCTGAAACCAGATGTTGTAGGCAAGGAGGTTTTACTCAAAATTTCACCAACCAACCTGCCTGAATTTGAAAAATACCAAAATATGCTTACGCTCAAGGCCTACGCTGCCAATACTATCCGAACCTATTCTATAGAGTTTGCCCAACTACTGTATGTACTAAAGGACTTCCCTGTGCAAAACCTTTCTGCCGAAAAACTGCAAGGCTACTTCCTGTATTGCCACAAAGAACTGCATTTATCCGAAAATCAAATCCACAGTAGGATGAATGCTATTAAATTCTATTATGAACAGGTACTGCACCAGCCAAAAATATTCTTCGATATTCCCCGTCCTAAAAAACCTTTACTGCTGCCTAAATCGTTGAACCCCGATGAAGTAAAACGCCTCTTTTCCGTAACCGAAAACCTTAAACACCGCCTCATCCTGCAACTCTGCTATGGAATGGGTCTTCGCGTAAGCGAAATCGTGAATATGAAAATTTCGGACATCGACAGCAGGGATATGAAAGTGCGCATCAACAAAGGAAAAGGTAAAAAAGACCGCTATGTCAACCTGCCTGCTTCGGTGCTGGAAGAGCTTCGGGATTATTATAAAGAATATCTCCCGAAAGAGTATCTTTTTGAGGGGCAATACGGTGGGCAATACACCATTCGCTCAGCACAATTGGTATTCAAACAAGCCATGAAAAAAGCGAAAGTAAACAAACAGGTAGGCATACATGGGCTAAGGCATAGCTATGCTACACATTTACTGGAGTATGGCACTGATATTTCATTTATCCAAAAACTGCTGGGCCATAATGATATCAAAACCACACTTCTTTATACGCATGTTTCACAGGCCGGACTGGGCGGCGTTATAAGTCCGCTCGATAGATTAAAATAGTACAAACAAATAGCCGCCATTTATTGTTAGTACAGGGGCTGCACGATGCGAAAGGTTTAGCCACGGCTTTGGGCCGGGGCCGTAGCCTGTAGCAGCGTGGACCGGAGCCGGGATATGTTCTGCAGCTCACAGCCCCAACCCATACTGCCTGCCGGCAGTACGGCTTTCAGATCAAAAAGCATTATTTTCGCAGCATGACGGAGTTACCTGTTACTACAAAAGTTAAAAAGCCCGACTGGCTGCGCGTGAAGCTGCCGATAGGAGAGGAGTATAAGCACGTACGCGGATTGGTGGACACCCATAAGCTTCATACTATTTGTGAAAGCGGTAATTGCCCTAATATGGGCGAGTGCTGGGGCGCCGGTACGGCCACATTTATGATACTGGGCAATGTTTGTACCCGAAGTTGCGGCTTTTGCGCCGTGGCTACAGGCAGACCCACAGAGCTGGACTGGGACGAGCCACAGCGGGTGGCAGAAGCGATTTTTTTGATGAAGGTGAAGCATGCGGTTATTACTTCTGTAGACAGGGATGAATTAAAAGATGGCGGCTCTGCTATATGGCATAATACTATAAAAGCTGTTAAAACTTTAAGTCCGGGCACTACTTTAGAGACCCTTATACCGGATTTTAAGGGGAAGAAGGATGATATACAACGGGTGATTGATGCGGCTCCTGAAGTGGTATCTCATAATATAGAAACTGTGGAACGCCTTAGCAAGCAGGTACGTATCCAGGCTAAGTACTGGCGCAGTATGGAAGTAATAAGAACACTGAAAGAAGGTGGTATGCGAACCAAAAGCGGCATTATGCTGGGCCTGGGCGAAACCAAAGAAGAAGTATTGCAGGCGATGCAGGATCTGAAAGATAATGGCTGCGATGTGGTTACTGTCGGTCAGTACCTGCAGCCCACACCCAGGCATTTGCCGGTACTACGCTTTGTGCATCCGGATGAATTTGCATATTATAAAGATGCCGGTTACGAAATGGGGTTGGATTATGTAGAAAGCGGGCCGTTGGTACGTTCCTCTTACCATAGCGAAAGACATGTATTCCCCGGTCTGGGCCGGAAAGAATGGGCGCAAAGTAAAAAAATCTTTGTATAGCCACTTAGCAGCATCATAATTAGCTGCCAGGTATGATAACAGGTACTCCAGATTATCTGTGCCCGTACTGTACGGTATCAACCTGCTAACCCAAACTTTTACCTGTATTTTTCCAGCAGGCTTGTAATAATTTTGGCATCGGTGGCTGTAAGTGTTGAAATGGAGTCCTGTGAATTGAAATGCAGCTTATACGAATGAATAGCATCCCCTGGCTTATTGATATTATAGCCTATAGTTCTAAGTGCCTGCAATGCGTCAAAGCCTGGTGGAGGCACTACGTTCGCAGTATCGTACCAGATCCCGAACCCTTCATCGGCCAGCTTTTTCCAGGGGAAATATTTGCTGGGATCGACCTTACGACCCGGTGCTACATCTGCATGGCCCAGGAAATTAGCGGCGGGAATGTTGTATGCCTGCTTTAAGCGTTTTAACAGTATAAGCAGGCTGCCGATCTGTTCATCTGTAAAAGATTCCTCCCCGTTATTATCTATCTCTATACCTATGCTGCAGCTATTCAGATCGGTAACGGCTCCCCAACGGCTTACACCTGCGTGTTGTGCCCGCAGCATATCACTCAGCATGTGGTAAACAGTGCCTGCTTTACAAATAACGTAATGGGCGCTTACTTCTCTTGTAGTTGTGGTAAAGGTTTTTAAAGTTTCATCACAGCTGTTTTGCGCGGTATGATGTATGATTACAAAATTGGGCCTTCGCATGGAAAAATTAACGGTGCCAACGAATAAAGTGCCCGAATCTTTCAACGGGTACTGCTGTATGAGCCTGGCATAAGAGCCGGCCTTCTTTTTATATACTTTGTTGGTGGCCTGCCAGGGCCGTGGCGAGCAGGCAAATAACAGCATTAAAAGCGTGGCAATGGTAAAGCTTGATTTCATAAACCGGAAAATATAACAGGATCATTAATGATATCTCTGGTAAATGTAATCATTAACGCTTATTTCTTCGGTTTTGCCGACATATAAAATACCAGTGCACCTCCTTTCATAAGTGTACTATGATCAATCGCATGGCCTGTTACAGGCATACCGTTAAAAGTAATTTTGGACACATACACGTTTTTATCGGACTGGTTTTTTGCTTCTACGGTAAGTGTAGTGCCATTTTCTAATTGAAGTGTAGCCTTCTTAATGGCAGGGCTGCCCAACTGGTAGGTTTCGCTTCCCGGCGCAAACGGATAAAAGCCTAAGCTGGAGAAAATATACCAGGCGCTCATCTGCCCGCAGTCGTCGTTGCCGCCCAGGCCGTCAATGCGGGGCTGGTATTGCTTTTTCAGGATCATGCGCACACGTTCCTGTGTTTTCCAGGGTTGCGATGTAAAATTGTACAGGTAAGCTACATGGTGGGAAGGTTCGTTGCCGTGTACATAATTTCCGATGATGCCTTCACGGGTAATATCTTCCGTATCGGCAAAAAACTCATCGGGCAGGTGCATGGTGAAAAGAGAATCCAGGTGTGGCAGGAATCTTTTTTCGCCACCCATTGCTGCTATCATTCCTTCAGGGTCCTGCGGAACAAACAGGCTGAAATTCCAGGCATTCCCTTCTATAAAACCCTGCCCATGTGTGGAAAGCACATCAAAATCTTTTTTGAAGCTGCCATCGCTCAGGCGGGGGCGCATATAGCCAATGGACGCGTCATATACGTTTTTCCAGTTCTGAGCGCGTTTCATGAAGGTTTCGTAATCGGCGGTTCTGCCCAGTTTTTGAGCTGCCATAGCAATGCTCCAGTCGTCGAAAGCATACTCCAGTGTTGTAGAAACGGAGTTGCCCCTTTTATCGTCGGGTACATATCCAAGTTTCATATAGTCTTCCAGGCCATCGTAATATTTTACATTGGCTGTAGCTATACAGGCATCTAACGCCCTGTTATAATCAAAACCTTTCAGGCCTTTTACAATAGCATCTGCAATCACAGGTACGGCATGATAGCCGCTCATGCACCAGTTTTCATTGGCATAATGGCTCCATACCGGCAGCATGCCATGTACGCTTTGCTGGTAGTGAGCCAGCATACTTTTTATCATATCTGCATTTCTGCCAGGCTGAATAAGATTGAAGAAAGGATGTAAGGTGCGGTAAGTATCCCAGAGTGAGAAGGTCGTGTAGTTGGTAAACCCTTCTGCTTTGTGAACCTGCTGATCTAATCCTTTATACGCTCCATTGACATCGTTATAAACGGTTGGCCCCAGGAAAGTATGATACATTGCGGTGTAAAAGTTGATCATATCATCTTTGCTGAGCGCCGCTACCTGTATTTTATTCAGCTCACTGTTCCACAGCTGCTGTCCCTGCGTTTTGATAGTGGCAAAGTCCCAGCCCGGGGTTTCTGTACGCAGGTTTTGCAAAGCATTGGCGGAGCTTACAGGAGAAAGGGCAAACTTGATCTTTATTTTTTCATTGTCCGTTGTTCTGAAATTGAAATAGGCCCTCAGGTTTTGCCCGATCATTTCAGGAAAGTTCTGATTAACGTTGAACCGGCGCCAGAAGCCCTGGTACACCTGTTTTTTAAACTGCGCATAACCATAGCTTTCAATGGGCTTTGAAAAAGTCATGGCAAAGTATACGGTCCTGGTCTTTGCCCAGCCATGCGTTTGCCTGTAGCCTGTAACTAATGTGTCGTTCTCTACACGCACAAAGGTCCATACGTTTTTATCTTCGTAATTGTAAATTCCATGCATCAGGTCCAGGATAATATGCGCCTCTTCCGACCTGGGAAATGTGTACTGATGTACCCCTACGCGGGTGGTAGTGGTCAATTCTGCGGTTATGTTATGATCGTCGAGCTGTACTTTATAATAATTGGGCGCTGCTACTTCATTGGCATGGCTAAAACGGCTGCGATAGCCTGTTTCCGGCTTGTCGGCTGTACCGGGATTGAGCTGTAGTTTACCGGTAGTGGGCATGATTAAGAAATCGCCCAGGTCTGCATGACCTGTTCCGCTGAAATGGGTGTGACTAAAGCCAACAATAGTGGGATCATCATATTGATAACCGGCACAGTATTTATATGCAGTACCGGTATACTTCCCGTCGGGCCCTGCATAGGGAATAGTGTCCGTATCGGGGCTTAGCTGTACTGCCCCAAAAGGCACTGTGGCACCGGGATAAGTATGCCCCATTTTCGCGGTCCCTATCAATGGGTTCACATACTGAACCAGGTTATTGTTCTGCGCCTGTATAGCGCTGTGGCCTAAAAGTGCCAATAGCACCAGGGAGGTTGATTTCTTAATCATTAAAGGTCTTTTTTATTGATAACTGCTGCTCCATATTTTCAGCCCAGGGTGCGCTTCACTTATTTTCCCGGTTGTTTCTATTGCCAGGTGCCCGCCCTTCATTATATCGGCGTGTAAGATATAATTTTTAAGATAAGGACTGTCGTTTAGCCATACGTTTTTTATATACTTGTTCCTGGGGTTAAAATTTTTTACTTCAATACGGAACTTCCTGTTTTGCGGCAGTTTCAGCTCTATTATTTTGAACTGCGGCACATGGAGGTAGTAAACCGGTTCGCCTACTGCAGCGGGGTATAAGCCTATTGCTGCAAAAACATACCAGGCCGACATAGCGCCGCCGTCATCATCCATCGTCCTTAATAAAGCCTTTGGCTCATTTTTGTAGACAGGCCCTACATAAGGGTCTATGCCTTTACTATTGTCGTTAAAATAATATTGTACAATGGTGTCCGCTGCAATAGTGTGCATCCAGTATTGAGAAAAAGGATAAGCGCTTGTAGCATTGAACATGGATGGTGCCTGTATGTCCGGCTCATTGGCATGATTATACAGGTCTTTATTAAAAAAGGTTTTTAGCTGCTCAATGAAAGCGCTTTCGCCGCCGGTTAGCTGTATCAGGCCTGCTACATCAAAAGGCACGAACCACCGGTATTGCCAGATGGTTCCCTGGTAAAGGCCACGCGCCTGCATCTGGTCAACATCTTTTTTTGTAAGGTCTTTAAAGTCTTTGTTCCAGTAGGTTTTATATTGCAATGCTTTTTGCTTATAAGCGGCGGCATCTGCTGTGTTACCGGTAATGGAAGCAATTTCGGCAAAGGCCCAGGTATCATAGCTGCTTTCTAAGGCTTTATCAGGTTTGCTAAAATCCAAACCGTCTATTTCGTTTTTAAGCGGGGTGTATATCTTTTTAAGATCAACAGGAACGCCCTTCCTGTATGCATCGAGGAGCGCTACTACCGCATGTTCTGTTCTTACCGTATTGGAAGGTTCTGTTTGCGTGGCATAGTCTTTTTTCCCATACAAATAAAGCTGCGCGATGGATTGCGCAACAGGAGCGAACTGTTCAGGATAAGCTACGGAAAGTAGCGGTAGCTGTGTTTTGTAATTATCCCATATTGACCAGCCGTTGTAATAAGCTGTTTTGCTTTTTTGCAGGCTGCCATCGTTTGCCCTGTACACGCCGTCCGGCTCGCTGATGTTGTAGGGCGACTGGATGGTTCTGTATAACAGAGAATAGAACAGCTCTTTTTTTTGAGGCGCTGTCCCAGAAACCTGTATTTGCTGTAATGCCTTATTCCATGCGGCTTTGGTTTCTTCCTGCTGCCGGGTAAACCCTGTCTGTTTGATGGCTTTTCGGGCGTAGGTTTCGTTAACGGATGACAGCCCGATACAGAGCCTGGCTGTATCGGCAGACGTGTTTTTCCAGGTGGCAGTAATTTCGTTAGTGGCGGTTTGTTGCCATGTTACAGGTTTGTTTATTACCAAATAAAAATAAATCTTATAAGCGCCTGCACCGCAGGTAGTGCCAGCCTCAATCCAGCCCTGCACGGCGTTGCCGGCAATAGAGTAGGATGTATTTTTAAACCCGTTGGATAAGCTGTAGGCCAGGTCTATCACCAGGCCATGTTGCCCGCGGGGGAATGTGTACAGGTGCTGCCCGTATTTATTTCCTGCTACAAACGCGGCGGATATTTTATTAGCGAACGTTACAAAATAGGAGCCGGGAGATCCATGCTGGCTCACCTTTTCAAGCAGGTCCTCTTTGGAGTTTATAAAAGGTTTTACAAGGATGTTGCCGCCGCTGCCCCTGCAACCTACTCCTTCAAATACGGTGTGTGCAAATCCCAGAAACTGTTTGGCATAATACTCATATCCCGTATGCGTTTTAGGATAGGTTTGCGGTACAATGCTCATGTAATTAAAAGGGTAGCCTGCTGCGGGAGAAAGTTGTCCATGGTCGCCGGAAGTACCTAAAAAAACATTTACATAATCAGCGGGTTGCTTATTTGTGTTTTTTTGTGCTATAGCTCCGACGGATGCCAGTAACATACTGATAGCAAGTACCCTTTGTTTCATGTTTAGGTTGCCGGATTTTTTTTATAATCATCCCAAAGTTCGTCTACGGTTTTCCCGGTTTCTTTTTTCCAGAAATCCTCCGTATAGGTCTTGGTGCGCATAGCATGATCCAGTTTTTTAACCAGCTTCCTGTTATAATTTTTTTCAATCCACACAAAAAATCTTGCCGTTACGCGGTAGGCATTGGTATAATGATGCTTGTCAGTAAGAGCCGGTAAGCTCCAGTTGGCGGCTGCATTGTTCACGCCCAGCTTGTAGCGCACATAGTCTGCCACGCCCTCCGTTGCCCATCCCGGGCCTGCATCGCCGGGGTAGGCCTGTACAATGTGCATGGCTTCGTGCGTTACTACATCCAGGTCTTCGGGGTTTTTAGACATCCATTCAGGATTTACTTTTATGATGCCACCAGATGCTGCTGCTACTGCTGTATACTCTGGATCTATAACAAAAGTAACCAGCCTGCGCGTGTTTTTGTTATAAAGTTTTGCTTCTTTAGGGTACACTTTAAAAAAAGTTTCTATCATGCGCTCACCTGTTTTAGGGTTGAACTTTGGCGATTTGTTGATGAAAACGATGGTGAACTTTCCTCTTTTGATAGTGTCGTTACTTACCGCATCGCTAAGCCCAACATCATTCCAGCTTCTTCTTTGAGCATGTGCAGTAGTTGCTAAAATAGCCAGAAGGCTGATGGCTGCTATGATTTTTTTCATGTATTTTTTATGTTTTATTTTGATTGCAGGTCTGTGGAAAGGGAATAGGGAAAGTCTGCTTCTTTAACACCTTTTTGTTTATTGGGTGCGCTGCTCATCGAAAAATCGAGCTTTGCGCCTTTCATCAAATCAAAATGGCTGACCCAGTTCCTGGTATAATTGGCGCCGTTGAATTTCAGCGCAGAAACATAGCGGTTATTTTTGCTGTTATTGTTTGCAGTAATCACTACCTGCTTCCCGTTCTCAAGCGTAACGGTAATTTTATCAAGCAGCGGTGAGCCTAATATATATTGGTCGGTACCGGGACAGACAGGGTAGAAGCCCATGGCTGAAAATACAAACCAGGCCGAAGTTTGCCCGTTGTCTTCATCTCCGCAATAGCCATCGGGCGTGGCAAGGTACAATTTGTCCATCACCTCTCTTGCCCAATACTGGGTTTTCCAGGGCTCGCCGGCGTAGTTGTACAGGTATATCATGTGCTGGATGGGCTGGTTGCCGTGGGCATATTGCCCCATGTTCATAATCTGCATTTCCCTTATCTCGTGTATCACGCCCCCGTAATAAGAGTCGTCAAAAGTCGGCGGCATAATGAATACGGAATCGAGCATTTGTACAAAATCTTTTTTGCCACCCATTAACTGCATCAGGCCGTTAATATCATGAAAAACGCTCCAGGAGTAATGCCAGCTATTACCTTCGGTGAAGGCATCGCCCCATTTCTGCGGGTTAAAAGGCGACTGGAACATACCGTCCTTGTTTTTGCCGCGCATCAGTTTGTGTTCAGGATCGAATAGGTTTTTATAGTTCAGGCTTCTTTTTTTATAAATTTCGATTTCTTGCTTTGGCCTGTTCAGGGCTTTGGCTAACTGGTAAATAGTGAAATCGTCATACGCATACTCCAAAGTGCGGGCGGCATTTTCATTAATACCTACATCATAAGGCACATATCCCAGCTCGTTATAGTATTTTACACCTTTACGCCCTACTGCTGTTATGGGGCCCTCATTGTTGGCACCATGCTGCAATGCCTTATAAAGTGTTGCTATATCATAGCCTCTAATGCCTTTTATATAAGCATCAGCTACTACTGATGCGGAGTTGTTGCCTATCATAATATCAGCATAACCGGGGCTGCTCCACTCCGGCAAAAAGCCGCCTTCTTTATAAGCATTAATCAGGCCTTCCTGCATTTCTTTATTGATGGAAGGAAAAACAAAGTTCAGGAAAGGGTAAAGCGCGCGGAACGTATCCCAGAACCCTGTGCCGCCAAACATATACCCCGGTAACACTTCGCCGGTATAAGGGCTGTAATGCACAATCTTCCCGCTGGCATCTTTCTCGTACAGTTTGTTGGGGAAAAACACCATACGGTACAGGCAGGAATAAAAAGTGCGTAGCTGGTCAATGTTTTTGCTTTCCGCTTTTACCGCGCCGAGGGTTTTGTTCCAAATACTGCGGCCTGCCTGGGCTACCTGGTCAAAGCTGCGGTTGCCTATTTCTTTCAGGTTAATTTCCGCCTGCTCGGGGCTGATAAAGGAAGAGGCTACTTTAGCCTGCACTTTTCCGCCACGTTTGTTAATAGCAAAACTTACAATAGCGCCACTGTTTTTGTTTTCCAGCAGCTTTAGCGAGTTAGGGGTAATATCCTTTTCCACCCAGGTACCGGTACTTGTAAAAGGGTGGTCGAATTGGATGACAAAGTAGTTCTTAAAGTTATTTAACCGGCCACGTGCGTATTTGGTGGTGTAGCCGATTATCTTGTTTTGAGCGGGAATGATTTCAACATAAGATTCCTTATCAAAAGCATCAATTACAATAAAAGCGCTGTCTGTTTTTGGGAAGGTAAACCTGAAATAAGCTGCCCTTTCGGTAGGCGTTATTTCGGTAGTTACATCATGGTCGGCGAGGTACACACTGTAATAATAGGGCTTCGCTACTTCTGCTTTATGTGAAAACCAGCTTGCCCTTGCTTCCTGGTCGGCTACCGCTTTACCGGTAACCGGCATAATAGAGAACATTCCGTAATCGTTCATCCATGGGGAGGGCTGGTGGGTTTGCTTAAAGCCTCTTATTTTATTTGCTGCGTACTCGTACTGCCACCCGTTTCCGTTGGTTCCGGTCTGGGGTGTCCATAAGTTCATGCCCCAGGGCAGACCGATGGCCGGGTAAGTATTGCCATTGGAAAGGCTGACTTTGGAGTCGGTTCCCATTAAGGGGTTTACATAATCAACCGGTTCTATATGCTGCGGTGCTGGTACTTGTGCTGATGCCTGCCTGCCGAACAGGCAGGTGATACCTGTGAACAGGAGCATGGCTGCCTGCAGGGAAGTCATTTTAATCATTGCTGAAATCTGTTGCTTCATGATTAGCTAAAAGTAAGAGTTTTTCTTTCTGTTTACAGATAATGAATAATGAAGCGATTGTTAATGGAAGTTTAAGAGCAATTTGGTATTTCGGTTGTTAACTGCTTGTTACTAAAAAATTGTGAATAAAATCGAAAAATTCATATAATACCATTTAAACATTAAAACCTGTTTAATAAGCAAGGTCGTGATGAGCTTGCCGAACCCTGCCCGTTCCGTT
Organism: Niabella aquatica; assembly: GCF_054779315.1. Classification (NCBI taxonomy): domain Bacteria; kingdom Pseudomonadati; phylum Bacteroidota; class Chitinophagia; order Chitinophagales; family Chitinophagaceae; genus Niabella; species Niabella aquatica. The sequence continues at coordinate 67,384 of NZ_BAAGYM010000013.1, forward strand.
CAGGCGGGCATGATTCATTTGAAAAAAAGTCCTTCGACAGGCTCCTTTAGACTTGTAATAAATTTACAGAGAAATTAAGTGAGGAGAAGGTGAAAGTGAACTAAGGCAGGCTCCGAGATTAGGCTCAAGTCCTGATTCAGACCTTCATCCCTCTTTGCATCAACCGTCTCATATAGAAATTCAGGACGACAATACCTTTTAAAGTCTAAATTGGTATTAAAATATTGCGAATAGTATTGCAGAAACTATAGTTCGCAAGGCGATGTCTTAACATCAGAGGATCCTATGGATTTTAATATTTATAGCATATAATTGACTACAGTTTAGGTTTTTCATAAGGCGTTAAATTGCCTTTGTCGCCAGCCGCTCCCGGATCAATGATGCGGATGTCTATTTCATTGACAATATTGCCTACGTTGGGCACGGCCACTACCCCGTTGTCGGTACTGCCACTACCGTCTGTGGAGGGATTAAATCCCCAGGGGTTGCGCATGGCAAACAGTGCCGTTGCATCGGTGGAAACATACAGGGAATAGGCATGACCAAATACGGACTTTTTCCCGCCAACGACAATGTCGTTCCTTGTCCAGCCGCCGGTTACGAACTTGCCGTTCGCCAGCGCCCATAAGGTTATCCGCTGTAGATTGGCAGGGTTCATTGCACTGGGGCGAACCGCAAAGCTATTGCCATTTCCGGTAAACATGGGTGTGGTGAACTCGCTGCCGATACCGCCTATGTCTTTGCCATCGTTATGGAGTTTAAATATGTAGTTGTACTTCATTACCGCCTTTTCGAGGATGGTCGCCCATGTGGCTACATTGCTGCCCTGCGCGCCACAGGCGGCCAGTTTACCGTTGGGTTCGGCAAGGAATAAGGAAGAAACGGCTACGTCTATCTTCTTCCCCTGCGGGTCGTACATGTGTACGATATAGGTATTGTTACCGTTGTCTGTGATCAATCCCTTCACAAAATCGGGCGCGGCATAGGCCATGCAGGCAAATGCCGCCAGCCCGCTGCAATCGCCTATAATGTGTTGGTTCACATGCACGGGGTCTGGTTTATTAGCTGAAGGTGCAGGATACAGGTTTACCATAAAGGTCTGCCAGTGTGTATTTGCTACGGAGGCCTGCACAGGTGGCTCGTTGCCTGCTGTCGCCAGCCACTCAATATCAGCAGCAGTGGGTGCCTTCAGGTTCTGATAGCGCACACCCATGGGCGTTTTGGAGGAGTAAGTGCTGGCGTAGGTCAATAGCATCAGGTCGGCAATGGAAGTGTCCCGCCAGTTACGCGTTACCGTGCCGCCTGTTACCGGCGGTTCGGGCTTGGGCGCCGGCTCCGGTGTGGTGTCGCTCTTAGAACAACTGTACCACAACGTAAGTGCGAGTAATGCACCGGCGCAAAGGCTTATCTGTTTCATTGTAAAAGAAATTGAATCTTTTAAAAAATACAATTAACAGGAATTTCCCATAACATTTCAATTCGATATTATGGGAAACCCTGTTGCTGCTAATAAAATTGCAATAATCTGAACTCCATACACTGGAACAAATTGCCGCTACCTGCTTTGGCTGTGATATTCCACCGGTAATACTTGTATGCAGTAGTATTGGAAGTATTGAACCGCCTGGTTTGCCTCCTGGTGTCAAAGGACTGATTCGCTTTGGTGTCAAAGACCGTCCAGGTGGTGCCATCGTTGCTCCCCGACATGGTCCAGTCCCGTGGATCCCGCTCCTGTGCATCATCGCCCGATGTGATGGTATAGCCGCCGACAATGGTTGGCTTAGGGAACTCCAACTGTGCGTACAAGGTGGGGGCGTAATTAAATGTCAGGAACTTTGTATTAACAAAATCGCCGTCCACTAACTTGTTGGAACCTTCTTTGGCATTGGGACCACCATCGTTGTCTATGTTTACGCTCAGCTTAGCTTGGGAAGTAATGTCTCTGGACCTTATCGTCAACTCATCTATCTTAAAATATGCCAGTGACAGGGAACTGTCAAATATACCGCCCGATACGCTCTTGAGACGTATAGGCATCAGGTAATGCTTACCTAGCTGTAGCTTTGTCCCTACAATAGTCAATGCCAGTGGTTCAGAACTGGTTGTTCCCGCTTTCAGCACCGTGCTAAGTCCGGATATTGTATAGGCATCCGTAGGCAACGGATAGTAGGTAATACCAGTATAGGCATTGTCTATATTGTACTGGTCAATCAGGCCGTTAGCCACCTCAAAGGTTGCCGTAACATCCTGTCCGAGGCTTTTAAAGCCACTGTATGCCACGCCGAAATAAGCCGTCTGTGAAGAGTCAATATAATAAAGAGAAAGATTTGCCCTGTCCTGATAGGCCTGAGGCATATAGATGCTACCCTCCTTCGGAGAATAGAGTTTGTCATTTTTGACACAACCCATAATCAGTGCGGAACAGGCTACTGCCACTACAAAAATCATTTTTTTACTGGCGGGGAGTATCCTTTCGTTTTTTATTTGGTTCATCCTATTGTATATTTTTTTAATTAATCATATGCTTGTGCTCAAAAACTACCAGCCGGGGTTTTGTACCAGCAATTTATCCCTCAGTAGCTCACTATAAGGTATTGGCCACAGGTAGTCCCTTTGCAGGAAGCGCCTGCGCTGTACCAGTGTGAGTTGATAGAACGCGTCTCCGCCGGCAAACATATTCATACCATAAACATCCTTTCCCATGGTTTGGGGCGCAATCTTCCAGCGGCGGATGTCAAAATAACGCACGTTTTCAAACGCCAGTTCTACCTGCCGTTCGTGCCATATAGCCTCGCGCATCTCAGCCTGGGTTGCCGGTACCGGCAGCTCGGCTGTGCCATACTGAGCCACACCTGCCCGCTCACGGATAATATTGAGGTATTTGAGGATGTCGGCATTGCCCGGATTGTATTCGTTCAAAGCCTCGGCATAGTCGAGATATATCATGGCTAAGCGCAGGTAGCAGTAGCCTATGGAGCCTCCATCAGCCTTTATAGCCTTGCGCAAAAGATAGCCTGTTGACGAAACATCGGTAGTACTTTGCCCCCTTCCTGAGTTGCCGGTTGGGGTAAAGTCTACTATAATATCGGAACTGCCACCCTGTTGCAGCCAGTAGCTGTTGTTGTAGGTTACACCCACATAGAAACGCGGCTCCCGGTTGATATACGGGTTGAACGTGCGGCGGGCAATTCTGTCGTACACCGACTTGAAATTGGAGAAACCGGAAGACTGGTAGCCTGAAAGCGGATCTGTGATAGGGCGGCCATTGGCCATGAAATAGGCATCCACCATAGACTGGTTGGCAGCGAGGAATCCACCGCCTTTATTGACAGTAGTGGGCGTGCCCACCAATTTAGGTGTTGCATCGTATCGTCTTGCGCCGATATCACTCTTAGCCCGCCCCCATATCCATTCCTTGTTCCACTCGTTCAGCACTACTTCATTACAGGCATTGTAAGCCCGTGTGAAGGGGTCTGCTCCGTTTGTGGAATAATACATATCATAAGTAGATGGTACAAACTCGTCTATAAAAGCCTTGGCGGCATCCGCTGCCTTTTTCCATTTGTTAACATCGTAGGTTTGTGGCATCAGTTGTGTGCCATCCGTGTTTTTCAGATTGGCATAATCGGCATTGCCATTAAAGAGCGGACTGGCGGCCAACAGTAGTACCTGTTGCTTAAATGCCTTGCACGCGCCGCTGGTAATACGGCCGTACTCTACGCCACGGCCCAGATTGAGGGGCTGATCGGCGGGCATCTGCGCGCTGGCAACAGACTGTATTTCATTGTAGGCCTGATCCAGCTCGCTGGTAATGTAGTTGACACAGGAGTCGAAAGGCGTGCGCGCATACAGCAGGGCATCGCCTGTGGCATTGGGGTCTATCTGCTCAGACAGGATGGGGATGGGCCCGTACAGGCGCAGCATAAAGAAATAAAAGATGGCCCGCAGCGCTCTTGCCTCTGCCTTGAAATGCCCCTTGAGATTGTCCGGCACTTCCTTGGGATTGGCGCGATCTATATTGGCGATAAAATCGGTGGCGGTGCGCACGGGCTTGTACCAGTTGTTCCAAAAGTTGCCACCAAAGTCCTGGTTCCAGGTACTTTGGTTGAGCAGATTGGCACCGGCGCCAAGCCCTCCGGCCGCAGCGCTGTGCCCCACCTGCGACCACCAGTTGGCTTCGTCAGAAGCCCCCGTATAGGGGCCGGAATAACGCCCTCCCCGCGTTTGCGAGTACTCGTCCGGCAGGTTGGTATATACCTGAGCCAGGTAGCCGTTTACGTTGTTGAGCGAGGAAAAAATGCTGTCTTTTACCAACATCCCTGTGGGCAGGTTGGACAGGTATTTTTTGCAGGAGCTGATGCCGACCAAACTGACGATTGCCAGGCAGGCGACAACCATACGGGATATCAATTTTATCTTCATTCTTTTATTTTTTGTATATGGCTGAGGAAGGGTGGCGCCGTCCAACCACCTGTTGTTCCTTAGTGAAAAAATATGTTTTATGCTTCGTTTCATGATGGTATCTTTTTTAGAAGTCATGGATTAAAAATTAGCGCGGATGCCTATGGAAAGCTGCCTTACGTTGGGGTAAGAATTGCCGTTACCTGTATTCAGCTCCGGATCCCATAGCTTGAAGGGGCTCCAGTACCAGAGGTTGATACCATCTAAATATACCTGCAAGTTCTTCATGCTCATATGATTCATCCACTTATGGTTTTTGAAATTGTAGCCCACATTCGCAGTTTTGAGGCGAACAAAACTGATGTCCCTCACCCACCAGGTGCTGGCTACGGCATTGTTGTTATTGGCAGGGCCGCCAAATCCAAGCCGGGGATAGAATGGGCGCTCCACGGGGTTTTCGGGTGTCCACCTGTCCGTTACCATGGCAAAAACATTGCCATCATCTGCGCCGAGCGAGCTGCCGCTAAAAGGCGAGCGCGCATTTCCGCTGATGGTGCGATATGACCCCAGGTTGCCCTGGAAGAAAGCACTTACGTAGAAATTGCCCAGGGTATAATTGAAACCGGCGCCAAATATCCACTTAGGCACATCGCCGTTGCTGATAACCGTTTGGTCATATTGGTTGATCGTACCATCGCCGTTCAGGTCTTTGTATTTGATGTCCCCGGGGCGAGGGTTGCCGCCAAGCGGCCGCTGGTCGGGGCTGTTGGCAATTTCGGCTTCGGATTGGAACAGCTTCTCTGCCACATAGCCCATTATCCGATTGGTATATTGCCCTATAGGGCTTTGGTAAGGGTCGGCAACCGGAGGTGAAGCGTTCTTCTGCAAGCTGTTAATACTATATGTAGCCGTACCGTTGAAGCCCAAGGTCATGTTGCGGCCAATGGTAAAGGGTGTCAGGGTTACCTGCGCGTCAAAACCGGAGGCCTTAACAATGCCCACATTACCCACGGGCTGGTACTGGAGGCCTGCAAATGCGGGAAAGTCCCCCCTGTCCAGAAACACCTTGGTACGGTACGAATACCAGTAATCAAGTACAAACTGTAGCTGGCCGTTCAGGGTATGGAAATCCCAGCCCCAGTCCTGGGTATGTGCTACGGCCCAGGTTACATCGGCGCCGTACTGGAGGATATTAACACCGTTGTACCCCTGCGAACCCGAACCCGAACCAAAGGTATAGCCATTAGCGCCGGTAGTAACCAATGTGGCATAGCCAAAGCGCTTGCCTGTACCGGGCGCACCTGACAGGCCGTTGGAATAGCGAAGCTTAAAGTATTGGAACACTTTAGATAATGGTTCAAAAAATGCTTCTTTGGACACTATCCATCCTATACCCGGCGCAGGAAACCAGCCAAAGCGCTTGCTGGGCACATAATCTTCCGACCCGTTGTAACCGAGGTTGAACTCAAACAGGTATTTGCCCTTGTAGGTATATGCGGCCTTGCCCGCATAGTTTTGCTGCCGCCTGGGTATATAGTCCAGCAGGTCGCCGTCGAAAGGGTCCATCGTGCTGCGCTGAAAATACACAAGCATACCGGTTACATTGTGGTCGCCAAAAGTCCTGTTGTAGGAAAGCGTTGCCTGAAAAGTGTTTTGCCGGTTACCCGAATTGCCCTGGCTAAACACCAGGTCGTCCGACCCTGTAATTTGTGGTGGACCAAAGTTGAGAGAGCCATCCGGATTATAGGGCGTTACCTGATTGACATACCATACGCTGCGGTTCAGGCGCCTGCCACTGGTGCTGGTGTTTTTGTTGTCGAAAGAGTACTGCGCATTGGCGCTAAGCCCCTTGACCCAAAAACCAAGATCCTGCTGAAGGACAGCTGTACTGTTGATCTGCGAGTTGTAGGTATTGCTGTAGCCGGACATAGCCACATCCGCCCAGGGGTTGGGCGATGATGAGTTGCCTCTTGCTACACCAGCTCTCAGGTTGCCCGGATAAAATGCCGGAGCCAGTACGGGGCTGGCATTCATAGAGTTGCTAAAGGCTGACCCTGCACCCGCGCCTGGCTCGTTAAACTCACTGATATAGCCCCCTATGGACAGGGAAAATCTGGTAGTCTTGGTCCATTTCATATCCACATTGGACGTGAAGTTGTAGCGCTGGAACAAGGTATTGGCATCGTATAATTTCTGATCAGGATCGGTCTTGATCATGGACGACTCGTTATAATAGGTAAGCGCCACATAATATTGTGTATTTTCCGTTCCTCCGGTGGAACTCACATTAGCTTTGCGGAAACGAGCGTTTTTCTTCAATACCTGATTGAACCAGTCCACATTAGGATAAACAAAATGGTCTGCCGTAACAGATTCGGTACTGTCAATATAAGCTTGTGAATAAGAAGGCGCAATGCCTGATGCAATCTGTGCTTCGTTTTTCAGCCGCATATAAGTGCCGGCATCCGCCATTTTGGGCATTTTAGTAAAATTGGTGAAGCCCTCAATATACTGCGCCATAATCTGAGATTTGCCGGGGCTGCCGCGCTTGGTGGTAATGAGTATAACACCATTGGCACCCTGGGAGCCATACATCGCCGTGGCGGAGGCATCTTTGAGTATGGAAAAGGATTGTATGTCCTCGGGGTCGTAGTTGTTAATGTCCCTGCCCTGCACACCATCAATAATAACCAAGGGGCCGGAGGGGTTGTTGCCAAAGGTTTGGATACCACGTATCCATATATCGGCGCTGTTGCTGCCGGGCAGGCCGGAGCGCTGCACACCTATTATGCCTGCGATGCGGCCGGCGAGCATGGTGTTGAGATTGGCAACTGGGTGCTGCAATTGAGCCACATCCACGCTGGAGATAGCGCCAACAACGCTGGACTGTGTCTGCCGCCGGCCAAAGCCCGTTACCACTACATCGTTAAGGCTGCCTACTACGGGAGTAAGCACCACATCGTAATTGAGCCGGTCGGTATGCTGCCAGATAAAGTCCTGATAGCCGATGTAGGAGGCCACCAGCGTATCGCGTTTGGCGGCATCAATAGAAAATGTACCGGAACCGCTTGACATGGTGGACTTGCCGGTGCTGAGGTTGGTGATGGTAGCCCCTGAGAGAATGCCGTTCAGATTGTCACGAACGCTACCTGTTAGCGTGACAGTTTGTTGGGAGAGGAGGGTTGAACTGTCAGCAGGCACTTGAGCACGAGTCTGAAAACTCAATACGCAAGCGCATACAAGAACACAAATAAAACACCAATGTTTTTTAAATTGCATGGAAAACTTTTTTGTAATGTGTAAAAAACCTATAAAGAATTGTTGACTTTCAGTGGCATCGCTGCGGCGATATATTGCCTACTTGTTGCTCTATGTTATTTTTATCATAAGGCTTTAGGTTTGGTCATTTAATAGTTCTAAATTATTTAAGGTTTCTATAACATATTAATAACAAAAGCCCAACAAATTGTTAACATAATTTAAACGTTGAGTATTTCTGTGTTACTATCAGTAGTTTTATGGCAGTTTATTGTTGTGCATGTTGTCTTCAATTTTCGGCATAAGGTTTATAGCTATAGCGAGCTTTGTGATACTGGCAGTTGTTCAGTATTTTTTAGTGTATAATACTTTTGAGCTGAAAAATGAACAGTTCTTTTTGAAAGAGGCTGCCCAGCTTAAGGAATCGTACAACAATGCCATCCGTAACGATAAAGTATTTCCGGGTGGCCAGGCTATTATAGACCGGTTCTTAAGCAGGAATATGGAGGAACTGGAACGGCTTTATACAACGGACACAAAAGCATTTGAGTGGTTTAGCCAAAAGGTAGTGGACAGCATAGCAACTACCCTGCGGACTGAAAGTAATATTGACAGCCTGATGGCTTCTATCATAAAGCAAAATAAACTGGATGAAGATATTGGATGGCTTTTAAAGGTTGAGCATATTAGTGTAACTTTTGATGGTAATAAATACATCACGCTTTACGACAAGTCGAAAATATATGAACATGTTGATAAGATGTTTAATGATAATGGATTGATTATAAGCGGATTGATAAGTGAAGGTAAGCTAATATCCGCCATTACCATCAGCATGCCCACGCCATATTCCAACCGTATCGGTTTTTCGCTGTATGCGGATACCCCGCACCGTATCCGGGCCGTGATTGCGAGCATGCTGCCCACCTTTTCACTTTCGCTGTTTTCTGTGCTTTCGCTGGCCACCATATTTTACATTACTTTCAGAAACTGGGCTAAACAAAAAAAGCTGGCCGAGATGAAATCGGATTTTGTAAACAGCATCAACCACGAGTTTCAAACGCCTTTGTCTACCATCATTGTGGCCAATAAAACGCTGGAAAAAGAGCAGGTGCAGGAAAACAAAGAGATGGTGGCTTCTCTTACCGGGGTGATAGGGCGGCAAACCAAGCGGCTCAACTGTCTTTTCAGTCAGGTGATAGATATTACCATGATGAACGAATCTACCCTGCAAAAAGAACCTGTGATAATGGAAGACCTGCTGCGTGAAATAGTGGACGACTACATGATACAGGCGGATAGCAGGGAAGTGGAGATTCGATTCAGTAATCCCGGTAGCTGGCATACGGTATGGCTCGACAAATTCTGGGTTACTACCATGATCATAAATATCATAGAGAATGGAATCAAATATAATAACAGCGCCATAAAGCGCATTGATATCAGCGCCACGGAGCAGGACAAAAAACTTACGGTGCATATTGTGGACAACGGCGTGGGCATACCCGAACAGGATTTTAAAAACATTTTTGACAAATTTTTCCGAGCTACCAGCGCCATTGATAATAAGGCCGTGAAAGGCCTGGGGCTGGGGCTATACTACACCCGTCAATGTATAGAAGCGCACCGCTGGCTGTTGAAGGTGAATACGGTTGAAAAGCAGGGCACGGATTTCAGTATTATTATCCCTCTGTGAGGTGCTTTAAGCCAGGTTAAATAAAAACTTTAAACGGATGAAACATAAAATTCTTTTTGTAGAAGACGAGGCCGACCTGGGCAATGTGGTGAAACAGTATCTTCATCTTATGAATTTTGAGGTAGACCTGAAAACCACGGCAGAAGAGGCTTTGGATGCTTTCGGGGCGAAGCATGACTACGACCTGCTAATTACCGATATACAATTGCCGGGAATGGATGGTTTTGAGTTTGCCGCAACCATTAAAAAAGTCGACAACAAAATTCCTTTCCTGTTCCTCACCGCCCGCAATGAAAAAAAAGACCGTATTGCCGGGCTAAAGCTGGGTGCGGACGATTATATAAATAAACCTTTTGATATAGATGAGCTGGTATTAAGAGCTACCAATATTATCAGGCGAAACAATAAAGATGGCGTTACTGGAGAGGATAGCACTCATAACAGTACCATCCACATGGGGGACATTATCTTCAAAAAAGATGTATTTAAAATTTCGGTGGGCGATACTGGCAAAAGTATTTCGCTTACCGTGCGCGAGGCCGGCCTGCTGGAGTATATGTATCAAAACAAAAACACCGTAATCAAACGGGAGGATATATTAATAAAGCTATGGGGCGAAAACGATTATTTTTTAGGGAGGAGCCTCGATGTATTCATCTCCAGACTTCGAAAGCTGCTGGCAGAGTCGGAAAAAGTAGAGATTGAGAACGTGTATGGCGTGGGGTTTATCTTTAGTGTAAAAAATTGATAAACTAAAAAAAGCTGCCTGTATTTTTAAGGCAGCTTTTTTTATTAAAGCCTTTCTCAGGTTTAGTATTATTTATCTATGATTCCCATACCAGCGCACTGGCACCCAATATAGCTGCATCCGCCTCTTTTAGTTCGCTGAAAACAAGCTTTACTTTATTTTGGAAAATAGGCAGGAGGTTCTTTTCCATATGCTCTTTGGTGGGGTTCATAATATAATCGCCTGCCTTAATAACGCCGCCAAAAAGTATAATAGCTTCCGGTGAAGAAAACATAATAAAGTTGGCCAATGCTTCTCCCAGTATCTGACCGGTATAACGGAATACTTCTATAGCGGTAGCATCGCCTTTCTGGGCGGCATCAAAAACAGATTTGGAATCAATCTGCTCCTCGGGTATATCATTTAGTAAAGAGTCGGGATTTTCTGCTCTTAATTTTTTCGCGGTGACGGTAATGCCTGTTGCCGAGCAATAAGCTTCCAGCGATCCCTGGGCGCCGGTACTATAGTGTTTGCGCCCTCCCGGCCGAACGATCACATGCCCCAGTTCTCCTGCAAATCCATCATGGCCATAAACGATCTGTCCATTGCAAACAATACCGCTCCCAACACCGGTACCTAAAGTGATCATAATAAAATCTTTCATGCCACGTGCTGCGCCGTACATCATTTCTCCTACTGCAGCGGCATTGGCATCATTAGTAAGTATACAGGGGATATCGAATTTTTTGCTTATAAGATCAGCTATTTGGATCGTACCTTTCCAGGGCAGGTTAGGCGCATATTCAATACAACCCGTGTAAAAATTTCCGTTAGGGGCGCCCATCCCAATTCCTTTAAAATGATACTCTTTCTCAAATTTAGAAAGCAGGGGGCGCAGAGCAAAGTGCAGCGCATCAACATATTCTTCAATAGTAGGGTATGCGTCTGTTCTGATATCTCCTTTATCGAAGATCAGTCCGCGATGGTTTACCAGGCCAAATTTCGTATTAGTGCCACCAATATCAATACCTATAACCATTTCTTTAGACAAGTCGTGTATACTCATGTGTACAAAAATTTAGAAAAATAAATGAATTGTTTTAGTGGCCACTGCCTTTTGCAATTTTGTTAAGATCAATACCCTGTGACTTTAAGATGTTGCTTACACGCAGTGCATAAAACACCAGGTAACTAAAGCAAATAACACCTACCACGTAACTCAGGTGAATAGAAGTAGCATCTGCCAATGCCCCCTGGAGCACGCTCATAACACCACCGCCCATTATCATCATAATAAGATAACTGGACCCTTCGTTCGTATGTCTGCCCAGTCCGTTTATTGCCAGTGCAAAAATGCAGGGCCAAAGGGTACTGCAGAATAACCCTACGCTTGTAAAAGCATAAACTGAAACCATGCCTGTAGTAGCCATCCCGATTATCAGTGCAATAATGCCCAATACAGAGTAAATAAGAAGCATTTTTGCAGGGTTCCCTTTACTGGCTATGTCACCAGCTATCATAATAAGAATGATCGCACCATAAATATAAAACGGTGCTAAATCGTGCTGCGCAATAGCATTTACTACCAGGAATACTCCAAAAGCCAGATAGGGAGCTAAAAATCTTAAAATCTTCTTTACCCCGCCGCTTACATCAAAAGCTTCTACTGCTCCGCCCCAGCGCCCGATCATAAGGCTGGCCCAGTAAAGAGAGATATATGGTGCCACATCTTTCGTATGAAATCCGAGATCTTTTTCCATATAAGCAGGTAGGTTGGCCGCAGTAGCAACTTCTACTCCTACATATACGAATATGGCAATCATACCCAGTACTAGTTGCGGATACTTAAAAGCCGAGCTCCGGTGATGACCAGGCTCTTTATCTTCGGTGTTCTCGGTATTTACAGATGTAACGGCCGGCAACGATGAAAATTTGAGCATGATGGCTACCAGAATAAATACCGCTCCTAAAATAAGATAAGGTATTTTTACACTTTCTATGCTTGCTTCGGTATTAGAAGCAGAAGTAGAACCAAAAATAGCAAAAGCTACTATGAGCGGTCCGATCGTTGTTCCGAAGTTGTTGATACCACCTGCCAGTGTAAGCCGCTGAGAACCTGTGGCGGCAGGGCCTAATTCAATGGCCAGCGGATTGGCTACTATTTGCTGAAGCGAGAAGCCCAGCCCTACAATGAACAATCCAGATATCATCAGCCCGAAAGATCCCATGTTCGCAGCAGGGTAAAACAGCAGCGTACCCAGGGCTGAGATGATCAGACCCACAATAAGTCCGTTTTTGTAACCGATTTTGTTGGTGATATCTTGCTTTATACTTTTCGAGATAAGCATATAAATGATCGACCCTACCGTATATGCCACGTAAAAAGCAAAAGAGACCAACTGGCTTTGTGTTTGAGAAAGATCAAACGCCTTTTTAAAAACAGGAATTAAAATGTCGTTGCTGGCAGCAACAAATCCCCAGAAAAAAAATACTGTAATTAGTGTTCCGAATTGGGACCAGTTCGTTTTTTGTGTACTCATAAAATCGTTTTTGTTAAAAGTGGGCATAAATGTAAATAGATAAACCGTAAGTAAAAATTTTAAATTAAATAGATTGTTGTTTGTTTTATATAAATTATTACTACTTTTAAGCGAAGCAATTATAAGTTATGGAGATTGTTCACGTATCGGCAGAATGTTACCCTATGGCAAAAGCGGGGGGACTTGGAGATGTAGTAGGGGCTTTGCCTAAATATCAGAACGAGTTGGGACATGTGGCCAAGGTGGTAATGCCTATGTATCGTACCAGATTTTTGTATGACAATGAATGGGAGCTGGTGCACGAAGGGGGGCAGGCACTGGGTAACCATTGGTTCAAATACAGTGTGATCAAGGAAAAAACCAATAAACTTGGATTTGATCTTTACCTGGTAGATATTAACGGTGTGCTTGACAGGGAAAAGATTTATGGATATGATGATGATGCGGAGCGGTTCATCTCCTTTCAACTGGCTGTGTGCGATTGGATCAGCCGCTGGCATCATAAGCCGGATATATTGCATTGCCACGATCATCAGGCCGGCTTTATACCGTTTTTTTGTAAGCATGTTCATGCATTCCGCTACCAGCTGGCCAATATCCCCAACGTTTTTACAATTCATAACGGGCAGTACCAGGGGCAGTTCAGCTGGGATAAATATTATTTAATTCCGGCCTATGATACATGGAACTGGGGATACCTGGATTGGAACGGGCTGATTAACCCTATGGCCTCAGCCGTAAAATGCGCGTGGAAAGTAACCACTGTAAGTCCTAATTATATGGAAGAGCTGCGGCATTCGGCTGCCGGCCTTGAAGCCCTGTTTGAATATGAAAGAGGAAAGTGCAGCGGTATCATTAATGGTATCGATTCGGAAGTATGGAACCCGGCTACAGATGCTTACCTGCTGAAAAATTATGATCTGAAAACTGTTAAGGACGGTAAGGCGGCTAATAAGGCAGAGCTGGTAAAACAATTTGGGCTTGACCCTCAAAAACCGCTGATCAGCTTTATTGGCCGGCTGGTGGATGAAAAGGCCGCAGACCTGCTGCCCGAAGCTATCAGCCAGTCGGTATATCAATATGGCGGCAAAGCCTCCTTTCTGGTGTTGGGATCGGGAAACCCTTATGTTGAGGCCGCTCTGGTTGATATGAATAAAACATTAAAGGGATATGTAAATACTTATATCGGCTATAGCGAATCGCTCAGCCATTTAATATATGCCGGATCTGATTTTATACTGATGCCGAGCAGGGTAGAACCTTGCGGCCTCAACCAGCTATATGCTTTGCGGTATGGTACCGTGCCCATCGTAAGAAATATAGGCGGGTTGAAAGATACCGTTATAGATTATGGAGCGCCGGGTGGTTTTGGTATTACGATGGAGCAGTCAAGTGTGGGCGATATCGCCTATTCTGTAGGCAGGGCTATTGACCTGTATGAGAACAAGCCCGTACAGCTGGGAGAAATCATTCAGCGCATTATGGGTATAGATCATAGCTGGACATCTTCTGCCAAAAAGTATCTCGAATTGTATGAGCTGGTAAAACAACAATAGCGATTATAAAATAAGGTATTGCTTCACAGGTATAGCGCATTTCATTAAAATGCCCCCGATCCAAAACAAAAACTTTAAATATAAATTTTATGAGTATCTCGCAGGAAGTTATCGCAATGATTCTGGGCGGCGGCGCCGGGACAAGACTTGCACCATTAACCAGCAGCAGGTCTAAGCCCGCAGTGCCCATTGCAGGCAAATACAGGTTGGTCGATATCCCTATTTCCAACTGTATCAATTCTGATATTAACAGGATGTTTGTACTGACCCAGTACAACTCGGCTTCTTTAAACCGGCATATTAAGAATACATACCGGTTCAGCGCATTTAGTACGGCTTTTGTTGATATACTTGCTGCAGAGCAAACACCCGATAACCCTGCCTGGTACCAGGGAACCGCGGATGCGGTAAGGCAGTGCCTGCGACATCTTTCGGCCTTTCCCAGTGAATACGTTTTAATACTTTCTGGGGATCAGCTTTACCAGATGGACTTTAACAAGATGATTGAAAATCATAAAGCCTGCGGAGCCGACATTTCAATTGCAACGATTCCTGTAGGTGACCGGGAAGCTCCTGAATTTGGTATTTTAAAAGTAGATGAAAACAGTATTATCAGTTCCTTTATTGAAAAGCCCTCACGTGATATTTTGGAAGAATGGGTGAGCGATACCGGCCCTGCTATGCAGCAAAAAGGCAGAAATTACCTGGCTTCTATGGGCATTTATGTTTTCAACAGGCAGCTGTTGCTGGACCTTTTATTAAAAATCCATCCCGATGCTACAGACTTTGGTAAAGAGATTATTCCTTCATCTATTAATTCATACAATGTAGCCAGCTACCAATATGAAGGATATTGGACAGATATAGGGAATATTTACTCTTTCTTTGAAGCCAATCTTGAACTGACGGCAGATATACCGGAGTTCAATTTGTTTGATAATACAAAATCTATTTACACACGCCCCCGTATGCTGCCCCCGGCAAAAATCAGCGGCACTACATTGGAGAAAACCGTTATCGCCGATGGATGTATCATCAATGCCTCCCGCATAGAGCATAGTGTGATAGGAATCAGGTCGAGGATCGGATATGGATCCACCGTTGTCAGCTGTTATATTATGGGTAGTGACTATTATGAAACGATTGACGATATAGCCAATGATCAGCATAAAGGAGTGCCTCCTATTGGTATTGGCAAACGTTGTTACCTGCGGAACTGTATCATAGATAAGAATTGCCGTATAGGCGATGATGTGCGGCTGAATGGCGGCCCGCATCTGGCTCCTGCCGAAACCGAGCTATACACTATAAGAGATGGAATTATTGTAACCAAGAAGGGAGCTGTTTTTCCCAACGGATATGTAGTATAAAGTTAGCTACACCCTGCACGGCAGGGTTTTTTTATAAATAAATTATAATGTGTACTTGATACATATTATATTTGCGCCATAATATACTAATGATTGCCTGTATCGTTCCTACAGTCGGCATCCTATAATAGAGGGAAACGCTTACATTTTGCACCCGCTTACATTTTTTTACCATGCAGAAAATATTTCTTTTACCGGCCATATGTTTTTCAATGGCTTTGCTTGCTCAAAGCCGTACCGATTCGGTATTGAAGCTGCTGGATGATGCCATAAAGAAGCGTTCGCAGTTTGCTGAAATAAAAGAGCTGCGTATTGACAGCTTAAAAGCTGCAGTCAGACAAAATTCTGATATTGAAAAAAGCTATATTTTGTATGCACGGATCTTTGAAGAATATAAAAAATACAACTTGGATTCAGCATTATGGGTAGCTAAAAAGAAAAATGCTATTGCCGCGCGATTGAACAAGGTACAGCTTCAATACGAATCGCAGATGAACATTGCAGAAGTGTTAGGGAAAATGGGCATGTACAAAGAAACTTTTGATATTATGGACCGGATAAAAAGGTCTGATTTGGATAAAAACCAATGGAGTTATTACTTTCACCTCTTCCATTCCATTTATTCCCTGTTGCTGCATAATGCATTATCGCAGCAGGAAAAGGAACATTATCAGGGGCTGATCACTCTTTATAAAGACTCCTTGTTAGAGGTAACCGATCCTCAAACGCTTGCACATAAATTGGTGTTAAATGGTAAGCTTACAGAACAGGGTAAATACCCCGAGGCCCTGGCGCTTATGAACCGGTGTTATGAAAAACTTGGAGCGAATGATGCTGAAACAGGCGCTGTAGCGTATGGGATTTCTGAAGTTTATGGAAAAACGGGAAAAACGGACCTGCAAAAAGAATACCTGGCTGTATCTGCTGTAGCTGATATCAGAAAGGCTGTTAAAAGTTATATTGCGCTTCAGAAGCTGGCTGTTATATTGTACAAACAAGGCGATCTGGAAAGGGCTTACGCTTATATCAGGTGTGCTATGGAAGATGCCTCATTTGCAAGAGCCCGATTCCGGATGATCGAAGTATCGGAAGCGCTCCCGATTATTGTAGCCTCTTACGACAAGAAAATGAAAGAGGAAAAAGACCGGCTTTTTAAGTATCTTATTCTTATTTCGGTGCTTTCATTTGTTTTGTTGCTATGTATTGTTTTTATTTATAAACAGCTGCAAAAAAATTATGCAGCCCGGCTATTGGTAAAAAAGAAAAATGAAGAGCTTATTCTTATCAATGACGCACTTAAAGAGCTGAACAAGAAATTGTCTGAGTCTGATCAGGTTAAAGAAATATATATTGGCTATGTATTTAATCTTTGTTCTTCCTATATCAACAAACTGGAAAATTATCGTGTAAGCCTGAATAAAAAATTGAAAGCTAAACAAACAGATGAGGTGCTGAAAATGACCGGTAACCCCGGGTTGGTTACCAATGAGCTAAAAGAGTTTTTTCAAAATTTTGATACCGTTTTCCTCGATATATATCCCAATTTTATAGATGAATTCAACGGGCTCCTGAAAGCTGAAGAACAGATCATCCCAAAATCGGGAGATATTCTTACGCCTGAACTGCGGGTTTTTGCGCTCCTGAGGCTTGGAATATCTGACAGCAGTAAAATTGCTGATTTTCTGCATTACTCTCCTCAAACAGTATACAACTATAAACTGAAAATAAAGAATAAGCTGGCCGTTTCAAAAGAGACATTTTCTGTTAAAATTCATCAGATCGGGAAATAATCCTGTTATCAGGGTCTACTTTACAGTGCATCTTTTTCTACTTTATTTCAGAAAGCCTCATTTTATATGTATTTGATTATTAATTAGTTGGTTTTGTAAGGAACTGCTTTTGTCCTACTTTCTATATCTCCTGCTGTTCAAAAAGGTCTGGTGTGCCGATATTTTTGGAAAAGAAATGTATTGCCATAGTATAACCAAAATCTTCAAATTATTTCAGCCATGCGATTATTTATCCAGACGAAAGATCTGCTTGTTTTCCTATGCTTTTTGACAGGGCCCTTTCTGTTTCCTTATTTAGCAAACGGGCAGGCGGTTATAAATGTTAAAGGAACTGTGACAGACCAGTCCACACAAAAGCCTATTGCCGGGGCCAGCGTAAATAGTAAAGGGCAGATTACGGGTGTCACTACAGACACAGAAGGAAAATTCAGTATCAACCTGCAGCCCAATGCAGTGCTTAGCATTTCCAGTATTGGCTATAAAACACAAGATGTAAATGTACAGGGTCAAGCCGAATTATTTATTTCTTTAGAAGTATCAGCCGAAAACCTCGGTGAAGTAGTGGTAATTGGTTACGGTGGGGTAAGAAAGAAGGATGTTACCGGATCGGTTACCGTATTAAAACCCGACGAAGTAAGCAGAGTAAAAGCTACTACAACAACAGACTTGCTGTTGGGTAAAGTAGCAGGTCTGCAGGTTACGCTCGGATCGGGTTCGCCGGGGTCAAGCGGAACTGTAAGGATCCGGCAGGGCGCTTCTTTAAATGCTTCTAACGAACCATTGGTAGTAATAGATGGCATGACAGAAGGAAGCCTGTCCTCTGTAAACCCTAATGATATTGAGAGTATTACGGTTTTGAAAGATGCTTCGGCTTCTGCAATTTACGGGGCCCGCGGAGCTAACGGAGTAATTATTGTAAAGACAAAGCGCGGAAGTATAGGCGCTGGAAACAAATTTACAAAACCGGAAATTAATTACCGTGGAGATATTTACTTAAACAGGCCTGAAAAATATCTTGATGTTTATGAAGCCGGTGAGTTCACAACTGAGTACGAAAAAAGAGGATGGAATACTGCGTTATTAGGAAATGCTAATACAAACTGGCAGGAGCAGATCTCGCGTACCAGCTTTACCAACCTGCATACTATAAGCCTGGCAGGAGCCATGCCTTACACGCCTTACAGGTTTTCTGCCGGCTATAACCAGGAACAGGGAAATGTTATCAATACAAAAAGAGATGTGGTTACTACTACTCTGGCTTTATCTCCTAAGTTCTTAAATAAACACTTGAGCTTAGACGCAACGCTCAGGTACACCCACATCAATACACCCAACAGCGGCAGTTCCTTTTCATCGGCTGCTCTTACAGATCCTACTCAACCGGTATATTTTGACTATGGCCCTGTTACTGTAAATGGGGTCAGTTATCCGCAAAAAGCTTTTGGATATTTTATGTATGGTGCGGATGAAGCGGGTAATAAACCGCAGCGTCCATCCAATCCTGTTGCAAGCGCTGCACTGCCTGATATGGGATACAATAAAAACAATCGCTTACTGACCAATTTTTTAGTAAGTTATAAAGTGCACGGCTTTGAAGATCTGACCTTAAATGCAGGTTTGAGCAGCAGTTCCTATCATTCGGAAGATCAGTCAAAAGGCCGCGATAATACACCGGGAACATGGTCGGTATCTAATGTAAATTTAGGGAAAGGAGGTATTGCCACCCATTCAAACGGTACCTCTTATAGCAGAAGGACAGTGCTGGATTATTACCTGAATTATACCAAGGCATTGACCAATCATCAGTTCGATATAACACTTGGTCATACCTACGAGATGCAGAAATATGGTTCCTGGAACAGCCAAACAATGTACAACGACGGAACATTGGTTTCAGGAAGCGTAGAAAGCTCTAATGAGGGGGCCGTTTCAATGGCTTCCTGGTTTTCGAGGCTAAACTACAAGCTTTTTAACCGGTTCTTATTAACCGCAACGCTTAGGGCTGATGCTTCTTCACGTTTTGCACCGGAAACAAGGTGGGGACTTTTTCCGTCAGCAGCGTTTGCCTGGAACATTGCCGATGAAAAGTTTATGGAAAACTTAAATAATGTGAATGAATTGCGGTTCAGGGTGAGTTATGGCAGTACCGGTCAGCAGAATATTAATAATGATTACGCTTACCAGGCTACTTATTATGCTTCTACTCAAAATTTCATGTACAGGGAAGGCTACCAGTTTTATGTTACATACCGTCCTTCTGCATTCGACAGGTCTATTAAATGGGAGGTTACCAAAACGGCGAATATAGGCCTGGATTACGGTTTTTTTAAAAACAGGTTATACGGGGCAATTGATCTTTATCAGCGATATACATCACACCTTTTAATGAACGCTGTAAAAGTTGCGGCAGGCTCCAATTTTGCAGAATCCGTTGACCAGAATATCGGCGAAATGTCAAGTAAGGGTATTGAGTTTGCCATTGGCGGTGTTCCTTTAAGAACTAAAGATTTTTCATGGAATCTGAACTTTAATTTTGCCTGGAATGCTTCAAAAATAGAGAAACTAACGGTATATGATGGTCCTCCCGAAAACACATGGGTAAAAACAGGATATACCAGCTCTAACCGGTATGCACAATATCATAAAGTAGGGAATACGCCTTACACTTACTACCTGGCTAAACAGGCCTACGATGAAAATGGCAAACCTATCGAAAAATTCTACAACCCCAATTATGATCCCAACGTTTCAGGCTCACAGGAGTTGGTAAATGATGATGCCGCTGATGCCAATAAATGGGATACAAAAAAGAGTTCGCTTGTGCCTTATTACGGCGGTATCTCAACTTCAGTAAAGTATAAGCAATGGGATTTTGGAAGCAATATGCACTATGCTTTCGGGCAATATGTTTATTGGGAAACCATGAGCTCGGGCAGCAATAACTCTTTCTTTGATGCATCTAATCAATACCCTACCAACACTTTAAAAGGATGGGCACCCGAGTGGGCCAAGCAACACTATTTTTCAGATTACTGGCTTTTCAAGGGAGATTATTTTAAAATTGACAACGTAGTGCTGGGGTATACATTCAACAGTATTTTAAGGAATAAAAGTTCCTTGCGTATCGGTGCCGGCATTCAAAATGTAGCTACTGTTACGAACTATCCCGGTGTAGATCCTGAAGTGTATAGTGGTATCGATGGGTCAAGCACACCCAGGCAAAGGATGTACATGGTTTCATTAAACTTAAAATTTTAATGCTATAGTTATATGAAATGAGCTATGAAAATCTGTACACTGGGACAGATGATCAGTGAGCGAATTACATAGGGTAATTAAAAAATAAACACATGAAAAAGTTATTTAGATATTTGTTGTTATTATTAGTTGTAAGCATTTTCGCTTCTTCCTGCGAAAAGCTGGATCTTCAGCCAACTTCATCAACTGCGCTGATGGAAGAAGATGTCTATGCTACTTATGAAGGATATCATGGTGTATTTTTAAAGATATATAGCGCCATGGCAGTTGCCGGTCAGGGTGGTGCGGGTGGTAATGATGTAGCATGGGACGGGGGCAGAAGTGTATATTTAAGGTCTTTGTTCTGGGTGCAGGAAGCCCCTTCAGATATTATCATCTATCGTACGGGTACAGGTTACGGAATCCCATCAACCGTTTCTCTTAACTGGACAACCGGTACTGAGTTTCCTCAATATTTTTACTACAGGGCATATATCATTATAGCGTTATGCAATGAGTTTTTAAGAAAAACAGAAAAATCTGTAATGGAAAAGTATGGTGTATGGGAACAGGCAAAAAACGATGTGGACCATTGGCGTGCAGAGGCCAGGTTTGTAAGAGCTTATCAATATTACCTGCTCTGTGATCTGTACGGTTCGGTGGGCTGGGTAGACGATTCCTCTCCCAACGGAACCTACCCGGTTCAAAAAACTAGGAAAGAAATATTTGAATATGTTGAAAAGGAACTGCTGGATATTGAAGATAAAATGGCTCCCTCAAGTAAAAAGATTTTTGGGAGAACCAACCAGGCTTCAGCATGGTTCCTGCTGGCAAAACTTTATTTGAATGCACAGGTGTATACGGGCACTGCGCGCTACAATGAAGCGCTGGCCTACGGCAAAAAGATAATTCAGGACCCTAATTATTCGCTGGCGCCACAATACATTGAGAATTTTTTAAAAGATAATAATACCAGCAATGAGATACTATGGGCTATTCCTACAGATAATGATAAAATGCAGGGCGAAGGGGTAACGAACTATTTACTGAAATTCCCGATCAGTAACTACATGTTTGATTTTGTCGATTACGGCATTTCAGAAACGTATAGCAGTAATGGTTCTTTAACTACCACATTCGTAAATAAGTTTTTACCGGAAGACCAGGACTTTAATCCTGCCGACCCCTGGAATGATAAGAAGAAGGATAAAAGATCTTTATTGCTGGGGGGGCCATCAACAGCTACGTATAAATCAGGTGGCGCAGTAGATAAGCCTGCGCTTTTAAAGGAAAACTGGAGGGAGGGTGCAGCATTTGTAACTTCTGTTATTTACTACGGCTATACTATGACCAAATGGAGAAACGTAACCAAAGACAGGGTGAAATCCGCTCCTACAAAATATTCAAATATTGCCTTTCCGGTATTCAGGAAAGCCGATGCCTATCTTATGGCAGCAGAAGCTATTTTGCGTGGCGCAAATGGTACCCGTTCCGAAGCATTGGCATATGTAAACGAGGTCAGGAACAGGGCTTATAACTCAGGCCCTTACCTCAGCGCACGTAATGTAGCCAATGGGGAAATTACAGACAGCCAGTTAACGTTGCCATTTCTATTGGACGAAAGAGCGCGGGAGTTATGGACAGAAAACTGGAGAAGAAGTGATCTGGTCAGGTTTGGCGTGTTTACAAAGGGGTATAACTGGGAGTGGAAGGGCCGTGCTACAACAGGTGAAACGAATCATGTTGGCCAGGATGTCGATGATAAATATAATTTGTATCCCATTCCGCAGAATGATGTATTATACAATCCCAACCTGGCTCAAAATCCTAACTATAAATAAACTTAATACCCCGATATGTATTAGAAGAGGGTACTGACGATCTTCTTCAATCTTTTCAAAACACAATAATGAAAAATATTTATTTAATCGTATTGCTCTTTGTTGTTAATTGGGCGTCTGCACAGGCAACCAAAGAAGAAATATTCAATAATATAGAAAAAACAGCAGGCGTTTATTTTGCCTATCCCGAAAAAGAGATCCGACCTCAAACACCCGTACCTGCAGGTTATGAGCCTTTTTATATAAGCCATTTTGGCCGCCATGGTTCCCGCTACCTGATAAGCGATGATGAATATAAAAACATGATAGATCTTTTTGAAGCTGCTGAAAAAAACAATGCCTTAACAGGCCTGGGTAAAGAGGTACTTAAAAGATTGAAACAGCTATGGAAAGAAGTAGAGTGGAGGGGCGGCGATCTTTCTCCGTTGGGTATCCGGGAGCAGAGAGGAATTGCGGAGCGGATGTATAGAACTTACCCGGAGGTATTTACCAATGAGAGTAAAATGGCGGCATGTGCTACCACTATTGTTCGCTGTGTGCTTAGCATGGATGCATTTTGTGAGCGTTTAAAGGAGTTGAATCCTTCCTTATCCATATCCCGTAATTCAGGAATGAAATGGCAGCGCTATCTGAATCATCATACAAAGAAAGCAATTGCTTATCGCTCCGCAGATGATACATGGAAACCAGGATACAAACAGTTCGAGAGCGCGCATGTTCATCCTGACAGGTTAATAAAGTCTTTGTTTACCGGTAAAAGCTTTTTGGCTAAAAGCCCGGAAACAGTGATGTGGGCATTGTTCGGTATTGCCGGAGGAATGCAGAATGTAGAAACAAAAGGTTCTTTCTACGATATTTTTACGAAAGATGAGCTGTTCGATCTCTGGCAATGTAAGAACTATAAAACATATGTAAATGATGCTAATAGCGCATTAAGTAAGGGCATTATGATGGATAATGCCAAACCACTGCTGAGAAGCATTATCGACAGCGCTGAACAGATCATTGCCAGTAAAGGAAAAGGCGCCGATTTTAGCTTTGCGCATGATGGTAATATTATCCCACTGGCTATGCTGCTGCATTTAGACGGAACTTATAACAGTGTATCTGATGCGGTGAATGTTTATAAGGCCTGGTGTGATTTCAAAGTGGCGCCTATGGCGGGAAATATACAGATCATTTTTTTCCGAAAGAACGATTCAAACGATATTCTTGTAAAATTTTTGCACAATGAGAATGAAGTAAGTATCCCACCTGTAAAAACTGATCGGTATCCTTATTATCACTGGAAGGATATAGTTCAATATTACAGGGGTTTATTACAGGATTTTAGCTTTTAAGGAAAAAATGTACCGGGAGGGTATAGCCACAGGCGCAACCCGCGGCGATGTAGTTCAATTTTTTCATAGCTGAGTTTTCCGATAGGAATTGTATATAAGCCGTGGACGCGGCATCACACGCGGCGATACCTGCAGGCTGCGGCTCGCCTGGAAAAAGAAAAGTTGAAATAATGCATAGACAGAGTGAGGTTCCTCCGGTTTTTTCAAACCAGAGCTACCCACTCCTTTTGGAAGGACCGTGTTCCTTTTTTTGCGTTTATAAGTGATATTCATTCATGCAGCGTAAAATTTTCACTAAATAAATTTTAATGTGTACTTAATACATATTATATTTGACCTTGAAAAATATACGCCTGCAGGCAGGCATTGCTTGTAAAAAATATAACGATTGAAAATGTCAGTAATTCTACAAAGGCAAAAACCGCGATTGTCATTAGCCCAGATCATTAATATGAGCATGGGATTTTTAGGTATCCAGATGGCGTTTGGCCTGCAAAACGGGAACGCCAGCAGAATATTAGCTAATTTTGGTGCAGATGTGCACCAGCTCTCGTGGTTCTGGCTGGTAGCTCCTATTACCGGGTTGATTGTACAGCCTGTAATCGGTCATTTTGGCGATCATACCTGGTCTGAAACCTGGGGCAGGCGAAAGCCTTATTTTTTAGTTGGCGCTATTCTGTGCGCTTTAGGGCTGGTATTTCTGCCCAATTCAGCGAGTGTTACTGCTTTTATCGGGGCTAATGTATTACTGCTGGCTGTGGTATTTTTGGCATTAATGGACGCTTCGGTAAACGTATCTATGGAGCCCTTCAGGGCATTGGTAGGAGATATGCTGCCCAAAGAGCAGGGAACTTTAGGTTTCGGTGTACAAACTATATTAATTGGCATTGGAGCGGTAATAGGATCTACCCTGCCATCATTGCTTACCCGAATAGGTATTTCCAATGTAGCGCCAGTAGGATTTGTACCGGATAATGTTATCTATTCGTTTTACGTAGGTGCTTTTATTTTGCTGCTTACCATAATTTACACTATTGTCACTACCAAAGAGTACTCACCTGCCGATTTCAGAGCTTTTGCTAACAAAGAAGCCGCTGCAGAGAATAAAGCCCGCTTTTCAGATATTTTTAAGGATTTTGCAAAGATCCCCTCTAATATGTGGAAATTGGGTTGGGTGCAGTTCTTCAGCTGGTTTGCCTTGTTTACTATGTGGGTATTTACCACCAGTGCCATCGCTACGCATCATTTTGGCTTAAGCCCTGCCGACACGCATTCGGCTGCATTTAATAAGGCCGGTGACTTTGTAAGCAACCTGTTTGGCCTGTATAACTTATTCGCTATTCCTTTTGCCTTTATATTAATACCACTGGCTAAAAAAATAGGCAAAAAGAAAACGCATGCACTGGCCTTGTTAAGCGGTGGCATTGGCCTGATATTATTGTATAGTATCAAAGATACAGGCTATTTATGGATCAGCATGCTGGGTATTGGTTTTGCATGGGCAAGTATTTTGGCAATGCCTTATGCCATGCTGATAGAGAGCATTCCGCAGCACAAGATGGGCATTTATATGGGCATTTTTAATTTCTTTATAGTGATACCGCAGATCATTAATGGAATAGTAGGAGGACCTGTTGTAAGAAGCGTTTTTAACAATCATGCTATTTACTATCTTGTAGTAGCAGGCGTGTTAATGATTATAGGTGCTATATGGGTACTGATGATCAGGTTTTCAGAGGAAAATAAGGATTAAATTTTCATCCGTAGTTAAAATCAATAATATTATACAAATGAATAAATATTTTTTTACTGCATTATTGTTTTTTGTGTCCATTGTTTCTCATAGTCAGCAGGTAAATGTTTATCCTGCTCACTGGTGGACGGGTATGAAATGGAATAAAGTGCAGCTGATGGTCCGGGGTGACAAAATCGGGGATGCCATCCCTGTGATCAAAATGGCTCCCGAAGGTATGGAGCTGGCTGCCGGCGTGAATTTAAAGAGAATAGAGCGCGTGGCTAACAAAAATTATGTATTCCTGGATATAGAGATATCGGAGCGTGCAAAACCCGGCTGGATCACACTGCCATTCATTTCAAAAAAAGGATTTAAGTATGAGCTGAGGCCACGTCGCAGCGGCAATGGTACAGAGTATGCCAAAGGGGTAACTTCGGAAGACCTGTTATATCTTATTATGCCTGACAGGTTCAGCAACGGGGATGAAACGAACGACCGGATAAAAGGGATGCGCGACCAGACTTTAAACCGGGATACTGTTTTTAACCGCCATGGCGGTGATTTAAAAGGTATACAAAATCACCTGGATTATTTACAGGACTTAGGGGTTACCGCGCTTTGGTTAAATCCCGTAATTGAAAACGATATGCCGGAACGTACCGAGCATGGATATGCTTTCACCGATCATTATACTATAGAGCGCCGGATTGGCGGCAGTAAGGCTTACCACGAACTGGCGGATGCCGTTCATGCAAAGGGTATGAAAATAATACAGGATGCGGTATATAATCATGTAGGTACCGAGCATTTTTTGTTTAAAGATCAGCCGGACAGTACCTGGTTTCACCGCTGGCCTAAGTTTACACAAACCAGCTATAAAGATCAGGTGCTTTTTGATCCTTACGCGTCGGAAACAGATAAGAAGCTGATGGAAAAAGGATGGTTCGTTCCTTCTATGCCGGATTGGGATCAAAGCAATGAAAAAGTGCAGCAGTTCCTGATACAGCATGCTATATGGACGGTAGAAGAGTTTGGTATAGACGGCTGGCGCGTAGATACCTATGCGTATAACGACCTTGAATTTATGAACCGGTGTAACCAGGCTTTGTATGATGATTTTCCGCGCATTACCATATTTGGGGAAACGTGGGTGCATGGGGTGCCTAACCAAAGCTATTTCTGCGAGAATAATTATACAAACATTCCTTTTAAAAGCAATCTGCAGGCCACCACCGATTTTCAGACCCTGTTCTATGGCATTCAGCCAGCGCTGACAGAACGTTTTGGCTGGACGGATGGAGTAAACAAATTATATACTACCCTGGCACAGGATTTTGTTTATAAAGATCCTATGCGGCAGGTGATCTTCTTGGATAATCATGATATTGCGCGCTTTTACAGTGTGCTGAACGAGGATACAGCAAAGTACAAGGCTGCTTTTGCATGGCTGCTAACATCGCGCGGTATTCCGCAAATGTATTATGGTAGTGAGATTTTGATGGCAGGCACCACATCGCCTAATGATGGTTATGTACGTAAGGATTTCCCCGGGGGCTGGAAAGGGGATGCCGATAATAAATTTACAGCAGCCGGCAGAACAGCTAAGGAGCAGTCCTTATTTTCTTACATAAGAAAGATAGCGAATTTCAGGAAAAGCTCATCTGCTATAAAAACCGGAAAGCTCATGCAGTTTGCTCCTTATGATGGTATATATGTTTACTTCAGGTACGATGATAAGCAAACGGTAATGTGCGCGATGAATACCAATGATCAACCTGCTGCCATTTCATTGGATAGATTCAGCGAACGATTAAATGGATTTACATCAGGTAGAAATATTGCTACTGATCAGCCTGAATCACTGAAAGATTCATTGCAGCTGCAGCCTATGACTACTTTGGTAATGGAGCTGAAAAAATAGGATTCTGAAAGCATAAGGTTTTCAGCGTCCGGTAAAACGGAAATTGGAACATTGTGCCCCAATGATTCGTTCAGATGAAGATTATTGAAACGGAGGGTTAATCAAATCCTACCGGTATAGTCTGTACCATTTTTTTAGCAACCGGCTTTTCACGATAGATCGCGGGCGACCATTTGGGCATCTGTTCCATCTTTTC
Organism: Niabella aquatica; assembly: GCF_054779315.1. Taxonomy (NCBI): domain Bacteria; kingdom Pseudomonadati; phylum Bacteroidota; class Chitinophagia; order Chitinophagales; family Chitinophagaceae; genus Niabella; species Niabella aquatica. The sequence goes on from NZ_BAAGYM010000013.1 coordinate 94,992, forward strand.
CACTAATACCGCATTAAAATAGGAATCCACACCTTTTAAAACTTTAAAATTTACAGGCACCCCGTCTTTGTCTATAATAAATTCAACCTGTGCATACGCTTTTGTAACGCTGTCGGGCAATACCTTTACCATATCTTTTCCTAACTCTTTAAGATAAGCAGCAAAAGCTTCGCTGCCGCCGGGGAACTGCGGCCATTTGGCAACTGCGTCAGCTACAAAGTCTATCTGGCGGACAACTGGTTTATGATTGCTTACAGGGCGGACTTTAGGCTGAAATTTAGGCAACTTGGGAAGTGCTTCGCTCACTATATATTCGCCGTTGTCTTTGATCATTACAATAGGAATTTGCCGGTACTTTTCAAAGTAGTCGTAAGCATCTTCCATCTTATCCGAGAACTCTTTTAACTGCTGGTTATCTTTGGTAAGTTTAGCCAGGTATTCATAGCTTTTCTTTACATCATATTTGATAGGAAAAATGTGTACCGGTATAAAATCGAGGCCTGCTGATTTGCTGCTGGCAGTTAATACATACAGTTCCCCGATCTGGTCATCCTGGATAGGGATACAGCCCACCGTAGCACAGCCGCCATGAATGTAAATATCTCCCCCAGGTTTTACAGGATCGCTCAGCACTCTATCCGACGCATTAGGATAGTTAAGCCCCAGGGATAAATAATAAGTGCTATTCGGGTTAAAATGATTAATATGGTAAAAGCCTTCGGGCACCTGATAATCGCCTTCAAATCTTTTGGGCCCCAGCGTGCCTACCAGGGCGCATACCTTATATATTTTAAGCAACTTATAGGGCTCACTGATGGTGTTCTTTACCCATACCTCTAACTGGCTGTCATATTTAAATGACCGGATATACATATATTTTGCAGGCCATTGCAGGTTTTTAGCTTCAAATAAGGCTTTTAAATTCGCTTCTTTACGGGCAAAAGTTTCGCGCGGACGCTGAAATCCCATCTGGTAAGTTACAAAAGAGGAGTAGGGAGGAGTACTGATATAAGAGGTTTGCGCCTGTAAAGTAAAGCTGTTGCTTAAAACAAGGATAATCCAAAAAATATTTTTCATCGTCTGAAAATAATATAGCCTATTAAAAAGATAAAAACAAAAAGACCTGTTAAAAGATATTAAGTATTTACAGTAAATGCAAAATTAAAAGATAACCTTCAAAGTTTGCCTAAGTAAATGTTATAAATCCTGGTGATGCAGTACTGTTGCCTTCCTATCTTTGCGCCATGCAAAAAATTGGAATTTTAGGCGGCGGACAATTAGGCCGTATGTTATTGCAGGCAGCAGCTAATTACCCGGTAGAAACTTATGTGCTGGAAAATGACGGATATTGCCCCGCAGCTCATTTATGCCATTATTTTACAAAAGGGGATATAAAAAACTATGATGATGTGTACGCGTTCGGAAAAAAGCTGGATGCCGTTACTATAGAAATTGAAAACGTAAATATTGATGCGCTGGAGCAATTGGAAAAGGAAGGGGTAAAGGTGTTTCCTAAACCTTCTGTGCTCAGGATCATTTGCAGTAAGGCATTACAAAAGAGCTATTACTCTGAACATAAGATACCAACTTCGCCCTACCTGCTTACACATAGCATAGATGATCTTGCGCAAAATATCGCTTTTTTACCCGCTGTACACAAGCTTGCAGAGGGTGGCTATGACGGGAAAGGAGTGCAGGTAATAAATGATGAAAGCGAAATAACGAAAGGTTTTGATACATTAAGCGTACTGGAAAAAAAGGTGGATATTAAAAAGGAGATCGCTATGATGATTGCTGTGGGCACAGACGGTAAGATGACTTTATATCCACCTGTAGATATGGTATTTGATCCAGGTCTTAACTTGCTGGCATATCAGCTTTGCCCTGCCGAACTGGACCAGGAGGTATATTTTAAGGCGGAAGCTATAGCGCTTTCTGCCATAAGGAACTTTAATTCACCCGGTATTTTTGCCGTAGAAATGTTTGTAACGCCTGAAGGTGATGTTTTGGTGAATGAAACAGCTCCCCGCGTACACAACAGCGGCCATCATACGATCGAAGCGCATTACAGCTCGCAGTTTGATATGTTATGGCGCGTAATGCTAAACTATCCCCTGGGATGTACCGATGCTATAATGCCATCATTAATGCAAAATATTATTGGTGCTGAGGGGTTTAGCGGTGAGGCATACTATGAGGGGCTGGAAGAAATGTTGAAAATAGAAAACGCCTTTTTTCATATTTATGGAAAAAAGGATACAAAACCCGGGAGGAAAATGGGGCATGTAACTATAGTAAGCCATGAAAAAGCTGATCTGCTGCATAAAGCTAACAGGATCAAATACAATTTATCTGTGATTGCGAAGAAATAATATTTTAGTTATGAGGGATCTCCTGGCGATTAATAAAAAAAATGCGGACTGAATCGGTAATACGTAGCACTCTTATCCTTTTTTCCATTTTATCCCGCAGCCAATGGCTTTGGTTTGGGTAGTAGGCACTTCTTTTTGAGCAAGGAGCGCATCAACAGCATCTTCTACATACCTCTTTTTTTTCGGATTTGAATTTTCTGTGTCATTGTCAATAGCGCCGGCATAGTGTAAGGTGTAATTGCTCCCTGTTGTTGCAATAATAAATGTATGAGGTGTATTGGTAGCGCCAAATTGTTTGGTAATCAACTGGTGCGGATCGCTTAAATAAGGAAAAGTAAATCCTTTTTCTTTCGCCCTTGCCTGCATTTTCTCGTAAGTGTCTGCAGGCTGGGCTACAGGGTCGTTCGCATTAATAGCCAGTACCGGGAAGCCCACACCTGCATATTTTTTATCGAGCGCTAAAATTCTTTGCTGGTAAGCCTTGGCATAAGGGCATTCGTTACAGGTAAAAACAAGAATAAAGCCTTTAGCACTTTTATAATCGCTGAGCGCTACATTTTTCCCGTCAATATTTTTTAAGGAAAAGGGTTTTACTGCATCGCCTATGGCATAACCGGCAGTATTTTGTGCAATGATTGCTAAAGCGAAAAATGCCGGTAGCACCAGGAAAAGTATTTTTTTCATAATCCTTTATTTTATACTTTATGACTACTGTAGCGAGTTAAAAGTGTCGAGCAGCTGTTTGTAGCTGAATTCCTGCTCAAAAAACTGCGCTGTATTTTTTACCCTGTTAATAAAAGCCGTTGCCGGTAAAGCCCCCGACCATTGTGGGGAGATGCGGTTTATATACACCTGTTGGTCGGTTTCGTTCAATAAAAAAACTTCAGACGTCAGTTTTCTTTTTTCAATAAAAGGGATCACCTTTTTTTTGTACTGCGACGGAAAATCGAGGCTTACCAATAATACTTTCACCGGCTTGTTTTTATTGGCTTTCTGAAGCTGATCGAAATAAGGCAATTCTTTAATACAAGGTGCGCACCAGGTAGCCCAGTAATTAATCACATAAAAAGTGTCTTTGCCATTGCTGATCCGTTTTTCCAGATCATCCAACCTGATAAGTTGTACTTTTTGTGCGTTTACATGCAATGATATCAGTAAAATAAAGATCGAAATAAATCCTTTCATCATTATTCTCAATTAACCGATAACAAAAATACCTTTATTTATAACGAATGTTTTACCGGGATATTGTAATTGATGATTTTATGATCATAAAAACAGGCGGAAATTAAAATAATAGGCGGGCTTTTCAGCAGGAAGTTCAGATTTTTAACGTCTTATGTAAGTTCCCTGCTTAATTTTAAAGCTCAACGATATTTGATGATTGTACAACCTATTTGCAAAATTATTATAAGCGCATCGCTTGTATGCTTATTTGCCGCTTGTGGATCGAAAAAGGAAGATGCCAGGGCCAAAGCCGGGCAACAGCGTGCTATACCCAAACTGGAAGGATATATTGTTGCTACTGAAGCTTTCGCTGAACTGGTTGAAGTGCCGGGATCTATAGTGGCCAATGAGGTTACTGAAATACGCCCGGAAGTATCGGGTCGCCTGGTGCAACTCAATATTTCGGAAGGGAAACCAGTAGGGAAGGGCACTTTACTTGCCAAGATGTACGATGGTGATTTACAGGCTCAGCTAAAAAAACTACAATCCCAGCTGGCGATCGCTCAAAGTAATGAAACCAGGGCCTCCCGTTTGCTCGAAATTCAGGGAATCAGCCGTAACGATTATGATGCCACAGTTCTTAACCTGAACAATATACGTGCTGATATTGATGTCATTAAAACACAGATATACCGTACTGAGGTGCGCGCCCCTTTCAGTGGAAAGCTGGGGCTTAGGAATATCAGTCCCGGTGCTTACGTTACACCGGCTGATGTGATTGCCACCATCAACCAGGTGAGTGATTTGAAACTGGATTTTTCTATTCCCGAAAAGTATATAAGCCAAACGGGCATAGGTCAGACGGTGAGTTTTACAGTGCAGGGCAGCGATCATGTGTATTCGGCAAAAGTGTATGCTACCGAATCGAATGTGGGGGTATCAAACAGGAGCCTTTTGATCAGGGCCAGGGTGCAGGGCCGAACTACCGGCCTGGTTCCCGGAATTTTTGCCAAAGTAAAAATAGGATTTGCCCCCAATAACAACGCTATTTTTGTGCCTTCTCAGTCTGTGGTTCCTACTATAAAAGGAAAGCAGGTTCTTGTATACCAGGGTGGTAAAGCGTTGTACCAGGATGTGGAAATTGGAGCCAGGGATTCGGCGAGGGTAGAAATAATAAAAGGACTGAAAGCCGGAGATACGATTTTGACCACTGGCATTATGACCACAAAGCCGGGATCAAAAATAGAAATAGGCAAAATTATAAATAAATAGCTGATAGTTTGTGATGGATAGTCGGTGTATGAATATGGAGGTCAACGAACCTTTCCTATGAGCTATGAACCATTTAATCATTCACTTCTGAAATGAATATTGCTGAATTAAGTTTACGGAGGCCGGTGCTTGCAATAGTAATGAACGTTGTTATTATTGTTTTTGGAATAATTGCCTTTAATTTCCTGGGAGTAAGAGATTATCCGGCTATTGACCCACCTAACATTGGTGTACGTACCACTTATGCCGGAGCTAATGCCGATATTATCGAATCTCAGATCACTGAGCCTCTTGAAGATGCGATTAACGGTATCCCGGGCATCAGAAATATAACATCAAGCAGCAGCAACGGAAGCAGCAGCATTAATGTAGAATTTGATGTAGGCGTTGATCTTGAAGCGGCTGCCAATGATGTACGCGATAAAGTAGCTGCCGCTCAAAGACAGTTGCCGCCCGACCTCGAATCTCCTTCATCTGTGAGTAAGGCCGATGCCAGCGCTGAGCCCATCCTTTCAATGACGGTGCAGAGCGATACCAAAAATCCGCTTGAGTTAACGGAATATGCTACCAATATCCTGGTAGACCGGCTGCAAACTATTCCGGGGGTAAGCAGTATTGATACATGGGGGGAAAAGCGCTTTGCCATGCGTTTGTGGCTCGATCCTAATAAAATGGCTGCTTTTGATGTTACTCCGGAAGAAATACGGCTGGCGCTTAACCGAGAAAATATCGAGCTTCCTTCAGGAAAGCTTTCGGGAGACAATACCGAGCTTACGATAAGAACCTTCGGGCGCCTGGATACCGAAGAAGAGTTTGCGGGTGTCATTATCAAAAATGTAAACGGGAGTGATATCCGTATAAAAGATGTGGGCAGCGTGGTGCTGGGCCCTGAGAACGAAGAAAGCGCTTTAAAGGAAAGTGCAGTGCCTATGATCGCGCTGGCAGTAATACCTCAGCCAGGTGCTAACTATGTATCTATCTCTGACGAGTTTTACAAACGCCTGGAAGAAATCAGGGAAGAGGTGCCACCTGATATCAAATTGAACATTGCACTGGATCAGACGGAGTATATTAAAAAGTCTATTCTTGAGGTAGAAGAAACCCTGCTTATAGCCATCGGGCTGGTAGTATTGATCGTTTATCTTTTCTTCCGCGACTGGCTGTTGTCCATCAGGCCGCTGATCGATATACCGGTATCGCTTATAGGGGCCTTCTTTATCATGTACATTATGGGTTATACCATTAATGTGCTTACATTACTGGCTATTGTACTGGCAACGGGGCTTGTGGTAGATGATGGCATAGTGGTAACAGAAAATATATTTAAAAAACTGGAGCAGGGCATGAGTAAACGCAAGGCCGCCCTGGAAGGTTCGAAGGAAATTTATTTTGCAGTAATCGCCACTTCTATTACGCTGGCAGTGGTGTTCCTGCCCATTGTTTTTTTGGAAGGCTTCGTGGGCCGTCTTTTCCGTGAATTTGGAATAGTGGTTGCCGGTGCCGTGCTCATTTCAGCTTTTGTGTCGCTTACGCTTACACCGGTGCTCAATGTATTTATTTCAAAGAAAAATGTACACGATCACTCGTGGTTTTACAGGAAAACAGAACCTTTTTTCACCGGCATGGAAAACTTTTATGACCGTACCTTAAAAGGATTTATGAAATGGCGCTGGATGGCCTGGGTGATCATTGCTGCCTGCTTCGGGATCATTTATGTGATCTTTACCAATATTCAATCTGAGCTGGCACCTATGGAAGATAAAAGCCAGTTCCGGCTGAATCTTACTGCGCCGGAAGGCACCTCATTCCTCGCAATGGATCAATACGTAGATAAGGTGTCTCAGTTCCTGATTGATTCGATCCCTGAGAAGGAAATTGTTCTGTCTATAACAGGTTCCAGGATGAGCGGGTCTGCCAATACCGGAATGGTAAGGGTAAGGCTTGTAAAGCCCAATGAGCGGGAACGTTCGCAAAAGGAGATCGTAGATTATGTAAACCGGCATGTTTCTCAATTTACCGAGGCAAGGGCATTTGCTATACAGGATCAAACGATACAGGTAAACAGGCGGGGAGGGCAGGCGGTTCAGTTTGTTTTGCAGAATAATGATTTTAATAAATTGTCAGAGGTACTTCCCGAGTTCCTGGAAGAAGCGAATAAAAGTAATATCTTACAACAGGTAGACGCTGATCTTAAATTTAATAAACCGGAGCTCAGGATACATGTAGACCGTCTTAAGGCTGCACAATTAGGGGTTTCTATTGCCGATGTTTCGCAGGCTTTACAAACGGCATACAGTAACCAGCGGTTGGGGTATTTTACACGTAGCGGTAAGCAATACCAGGTAATGGCGCAGGTAGACCGTATAGACCGTGATGATCCTGAAGATCTGAAAAAGATCTTTGTACGTAATAATACAGGGCAATTAATCAGCCTTGATAATATTACCAATGCGGTAGAATCCACCACACCACCTACCATTTATCACTTTAACCGGTATAAATCAGCTACTGTTTCAGCGGGGCTTACTGAAGGGCATACGGTAGGTGACGGCGTAAAAGAAATGGAAAGGATTGCCCAGAAAGTGCTGGATGAAACCTTCACCACTTCACTCACCGGTTCTGCACGCGATTTTGCAGAAAGCAGCGGTAATACTATGTTTGCGCTGTTACTGGCCATAGGCCTTATTTACCTGATCCTGGCTGCACAGTTCGAAAGCTTTATCGATCCGTTTATTATTATCATTACAGTGCCGCTGGCCTTTGCCGGCGCCTTTCTCTCATTGTGGATATTTGGTCAAACCTTTAATATTTTCTCGCAGATAGGAATGATTATGCTGATCGGCCTTGTAACCAAGAACGGGATATTGATCGTGGAATTTGCCAATCAAAACAGGGCTAAGGGTAAAGGTAAACACGAAGCAGTAGTGTACGCCGCCGGGCAGCGTTTACGGCCTATTTTAATGACAAGCCTGGCCATGGCTTTAGGCGCCCTGCCTATTGCCTTGTCATTAGGTGCTGCTGCCACCAGCCGAATTCCTTTGGGTATCGTAATAGTGGGCGGTATTGTATTTTCGCTTATACTTACCCTATATGTATTACCGGCTATTTATACTTATATGGCGTCTAACAGGGAAGTGAAAACTTTTGAGGAGATTTTGGTAGATGAGCAAAAGAAAATGGATCTGCCGGATAATAAGGAACAGGTTGATATAAAAGAGTAGATTTAGTCATCAGCATTTGATATAACAGCATGAAATCAGCATATATTAGTAAGATTTGTTTAGGAATGCTTGCCACTGTTGTTGTATTCACCAGTGTCCGCAGCCAGCGCATCCTGACATTGGAGGAAGCAGTTGCTACCGCATTGCAAAATAATTATGATATCCAGATTGCTAAAAACGATTCGTTGGTAGCTGCTATTGATTATAGCTATCGCAATGCCGTTTTCCTGCCAGCGGTAAATGCAGATGCCAGTAGAACCTTTAATAACAATGCCCAGCGCCAAACCCTGGCAGATGGTACAGAACGTAAATCATCGGGGATACGCTCCAATAACTTACAGGCAAGTGTGGGCCTCGACTGGGTGCTGTTTGATGGTTTTAAGATGTTTGCGACCCGGGAAAAATCTGCAGCTTTACTGCAAGCCGGATCGTACAGCATAAAGGAGCAGGTGGTCAATACTATTGCACAGATCATTACTACCTATTATAATATTGCCAGGCAGCAGCAACAGGTAAGAGCTACCGATGTGCAGATCCGTTTAAATGACGACAGGGCCCGTTTGGCACAATATAAGCTGGAGATCGGCAGCGGAGCCAAACCCGATGTATTGCAAAGCAAAGTAGACCTTAATGCGCAGAAAGCATTAAAGATGCAGCAGGAAACACTGATCGGGCAATTAAAGCAGCAACTGATACAGGCTATGAACAGCAATATCAGAGAGCATGAGTTTTCTATTCCGGATACGATCCCTTTAAATAACGTCATTGCATTAGGTGATATTCAGCAAAGCCTTGAGAAAACGAATCCTGCTCTTTTACGGGCACGCTCGGGTATAGATATTGCAAAATATACACTGAAAGAGACCAGGGCAGGTATGTGGCCTACCATCGCTTTTGGTTCAGCTTACAACTACAGCCGAACCATCAATAAAAGAGTTTTAAATAATTTTTCCACTTTATTTAACCAGTTAAACGGCTATAATTATGGCTTTACTGCCACGATTCCTGTTTTTAACCAGTTCAGGGTACGGCGGCAGATAAAACAGGATCAGCTGAGCATCCGGCTGCAGGAGCTGAATTATGATAACCAGCGCTCGCTGATCGGCCTGTCTGTGATCAATGCATTTAAAGATTACCAGCAGCAACAAAAATTTCTGAGCCTGGAGGAAGAGAGTATCCGCCTGGCAGAGGAAAATGTAAATATTGTATTTGAAGCCTATAAGCTGGGCGCCGCTACCTTGGTACAGCTTAGGGAGGCACAATTAAGTCTTGCCCAGGCATACGACAGGCTGATAGCAGCGCGTTATAATTTAAAGGTAGCGGAAACAGAATTACTGAGGCTGAAGGGAGATATTGTAAAATAATTGTAAGCAATTATTTTTTATTACACCAGGCTGATATCCGTATAAAATAACTTTATCAGAATAAAGAATGATTTTGATAAAAACTGAGTATTTTGCTTCTCAGGATACAGTCGTATTGTGCATTTAGCAAACCCCGGGTAGCACGGTCCAGATTATTCTTTGCGGTAAGATAATCAATAACATTTCCAACACCTTCATTAAACCTGGCCTCTGCGGCTTCAAAAGATTTCTTATAGGCGCTTACCTGCTGTAGTAAGGTTTTGTAGCGGTCTATAGCTGTTTGCCTGTTCAGCGTAGCCTGGTCAATATTCTGCTGCAGCTGTCTCTTGGTATCGGCTGCAGTGACTTCGTTGCGTTGTACCTCCAACTGCGCCTGCTTGATTTTATTTCGCTGCAGCAAAGCATTAAATAGCGGCACTCTTAAAGTAACGCCCAGCGAGGAATTAAGATTATTGTTCAGCTGGTCTTCAAACGTAATACGGGATTGCGCATAATTATATTGCTTTTCAAATACGGGCACCTGCCGGTCGTTTACAAATACATAATTTTCTGATGGCGCAAACTGTGTGTTTAACAGGCTGCTCTGCGTGGCAACGCTTGAATACTGTGTGTAAAAGTTGCCGCCCAAACTTAAAGTGGGCCATAGGCCTCCCTTAGTAGCTTTTAAGGCTTTTCGAGCGCTTTGTGTCCTAAGGTCTACCGCTTTTACAAGCGCCAGATTGTGCAGGGCTGTTTCGTAAACAGATTTTCGGTCAGGCAGTGGCAGAGATAACACATCAGCGTCAACTTTTTCAAAAATGATGGTTTCGTCATAAGGGGTATTCATTAGGCGGAACAGGCTGAGCTTTGCAGATTCCAGATAGTTATGATTATCAGTTATGGCCAGTTCATCGTTGGCGTATTGGCCTTGCAGATCAGAAAGATCTGATGGCTTAACAGCACCTTCATTATTTAAGGTGGTCAATCGTTCTACCTGTTTGAACGACAGTGCCGCCTGCTCTTTCAGCATAGCCGATTGCTCTGTAAGACTTAACACCTGCAGGTAAGCCAGAATAATATTGATTGTCAGGTTATCTTTTTGCTGCTGTAGTTCCATCTGCGAAGCCCGCCAGCCCAGACCAGCCTGTTTCATTGAATTCATTTTTGACAGGCCACTGAACAATATGATACCACTGCTCAGGCTATAGCTGGAAGCATTAAATGATTGTGTGACTGGTGAATTGGTGAAGGGATCAATGCTGCGTCCCTGATTGATGCTGTAACCTGCCTGGCCGTTCAGATCGGGTAAAAGATTGAGCTTTGCCTGTTTGTAATTTAACTTTTCTGATTCTTCGGCAATGCGGCGCTGCTCAATATCAAAGTTTTTTTCGATACCTGTTTCCACACACGTCCTTAACGTCATAATCTTCTGCGCTTCAATAATAGTAACAGTATGCAACATCAATATCGCCAACAGGAATTGTATTTTCTTTTTTCTGTTTTTTTTCATCCGTAAATAATTTAAGCATTACTGATCATGCCGTCCAGCAGGTTTACAATCCGGTTCCCATAAGCGGCATTCTTTTCTGAATGTGTAACCTGTATAATAGTCATGCCCTCTTTATTCAGCTGTTTAAACAGTTCCATAATTTCTTCTCCCTGCTTAGAGTTGAGATTACCGGTAGGCTCATCTGCTAACAGCAGCCGGGGTCTTGCAATCAATGCACGGGCAACACCCACTAATTGCTGCTGGCCGCCCGATAACTGGGCGGGAAATAAATCTTTCTTCGCTACGATGTTGAACCGGTCCAGGATGTCGGCCACCATCGCTTTTCTTTCGCTGCCTTTTACATTCTGATACAATAAAGGCGTTTCTATGTTTTCATATACGGTAAGTTCATCTATTAAATGATAAGCCTGAAATACAAAGCCGATATGCTGTTTGTATAAGCTGGCTTTTTGTTTTTCTTTAAGCTGGTGCACGGATGTGTCTAAAAAATTGTATTCGCCTTCGTCAAAGCCATCCAGCATACCTATAACATTTAGAAGTGTTGACTTACCGGAGCCCGAAGGGCCCATTACAGAAACGAACGCTCCTTCTTTTATATCCAGATGAATGTCTTTCAATAAAAAAATACGTTGGTTGCCGTTGTTTACCCACTTGTATATCCCTTTTAACTGTACCATGATTTTATTTGATATTATGATTTATTTGTTTGTTTGTTATTGCCGGTTTCGGGGTTACACATATGAATATTCTGTTTACTTTTCTTATCTCTTATCACCTGCCATTTGTAATTCATCGGTCCCTATAGGGGTATGAATCCTTTCGAACATCCTGTCATTATTCACCAATAACTATTCGTTTCGTAATGCCTTGACGGGGTTTGCCGTAGCAGCTCGTCTGGCATTCAGGCATACTACTATTAATGCCAGCAATAAAACCAGTAACCCTACTATTATAAAAATCCACGCACTGATCTCAATATGGTAGGTGTATTTTCCCAGCCAGTGATCCATAAGCCACCAGGTAAGCGGTAAAGCGATGATAAATGAAATTAAAATAAGCTTTAGAAACTGGCTGGATATTAACAGCAAAACCTGTTGTACCGTTGCACCCAGCACCTTCCGGATACTGATTTCCCTGAAGCGTTTTTCGATGGTAAAAGATGCCAGCCCCGCCAAACCAATACAGCAAATAAAAATCGCAAGACCTGCAAAAATATTTGTGAGCTTACCGATTAGCGCTTCTGTTATGAATTTCCTGCCAAATTCTTCATCGGCAAACTGGTATTCAAAGGGGTATGCAGGATTGTATTTTTTAAATACAGATTCAATAAGCGGCAGCGCTTTTTGCGGCAGCACGTTCCCGCCCAGCCGCAATGAAATTACGCTGGTGGCACTTGGGTTATAAAAAGTAAACATGGGATCCACCGGCAGGAAGGGCGATTCCATGATTACATTCCCGGTGATGCCAATTACCGTATATTTTTCATCACCAAAGCGTAATTCTGTTCCCACAGGTTTTTCTAATCCCATGGCTTCTACAGCAGCCTTATTAAGCAGTATAGATCCTGAGTCAGAAGGCATGCCTTCAAAATCGTGCCCCTGCAGCATTTTGATTCCCATTGTACGGGTAAAATCCACATCCGTGCGGATTCCTGAAAAAATAATACTCAGGTCCGGTGGTTTCCCGTTCCAGTCAGGAGCACCCATTTTCCACTGCACCTGCGTAATGGGTGAGTTAGAGCGTGTAACGAATTGTACGGTACGGCTTGCCGTGAGCTCCTGCTTTATGGCCGTAAAATTCTTTTGGATATCATTGGTTGCCGGGATCATGATCAGGTTATTGGCATTATACCCTATATCTCTGTCCCTGATGTGCTGCATTTGCTGGTATACAATAACGGTAGCTGAAATGAGCAATATAGAAGCTACGAATTGTATTACCACCAGAAAATGCCTGGGCAAAGCGGCGTTACGGCCAAACCGGAATGTACTTTTCAATACTTTTACAGGGCTAAAGGAAGATAAATATAAAGCCGGGTAGCTGCCTGCTATGACACCGGTAAATACAACAATTACAAGAGACCCCAGCCAGAAATAGGGCTGACGGACGTCAAGAAACAGTTGTTTATTTACCAGTGTATTAAAAGCCGGCAGCAGTAAATAAACAGTAATGATGGAAAGTAAAAAGGCTGCCGCTACCAAAATAACCGACTCACAAAAAAACTGCATGATCAATGCTGGTTTACTGCTGCCCAGTGCTTTACGGATACCGACCTCCCTTGCACGCTTTTCGGAACGGGCCGTCGAAAGATTCATGAAGTTCACGCAGGCGATTAATAAGATAATAATAGCCACAATGGTAAACAGCCGCACATATTCGATCATGCCGCCGGTATTCTTGCCATTCTTGAATTCGCTGTACAGGCGCCATTTGCTCATGGGGAAAGTGAAGTAGATGCTTTTGTCCTGGGGGTCATGTTGCTTTTTTATTGCATTAATGGCCTTATTTATCTGATTGATATCAGTGCCTGGCACCGCCTGCACATATACGCGCCAGGATGAATTAACCCATTCATTCATCAGGCGTTTCAATTCTGGATCTGCATAATTAAACGGACGGATAAAATCGAACTGAAAGCTGGAATTGCCCGGCGGGTCAGCAACAACAGCCGTGACTTTTGCATTCCTGTTTTCCTCTTCCACTCTTATGACCTTATTCAGGGGATCTGCATTACCAAACATTGCCTTTGCTGCAGATTGTGTCAATATTATAGATGCCGGATCGTTGATTGCTGTGGCAGGATTGCCTTTTAAGAATTTCCAGGAAAGCATGCTGAAAAAATGCCCGCTTACTGTCAGGCCGTTTTTTTTAAATGCGGTGTTATTATATTTAAGGATCAGGTCATAATCGGATGTGGTGACCACGGCATTTTTTACCAAAGGGCTTGTTTGCTCAATAGCCTGTGCAAGAGGCAGCACCATATTGTAATCCGTAAAAACACCATCTGTAAATTCACGGTTGGCAATTACCACGGAAATATTATCATAGTTTACATGAAACTTATCGTAGGTCCGTTCATCCCGTACCCATAACAGGATAAGAATTGTACAGGTGATGCCCAGGGTTAGACCCAGCAGGTTGGTAAATGCAAAGCTTTTATTCCTGAGCAGGCTGCGCCATGCGGTTTTAAAATAATTTTTTATCATAATATGAGTATAAAGTGTTAGGATCTGAGCGCTGAGTATTCAGACGTTATTGCCTATTTAAGTCTTTTATTAATTCGTTATCTATTTTAAGATTCATTTATTCATTTCATAAGCTTCCTCTTCCATTCCGATCGACAAGCCGGAAGGGGAGGGAGCGGATTTATTCCGTTCTCAAACTCTTTACCGGGTTCATTAACGCAGCCTTTGAAACTTGTAAGCCAATAAGTAAAATGGTGATCAGCGCTAAACCAAACACTGAGATAATAAAAGGCATAGCGCCTATCTTTACCCGGTAAGCATACTCCTGCAGCCAGCCGTTCATCATGAGGTAGGCGAGCGGGCAGGCTACCAGGCCGCCGGTCAGGATTACTGCCAGGAACTCTTTTATAAATAAAATAAGAACGCCTATAACCGATGACCCTAATACTTTACGGATGCCGATCTCTTTAGTGCGGCGTTGAATATTTAAAGATACCAGCCCTGCTATGCCCAGTAACACAATGATCAATGCCAGTGTTGTTGCTACATAAGAAGCCTTTTTTAACCGGATCTCTGATCTATATAAGGTGGCCAGGGTTTCATCCATAAATTTGTATTCAAAGGGTGCCCCGTTCATAACTACAGCCCATTTTTGCTGCAGCGCACTAATGTTTGGAGAAAGATGGCCCGGTTTTATTCTGAAAGACAGGTAGCGATAGATATTGGCAAATTGTACGTTGGCCATTATGATCGGCATTACTTTTTGCTGCATAGAGCCAAAATGAAAATCGTTCGTAACTCCGCTGATAGTAAAAACCGTAGGATCACCTAAAAATCTTACCTGTTGCCCTATTGCTGTTATCGCATTGTCAAATCCCAGGAATTAACGGCGGTTTCATTCATTATTACTTTTCCTGAATCAAGCCTGTTTCCCTGGAAAACCGACCCGGCAAGCAGTGGTATCTCGTAGAGTTTTATAAAGCGCTCATCAGAACTAAGGAACTGCATGGGTAGCGCTTTTGCAGTGTCGGCACCCTGGCGATAGATATAGGATTGCCCGGCATTATTTCCATCAGGTACTTCATAAGACAGGGATACCTCCTGAATTGATGGTATCGTTTTAAACTGGTCTCTTATGGTGATCATTTTATCAACGCCGGCCTCTGTCCAGTCACGTGGTACCTGCGCGGATAACACATATTCTTTATTATAACCCAGGTTCCTGCTTAGGAAAAAATTGATCTGTTTTGAAATAATGATAGCGCCGGCAAGAGCAGTGGTTGCGGTAACAAACTGGAAAGTAATAAGCCCTTTGCGTAACAAAACATTGTCTTTTACAGATGTGATTTTGCCTTTAAGCGATTCAACAGACCTCAGGGAAGACAGTACAAAAGCGGGGTAGAGGCCGGCGCCCAGGCCCAGTACCAGAATAAACAAAACCGGGAACAGGATATAATAGACCGGGAATGCTGTAAGCAGTGGGATTTCCTTGCCGAGTATGCTGCTGAAAATATTTCTCGTTAATGCATAAACGATAAAGGATATAATAGTGGCGAACAAAACAATGATGACAGATTCCAGCAGGAATTGTATTGCCAGCTGCTTTTTCATGCCTCCTAAGACCTTCCTGATACCGATCTCTTTCATCCTGGAGGCAGAGCGGCTTACGGACATATTTATGAAATTGATTACAGCCATTGCGAGTATAAACAGGGCAATGGCAGACAGGGCATAGATCATTTTTCTTACAAGCCCGTTATTTTGATCGAGGTAATAGGTTTTTAAAGGTAGGAGGTAAGGGGTCAGATCTGCCTGGAACTTTGATGGTGCATCTCTTTTCATGATCTGGGTAATAGGCTTTTCAAGGTCTTTAGTAGTTACACCATCCTGTAATTCAATATAACTGGCAATGGAAGGGTTTTGCCAATCCATGGTCCTGCCAAAAAAATCCAGGTTAGCATCGGAAATAAAAAAGCTGTTAGGGCTATCTTCTATAAGGTTTGTAATGGAGTTTTTCGGATACGTATCTAAAACGCCGGTTATTTTAAAATCATGTTTTTCTCCGGAGAAGTTTTCAATAGAAATATTTTCCCCGATCACATCTGTTTTGCCGAAATACTTTTTGGCGTCGCTTTGAGTGATCACAACCGTAAACGGATCCCGCAGCGCGGTAGCTGCATTACCATGCAATAATGTAAAACCATACATATTCAAATAGGTGCTGTCACCCATTTGTAAATTTTCCCTGAAGCTTTTATCTCCTTTGTAAACGCTTGAAGTGATACCATCGTACCGGTAATAATTTTTTACGAGGTTAGGATATGTTTCTTTTAAGATTTTTGCCAGGGGGCCGAGCGTTACTATTTCACTACCCTCACCGGTGTTGGCCCATTTGCTTTGGACGATATATTGTTGATCAACATTTCGCAGGTCTTTATTTACGTGCAGCTCACTCCATATATAGGCCGCGATCAGCAATGTAAAAGCAATGCCGGCAGCGAGACCTATAATATTCAGGAATGTATGAAATTTGCTTTTCAGCATATTGCGCCAGGCTATTTTTATATAATTTTTAAGCATTGTATGAACAGTGATTGAATTGAATAAATGATTTTTATTTTATTGCTCAAGCGCTCTGGTTATTCAACATTACGCCGGTGGTTTTGGTATGAGGATTGCCTCGCAACAATGCCTGATACATACCCACTGATACACTACTTACATAGGCTGTTTTCTCATAGTGAATTTCATTAACTATTTTGTAAGTAGTAGAGGCATTTTTATGATACCTGTAGAAACTGTAATGCAAACTGATAAAAAGAGATAAAAGTGATGCACAAACTATAGCCGCAACTAACCCAATAATATTGAGTGAGGTATACAGCTTTCTCCTGACAATATTTCTCCATGCGGTTTTGAGATGACTTTTGATCATAGCGTTTATTTTAAAAGCGTATATTACCCATACCTCTTTAGTATTTCCTGAAGTTCGTTTTTGTCTGCTTTCTGATGAATCACCGCATCATTATTCCAAAAACAGGATATGATTTCATACAGAAACAATAGTTCCGGCCCTTCTTTCAGCAATTCTTCAAATTCTTTCAGCTCTTTCTCTGAAGCTTCGCCCGAAAGTTTTCTTGCCATTAATAACCATATTCTGTTTTCGCTCATGAATGTTTTATTATTCTGTTCTCAAACTCTTTACAGGATTTGTTATTGCCGCTTTTATACTTTGATAACTTACTGTTATTAATGCTATCCCTACCGTCAGCAATCCTGCAATTGCAAACATCCCCCAGTTAATATCGATCTTATAAGCATAGTCCTGCAGCCACATGCTCATTGCCCACCATGCCGCCGGAAATGCAATTAAAAAAGCAACTATAACTGGTTTTAAAAAACTTGCGGATAAGAGTTGTGCAATATTTGAAGAAGAAGCACCTAACACTTTTCGTACTCCTATTTCTTTGGTACGTTGTTCTGCACTAAAAGTTGCCAGGCCAAACAAACCGAGACAGGATATGAATATGGCCAAAAAAGCAAAAATGTTGGACAGTTTACTTATCACCGATTCGCTTACATATAATTTGGCATATTCAAGATCAGAAAACTGGTAAGTAAATGGAAATGCAGGGTTCAGTTCTGCGCATATTTGTTGCAGAGAAGCAATAGCCTCTTTTGTTTTACCGGCTCTGATACGCACAAAAACGGTTCCCCAGCTCCAGTTTTCATCCAGCCTTATAATTAAGGGTTCAATAGTTTCATGCAATGAACTGAAATGAAAATCTTTTATCACACCAATTATTTTACCTTCGCGGTTCTCCCAATTGATTATTTTGCCAATAGGATCTTTCAAATCCATCTTGTCAATAGCAGTTTCATTCACAAGGTACCCCGCAGCATCTGTTCCATACTCTTTTGAAAAGTCGTGCCCCGACTTCATTTGAAGATTCATTGTTTTTACGAAATCATAGCCTACAATACCGGCAGCAAATGGTACTGTTAGATTTGGATCTTTACCCGGCCAGCTAATACCTAAAAAATGATGAGATATGACTGTGGGCGAGTTACGCATTTTTGAAACATTTGCTATCGCGGGATCTGCGAGGGCTTTTTGCTTGAAGATTTTGTAGTTTTTTACGAGATCCCCTTCAATAGGAATATATATAAGGTTATCTCTGTCATAACCAAGGTTTTTTGTTTGAATATAATTGAGTTGCTTATATATAACGATCATCGCGATAATCAAAAATATACTCATCGCAAACTGAAAAACAACTAATGCTTTTCTGAAGAATGTCGTACTCCAGCTAAATTTTAAAGCTCCTTTTAAAACACGCACCGGTTTTAATGAAGAAAGAAATAATGCCGGGTAGCTGCCAGCAATAATGCCTGTAATTAACAATAAACCGAGAATAATTAGCCAGGATGCAGGTTGATTAAAAGGAAGGGATAATTGTTTATTGGTAAACTGGTTAAATACAGGTAAACTCAACAGAACAAATGCAATTGCAATAATGATTGAAATAAAGGTAAGTATAATTGCTTCGCCAACAAACTGTGCAATTAATGCAGACCGCATAGCGCCGATTACTTTTCTTATACCCACTTCTTTTGCCCGTTTTGCGGAACGTGCTGTTGCGAGGTTCATGAAATTGATGCAGGCGATCAGCAATATAAATACAGCAATAATGCTGAAGAGCCGAACGTATTCAATTCTTCCGCCATCGGGGTATCCGTTTTTAAAGTTTGAATGAAGGTATTTTTCTGCAAAGGGCTGTAATGCGAGTTCCGTAACAAAGCTTTTATCTTTTTGTTTGTAATTATAGATAAAGTCCCTGATCTTGGCCTGAACTTTTGCAGCGTCAGCATCAGGCTTCAGTTGTATAAAAGTCTGCGGACTTGTGTTGTTCCAGTTATGCACCCAGTTGTTTTGCTTAACAAAATCTACCCATGTTCTTAAAAAATCAAACTGTAATGATGACCTGGGCGGCGCATTATCAAATACAGCTGTTATTTTCAGTTCCTCCTTATTATCAAAGCGGATTATTTTATTGATTGCGTTGGAAGCATTATCAAAAAAATACTCAGCCATGTGTTTTGATATAGCAATAGTATTGGGTTCGTTCAATGCCGTAGTGATGCTGCCCTGCAATAAAGGATAGCTGAACATGTTAAAAAAATCTTCCCCGGCAAACGCACCATTCATTTTGGCCGTTTTTTTGCCTGCTTCAAATGTACTGCTGCTGCCGGGTGCTGCAACAGGCTCAAATCCGCTTGCATACCGGATCTCTGGGACCGTCTTTTTTAATTCATCGGCAAGCAGGCCTTGTGTAACATAACCTGCATCTGTTTTTCCATCAAAATGATTCCGCTCATACACCTGGTATAAGTATTCCCCATTTTTATGAAATGCATCTACCTTTTTTTCATCATTCACCCAAAGCATGATCAGTAAGCTGCATGCCAAACCAAGGGCCAGCCCCATAATATTGATAAAAGAAAAGACTTTGCTTCGGATGATATTCCGCCACGCTGTTTTTATATAATTTTGAAACATAAACCCCTCCTTGCTTCCCATGAGGAAAGAATTTTTTTTAATCAATTATAAAGTACAATGTTGTTCATAACATAATATTTGATGCCGCTATTAAGTCCTCCCTGCGGGGGATGGGCTATTCGCTCCGTAATGCTGTAACCGGGTTTGCCATCGCTGCTTTTATTGCCTGGAAGCTTATCGTTGCCAATGCAATAACAATGGCAGCAATTCCGCCCACAACAAACAACCACCAACTCACATGAATGCGATAAGCATAATCCTGCAACCATTGATGCATGTAATACGATGCAATGGGTGTGGCAATCACAAAGGCAATTGCAATGAGCAGGATAAATTCTTTTGAAAACAAATAAACAATATTGCCTGCGGTAGCCCCCAATACTTTACGAATACCCACTTCTTTAATGCGCTGTACAGCCATGAATGAGGCTAACCCATACAACCCAAGACAGCTAAGGAATATAGCGATGGCGGCAAAGATCTTATACAACTTTGACAACTGGTTTTCCTGTTTGTAAAAACTATCAATTTTATCATCCAAAAACCTGTATTCATAAACATAATCCGGAAAAGTTTGCTCCCATATTTTTTTAATGGATTGCATGGTAGAAGCCATGTTTATGGTTGCCAGTTTTATTGAAGCCTGACGGTACATGGTTGCATTAGTGGTAATAAGCAATGGTGCCAGACTCTGGCGTAAAGACCTGTCATGAAAATCTTTCAATACACCTACAACAGGACATTTTATCAGACCACCCATTATGCTTATTTCTTTGTTCAATATATCTTCCGGTTTTTTAAGCCCTAAACTTTTTACCATTGATTCATTTACCAAAAATTCTCTTGTCGGATCAGAGGGTTGCAAATTTTTGCCGGCTACCAGCTGTAATTTATATGTCGGCACATAATCATTGTCTGCGAATTTGGTAATAGCCTGGAAATCTGCATCCTTTATTGCATTATCAAATTTGAATGCGGTAAACATATTATTATCATCTTCAATCGGCGTGTTGGAGCTGAAGCTTACTGCCTGCACGCCGCTTACCTGCAATAACTGTTGCCTTAAATAACCCGTCAGCTTGCTGCCGGTACTATCCGGGCGAAAAGGAACATTTACAACGGCATCTTTGTTAAAGCCTAACGGTTGATTCATAAAATAATCCATCTGCTTTACAATGATGAGCGCCCCGATGATGAGCGCCTGGGCAATGATGAATTGAAACACCACCAATCCTCTTCTTAATGAAATTCCTTTTGTTGTATTTACGGCAAGTTTGCTTTTTAAAGCTGTAACCGGGTTGAAACGTGATAAAACAACAGAAGGATAAAAACCGGCGAGTGCGGTTACAACAATGGCAACACTAAACATAAATAAAATAACTGCGGGATTGGTTAGTGTGCTGAATGAAAGTGAAAGTTCTAAAATATTATTTACAGGAGGCAATGCAAGTATTGTAATAATTGCTGCAAGTATTACAGCAATTGTAACTATCAGAAATGTTTCAACGATAAACTGGATCTGCAATTGAGATTTATTACTTCCCAACACTTTTCTAACACCTACTTCTTTTGCACGGTTTACCGCTTGTGCAGTGGAGAGATTGATAAAGTTTACGCAGGCTATTAAAAGGATGAAGGAGGCAATTAACCACAACACATTAATTAATTCGTGACTGATTGTTTTGTTACTGTAATTACCAGCGGCCGCATCATAATGTACAGCGCTTATTGGTTGTAGAACATAACTATCCTTATTGCCGGCAGGTTGTACCTTTCGTGCATACGCGCTCAATTGCTGATTGAAATTGGCGGCAGACATGTTTGAGGGCAACATAACATAGCAACCAAAGTCAGGCGCCGTTCCATTCCCACCGGGTTGTTGAAATCCATGTTCTTTATCACCGGTAAAACTTGTTCCGTAAGCAACCACCAATTTTAGCTGAAAATCTGTATTTGCCGGTATAGTTGCAAGAATGCCTGAAACTTTCAGCGCTGTTGCCTGAAACTGAAACAATCCTGCACCCATGCTATAATATCCTGTTATTTTAATGGTTTTACCTATCGCTGTTTTCCAGTCGCCAAAATATTTTTCTGCAATCTCTTTTGTAAGCAATACATTGTTCGGATCTTTTAACGAGGAATAGGAACCTGCGAGCAGCGGGAAGTTAAACATGTTGAAGAATGAAGACGATGTATAAAACACACCGCTTTGCTCTTTAAAATTCTTTACAGGAGTTCCATTATCATCAAGCACCTGCAACTCGTCATTGTGGCTTGCATAAACAGGGACTACCTGTTCCAGTTGGGGAAACTCAGTTTTCAATCCGGTGGGCATTGGAAAAGGAGTATTTTTCGCATAAGTAATATTTCCAACATCTGCAGGATGAGATTCCGTCAACACACGATAGATGCGATCTTTCTTTGAGTGAAAATCATCAAAGCTCGTATGAAATTGTATGATCATAAAGATCATCATACAAACAGCAATGCCAACTGCTAAGCCTGCAATGTTTATAATGGCGTAAGTTTTGTATCTTTTTAAACTTCTGAATGCGGTTTTAAAATAATTTTTGAACATAAGCCACTCCTTACCTTCCGCCATACCGATAACTATCGGAATGGCGGAGCGGATTTTAGATTGATTATAATATAAAGTTGTTCATATTTAAAAGTTGTTCACATTTATAAACCTCTTATTAAGTCCTCCTTTCGGGGCCTTAGGATGCTATTCGCTCCGTAATGCTGCAACCGGGTTGGCAAGTGCTGCTTTTATTGATTGAAAACTAATTGTAAGCATTGCAATCAATATCACCAACAAGCCTGCTATCGCAAACAACCACCAATTAAGCGTAATGCGATATGGATAATGCTGCAGCCACTTGTTGGTTGCCATCCATGCAAGCGGTATTGATATAGCTAATGAAATAGAAACCAGCTTTAAAAAATCAGTTGACAGAATAGATACAATGCTGCTTACAGATGCGCCTAACACTTTACGTATCCCGATTTCTTTTGTTCTTTTTTCTGCTGATAAAACAGATAGGCCAAATAAACCTGTACAGGAAATAAAAATGGTCAGTATGGCGCTGAATAAAATAATTTGTTTCCACCGGGCTTCTGCCGCATAACTCAGTTTATTTTGTTCCTGTTTAAAATTGTAAATAAACGGGCTTAACGGAAATAAATCTTTAAATGTTTTTGCTATGTATTGCAAACTTGCGGATTCAGTGCCGGGCCTGATTTTTATATACATCATTCCATAACTGTTTGCAGGGTTCATGGTAAAAAGCTGCGGCTCTATTTTTTCGGTTAAAGGCTTATAGTGATAATTCTTTACCACGCCTATCACTGTATAATTATCGCCATCGAAGTTTGTTATTTGTTCGCCAGCAGGCTGCTTCCATCCGGCTTGATGTACAAATGCTTCATTCACTAAAACCGCATGTGTTGAATCGGATGGATAATCGGCAGAAAAATTCCTGCCTGCAATAACCGGCACTTTGATTAAAGGCAAATAAGAGACATCAATGGTTTCAACAGAAATATTTATATGCTTATCGCCACTTATTTTTACCGTGTTGCCATTATAACCATCGCTTCCCGGAGCAGCATCAATTATGTCAGGGTTCTTTATTAATTGTTGTTTAAATAAAAGAGCTTCACTTCGTGTTAATGGCGATTTATTAATGGCGATTAAATTACTGTCATCATAGCCTAAGCTTTGTTTGGTGAGATAGTTGAACTGTAAAAAAAAAGCCAGCGTGCCAATAATTAAAAATGATGCCAGGGTAAATTGAAATACAACTAATGATTTTTGTAAATAGTTTTTCCATGCAAAATTGAAATGGCTGTATAGTGTTTTTACAGGATTGTAATTGGATAGCACTACTGCCGGATAAAACCCGGCTAACAAACCTGTAATTATGAGAAGAATTATATAACCTGTAATAAGTTTTGCATTGAACAAATAAGAAAGTGAAAGGGCTTTGTTTGAAAGCTGGTTGAATACAGGAAGCACTGCTGTTACAATAGCAATGGCAAAGACAAAAGCAATAAGGCATAAGATGAACGACTCAGTTAAAAATTGTATCATCAGTTGTTTTCGTCTGCCGCCTATTACTTTTCGGATGCCGATTTCCTTTGCACGCCTTACAGACCTTGCAATTGTAAGGTTTACAAAATTTATACAGGCAATCAATAAAATAAAAACAGCAATAGCAGAAAGAATATGAGAGAATGTTGGATTGCTTTTATCAGAAAGCGCTTCATCCTCATCCGGCACCATGTTGCCGAGATGAATGGCCGTAAGCGGCTCGAGCGCGTAAGAAATACCTACATCTTTAATGCCAAATTTTGTTTTTATTTCATTAATAGCTTCGCTTGCATCAGCTTTGAAAACCTTATCCATTTTGTTTTCAACGGCTTTAACATTTGCATTTGGAGAAAGTACAACGAACGTGGTAAGAAAAGAATTAAACCAATTATTATTATTACTTTCATCGACTGCGGGAACTTTCAAAGGCAATACAACCGAAAATTTTATAGACGAATTTTGCGGACAATTTTTTGCAACACCTGTTACAATATATGGTTCAAACGTTCCTTTGTTTTTTATAGCAATTGTTTTGCCAACCACATCTGAATTGCCAAAATATTTCTTCGCCATATCTTCAGTAATCACTACCGAATTAGGCTGCGTTAATACAGTTTTCGCATTGCCGCCGCTCACTAAAGGAAAGCTAAATACTGAAAAGAAATTAGCATCAACAATGCTTATTGATTGTGATTGAATATCGCTGCCTGATTTAATATCGGCATAGCCAGGTTCAAATCGGACAAAATGTTGTATCTCAGGAATCTTCGCCGCAAAACGCGGTCCCGGAAAATATCCTGTATAACTGCCGAAATGAACGTTTCCATCTCCTTTTATTTGTTGCTTATCTATACGGTAAATCCGGTTAGCGGTTTTATGAAAACGGTCATAGCTTACTTCATCATTTACATACAACAGAATAAGCATAGCACAAGCCAGGCCAATACTCAAACCTGCAGCGTTAATTATGGAATAAATCTTGTTTCGTGCAAGATTTCTGAATGTGATTTTGAAATAGTTTTTAAACATGGTCTGAGCGATTATTGGGTTACCGGTTCCGGGTCTCCTCTTTCCAGATGCCAGGTATGAGATATTTTGTTACTATTTGCATATTTTACTTGTTGCACTACTCACTATTCATTATTCTGTTCTCAAACTCTTCATCGGCTTTGCAAGCGATGCTTTTGCAGATTGAAAACTGACGGTGATTAATGCGATCAGTATGACTGAAATTCCTGCTGCTAAAAATATCCACCAGTTTATTGCAATCCTGTATTGATAATTCTGTAACCAGTTATGCATGATCAGCCACGCAATGGGAAATGCGATCAAACAGGCTAATGCTACGAGCTGTATAAAATTTTTTGACAGCAATGCTATAATGCCTGTAACACTTGCACCCAATACTTTTCGTATGCCAATTTCTTTTGTTCTCTTTTCTGCAGTGTAAGCAGAAAGTCCAAATAAACCCAGGCAGGAGATTAAAATAGCTAGCGAAGCGAATATTTTAGATAGGGTACTGATCAGCGTTTCATTTTCGAACATTTGGTCAAACTGTTCATCCACAAAATGATAGGTAACAGGGTAGGACGGGTTATTTCTTTTTATAATTGATGAGATTGTTTGAACAGCATTTTCTATGTCAACATCTGTTTTTAAGCGGATATAGAGATTGGCTGCATCTGATATGTTGTTAAAGAAGAAAACGACCGGATCGGGTTTTGCATACATGTCACCATATATATAATCGTTAACTACACCTACTACCGTTAATTCATCAGCGCCTCCTTTCCAAAAAAGTTTTTTGCCCAAAGCGCTGTTATTGCCCATCATTTTTTCAAGTGAAGCAGTAATGATGACATTCATATTTTTAGATGGTATGCTATCAGTTGCCACAAAATCGCGACCTGATATTTTTTTTATACCGTAAGTGTTTAGGAAGCCAGGCGAAATACCCCGCATTGAAAGCAGGATTTTATCATTTGACGATTTTTCGCTCCAGATCAGGCTTCCTGTGTTATTTCCTGCATAAAGCGTATTATAGTTAGAAAAGCCTAAGTGGTCAATCAAACCGGTAGCCAGCAGGCTCTGTTGTATACCGGAGTAATTCTGCTTCATTTCATCATTCATATCTATTCTTACCAGGTTGTTTTTATTAAATCCCAGGTTGCGGCTTTTTACGTACCGTATTTGTTGAAAAATAATTGCAGTACTTATAATTAATATGATGGAAATGGTGAATTGTGTTATAACAAGGCCTTTTCTTAAATAAACTGCACTTCCGTTTTTTGATTTCCTCCCTTTTAAAACAATAACCGGGGAAAAAGAGGATAGGTAAAATGATGGATAGCTGCCGGCAATGACCCCGCAGATAAATATTATGATCAGTAATACGAATATATGCGAAGGGTTGTTGAAGCCCAGGGAGAGCGTTTTTTGAAAAACCCCGTTAAACACCGGTAACGCCAGCGCCATCAATGCAATCGCTAAAATAGCTGATAAAAAGGCCATAAAGATAGCTTCTCCAATGAACTGGGTTATTAATTTTAGTTTGCCTGCCCCTAAAACTTTTCTTACTCCCACTTCTTTAGCTCTTTTTTCGCTTCTTGCTGTAGATAAGTTCATGAAATTGATACAGGCAATAATGAGTATAATCCAGGCAATGACCGAAAACATTTGAACATACTCTATTTTCCCGCCTCCGGTTTGCCGGCCATTGTCAAAAGTGCCCCGTAAACGCCAGTCGTTCATACTCCACAAAATAGGCGTTACATTCGATTCGGGTTCTCTTGTACGAATACTATTACTAAAGGACTTACCAATGACTTTGGCTGATACTTCGGGGGCGAGTTCAATATAAGTGTCAACAGCATTATTACCCCAGCTATTTGCCCATGATTGATTTTTGATATACCAAACTTCAAAAGGCGCCACCCATTCAAATTGAAGCGACGAGTGGGCAGGGATGTTTTTGATAACCCCGGAAATAATGTAATCCTGGTCATTGTCCATGCGAACTGTTTTGCCGGTTATGTTCGTCTCTTTCCCAAAAAACTTTTTTGCGGCGGCTTCTGTAATCACCAGCGAGTGCAGTTTAGAAAAAGCATTTTTTGTGTTACCCTCTGAAAATGGAAGGGTAAACATATTGAATAAAGAAGGGTCAACAAAGCCCCCTGATGCATATAAAGATTTCCCGCCGATTGTGAATAGTTTCTTCACATTATAGTCTGCCATTCTGCAGGTATTAATAATACCTGGTATATCCTGCTGCAAAGCGGGAGCTAACGGAGTAGGGGTAGATCTGAAAGTACTTATATGGGCCTCGTATTTTTGATTGGTCATCACTTGATACAGGCGATCTTTTTTGGTATTGAACTGATCATAGTTTACTTCATCTTCAACCCAGAGGAATATGATTCCTGCGCAGGTGATACCAATAGCCAGTCCGAAAATATTCAGAAAGCTGTACCCTTTATTGTTCCAAAGGTTCCTGAAAATGGTTTTTATATAATTGTTGAACATAGACGGATTTGATATTTAATGTTTCGCTATCATCAATAAGCACTATTTGTTGTTTAAGCTCTTTACAGGGTTAGACATGGCTGCTTTAACCGCCTGCGTGCCAATAGTAATTAAAACAATCACAGCAATAATTAGCATAGTGCTGATCACTGTAAACCAGTCCAGGTGAATACGATAGGCAAATGTTTGTAACCATTGCTGGGCAGCCCACCAGCTCAGCGGCAGGGCTATTGCAGTAGCGATACCTATTAACGTTAAAAAATTTTTTGCCACTAAAAGGCTTATGTCTGCTATATCTGCTCCCAGCACTTTTCTGATACCTATTTCTTTGGTTCTTTCCTTTAGTAAAAACGCTGTTAAGGCAAACAGGCCTATTGCAGCAATAACAACGGCTATCAGTGTGAAAAAGGCCACGATCTTCTGCACCCTGATATATCCCGCATACAGCTTTTGAAAATTGTCATCCAAAAAAGAATACCGTAATGGAAAATCAGGTTCTACTTGCTTCCAGGTATTTTCTATAGCAGCTATTGTTCGGGGTACATTATTCCCGCTTAGCTTCACAAGCATGGCGCCGCCCCACATATAGCTGCAGGCTTTATTATTAATGGAGTAAGCTACAGGCCTTATTGCATTTGATAAATTCTGCACATTAAAATCTTTAATGATCCCTACAATTTGTGCCTGAACGGTATCACAAAAAGGAAAGCCTATAAATTTGCCAACCGGCGTCACTGTATTTAATAAGCGTGCAGCAGATTCGTTAAGTATAATGCTTCGTGTATTTTCATCGGCAATGCTGCCATTAAAATCCCGGCCTGCTTTAATGGTAGCTCCGATTGTCTTAAAATAATCATTACTTACCTTTACCGTAATCAGCCTTACATCCCGTCCTTCAAACCTGTATGCCTGTGCTGATGTATCAGCATATGCATCGCCAGGCACATTAGTGGTTTTAGATACATATTTAACTCCCGGGATGCTTAACAGTTTATTTCGGGTAAGGTCAAAGTTATTGTCTCCTGTATTTTGCGATATTGTTATGCGAACAACCTGCTCAGATGAAAAACCTTTATCTTTTGTTTGCATGAAATACATTTGTTTTTTAACAGCTACAATAGCAAATATGAAAAATCCAGAGAGGCAGAACTGGGTGATCAACAGTGCATTGCGTATACCCATTCCCTGTTTTCCCTGCGAATAATCACCCTTAAGTACTTTCACTGCATTGTAACGGGATAAAAATATAGCCGGATACAAACCAGATAAAAAAGTAACAATAACCATACAGATAAATACCTGTATGTAAATTTTTGAATTTTCCAGGTCAAAAAGATGCAGTTGAATATTAAACTCTTTTTTGAAAGGAGGTATGATGATGAGCAATAGCAGCACCGCTATGACAAAACTGATAAGGCTTAGTATGAATGCTTCAATTATAAACTGCCAGAAAAGGCGCTTGCGATTTGATCCGAGTACCCTTCTTACCCCGATTTCTTTGGCACGCCTGATGGAAGCCGCAACATAAAGATTGCTAAAGTTGATGGAGCCTGTAAGCAAGAGAAGCACAGCCAGTATCAAAAGCACCGCTACCGTTTTAAAGTTGCTGCTGCCGTTTTTGGGAAAATTATGCAGGTCTGTGAATCTTTCAGCAAAAAGAGTGGTTTTTACCTCCTGCTTTTCCCAGTTCTCAAAAGAGAGACTGTCTTTTTTTATACGCTCATTATAATAGATCCTGTTAATATCATTCTCCAAATGCGCTGTAATTTTCGGAGTATTCAGCTTTACATACGTTTCATAAGAAAAATTCTGCCAGTGATAATTGGATTTTTCAGCACCG
This sequence comes from Niabella aquatica, assembly GCF_054779315.1. Taxonomy (NCBI): domain Bacteria; kingdom Pseudomonadati; phylum Bacteroidota; class Chitinophagia; order Chitinophagales; family Chitinophagaceae; genus Niabella; species Niabella aquatica. The sequence continues at coordinate 124,077 of NZ_BAAGYM010000013.1, forward strand.
GCTCGGAATAGTAGTTGCGGATGTAAAGTTGAGGGTTTGTCGGGATTTTTTAAAACGCCGGTAATTTGTACATCGTACGCGTTGTATAGCTTGATGGTCTTAGCTATGGGAGATTCATTGCCGAAAAGCTTCCGGCTCAGTTCTTCGCTTATTATAGCTGCATCCGGAGGGTTGAGTGCAGTATTCACGTCACCGTGTGACAATTGGAAAGGGAATACTTTAAAAAACAATGAATCCACACTAATGAGGCCATCCTGATATATCTTTTTATCATTTGAAGAAAGAAGCGCTTCATAACCTCCGTTGTTTTGTAAAGAAGTAGCAGCTTCTATATTGGGATATTTGTTTTTCAGCAGCTCCCCTAAAGGTGCTGGAGTGTTCCCTTCCCATTCAATGCCGTTTTGCCCCTGCAGTCCAAGTTTATACACCCTGCTTAGAGAGTTATCCCATTTGTCATAGCTTAACTCATAATTAAAATATAACAGCAGCAGTACAAAACTTGCGATACCCACAGCGAGCCCGAATATATTGATACTGCTGTATAATTTTGTTTTTAGCAAATTCCGCCAGGCTATTTTTAGATAATTCTTAAACATTGTCTGAAAAGTGATTGATGTGATCCGGTTAATGATACTTTCTGAATCATGTGAATCTTATATGTTAGATTCATGATGCTTTGGATGTTATTGCTACACTAAAATATTTTCTGTAACCGTTTGCCCGTCCAGCATTCTTATAATGCGATGGCTGTAGCGGGCATCATGCTCACTATGTGTTACCATAATAATAGTAGTGCCCTGCTCGTTAAGATCGGTTAACATCTCCATCACTTCGTTACCGTTCGAAGAGTCGAGGTTGCCGGTAGGCTCATCCGCAAGGATCAGTTTCGGCTTATTTACCACGGCCCGGGCCACCGCTACTCTTTGTTGCTGCCCGCCCGAAAGTTGTTGGGGATAATGGTTGCGCCGGTGCATGATCTGCACTTTTTCAAGTACTTCCTCCACCCGTTTTTTTCGTTCAGCACTTTTTATACCGGTGTATATCAGCGGCAGTTCTACATTTTCAAATACAGTCAGCTCATCAATCAGGTTAAAACTCTGGAATACAAAGCCGATATTATGCTTACGCAGATCGGCGCGTTTGCGTTCGTTAAAATGAGACACTTCAATCCCATTAAAAATAAAGCTGCCGCCATCAGGGTCGTCCAGTAAACCAAGTATGTTCAGCAATGTAGATTTGCCGCAACCCGAAGGCCCCATTACCGCCACAAACTCTCCTTCTTTTACTTCAAGCGACAGTTTATTCAATGCAATGGTTTCCACTTCTTCCGTGCGGTACATTTTTTCCAGATCGGTGATTTTTATCATAAAAGGGCCTCCCCAAATCCCTCCGAAGGAGAGACTGTTTTTTTATTATCAATTATTTAATCAAACAACTAATGTTATTCCATCCTGGTTATATCATAACGACCCTGCTCCTGGTTACTTTTTTATTACCAGTTCCTGCATATCATCGCCGTAATTATCATAGCTGCTGGTAACTACTTTATCCCCAGGCTTCAATCCGCTGAGCACTTCGAAGTAATCCGGATTCTGGCGGCCCAGCTCAACATCTGTTTTGTAAGCCAGCTTCCCGTCTTTATCCAGCCTATATACCCAACGGCCGCCTGTTTTATTTGCAAATCCGCCGCGGGGTAGCAATAATGCCTTTGTTTCTTCGCTCAAAGCCAGGCGGATCTGTAATGTCTGTCCCCGCCTGATTCCTTCAGGTGCTTTTCCGGTAAAAGCCATATCTACCTGGAAACGGCCGTTGCTAACCTGTGTATATACTTTTTTAATGGTTAATTTGTACTCTTTGTCGGCAAATGCAGCAATTCCTTCCAGGTTATTATAAATACGCGAAATATAATGTTCGTCCACGTCTACCCGTACTTTATAATCACCCATTACATCTAACTGGCCTAATCTTTCTCCTTTATTCTTGTTTTGTCCTACTTCAGCGTCCAGCGAGGTAAGCTGCCCGTCAACCGGAGCCCGTACAATAAGGTCGCCTACTTTCTGGCGCATTACTGTCAGTGCATTCTGAGATCCTTTGTACGATTGCTCGGCTTGCGCCAGTTGCTGTTTAGATGATTGGGCATCCTGGCTAATAGTTTGTGTAGCCAGCTTCTTCTTCTCAAGCTGGTAATGGTAGGTGTTTTCACTCTGTTTTAATTCCTGCGAGCCAATTGCTTTTTTATCGTACAGCTTTTTATTCAGGTTATAAATGCGCTCTGCTTCTTTAAGCTGATTATCCACATCGGTCATTTGGTTGAGATTGGTGATCCTGTTTTGTTGTGAAGCATTTTTAGCAATCTGCATCTGTGTAATAAGATTATATACCTGCGTTTCCTGCTGAACCAGGCTCAATTGCAGATCGGTATTCGATAGTCTTAATATAGGTTGTCCCTTTTTCATAAAAGTACCGTCCTCTACGTATTTCTCTTCTACCCGTCCTCCTTCGGCGGCATCTAAGTATATGGAGGTTAAAGGCTGCACCACGCCATTTACCGGTATAAACTCCTGAAAAGGCCCCTGCTTGACCTCGCTGATGGTAATACGTTCGGCTTCCACATTCAGCTTCCTTTTACCGGATGTGGCGTAAATACTTGCGCCTATAAGGAAAGCCAGCGAGGCAATACCACTTACAAGCAGTATCCTTTTTGCCGGCCATTTCTTTTTTTCAATTTTCCTGTCCAAAGTTTCAGTTCCATTTAATTTTAAATAGAGCCGGAGCTATTCCAACTCCGGCACTAAGATCATGTATGAGAAATTCATATACCTGCTTATCAAAATGATGCCATTAAATTAATATATTTATTTTCAGTCTTTTACCTTTTTTCTGGTAAAGAAGCGTGTACATATCCGTACAGTAACTGTACGGTTTTGATACACATTCAATAAATAAAAAAATCTTTAGGCCGATGGAATGTACAGGCATACAATTATGCTATTATTGCAAAGTCAAGAACCGATGATGTCTTTAAAAAATATTTCCATATTAGCGGTTGATGATGATCCGGACATGCTGATAGCGCTCAGGTTGTTACTTAAACCGTTTGTAAAAACGATCACTACAGAGAAGAACCCCGAGCAACTGCGTAGCCTGCTTACAGAAGGTGATTACGACCTGCTTATACTGGATATGAACTTTACCAGCTCGCTGCATACCGGTAATGAAGGTATGTACTGGCTGCGCAAAGCAAAAGCATTAAAACCCAATCTGCAGGTGATCATGATCACTGCTTATGCAGATGTAGACCTTGCTGTGCGAAGCCTGAAAGAGGGTGCTGCTGATTTTATTGTAAAACCCTGGCATAATGAAAAACTTATAGAGGCAATTGAAGAAATATGGAGCAGGAAAGGCAATAACCTGCAAAAGAAAAGTGATACAGGTAAGCAAAATGATGGCTTAGATAATTTTATTGGTCATTCGCCAGCGATCCGAGAAGTTTTGTATAAAGTGAAAAAAATTGCGCCCACCGAAGCCAATATCCTTATCCTGGGGGAGAACGGAACGGGTAAAGATATGATTGCGCATACTATTCACCAGCAGTCGTTAAGAAGCAAGGGACCTTTTGTAAAGGTAGATGTAGGGGCGCTTACGCCCGGCCTGTTTGAAAGTGAGCTTTTTGGCCACAGGAAAGGTGCTTTTACTGATGCCCGTGAGGACAGGCCGGGACGCTTTGAAATGGCTTCGGGAGGCACCTTGTTTTTAGATGAGATCGGCAATATTTCATTACCGCAGCAAGCCAGCCTGCTCAGCGTTTTGCAAAACCGTGTGGTGCACCGGTTAGGCAGTAACGAAGGCCGGCTGGTTGATATAAGGCTGATCTGCGCCACCAACCTGCCGATGCAGGAGCTGGCCAGTGAGAACCGGTTTCGCAAAGATCTTATTTATCGTATCAACACCGTTGAGATAATTCTGCCACCTTTACGCGAAAGAAAAGAAGATATTTTACCGCTCGCGGCGCATTTTTGTAAGGTATATTGCGGAAAATACCTGAAATCTTTATTGCCGGTAGGCAGGCAGGCGAAAGAAAAACTGTTGCAATACCATTATCCGGGTAATGTAAGAGAACTGCAATACGCAATAGAGCGTGCTGTAATTATGTGTGAGCGTGATACCCTGCAGGACGATGATATTATTTTTTCTCCGATAGAGAAGCATAACACTATGAATGAGCCGCAGGATACCACGAACCTGGAACTGCTGGAAAAAAGTACGATCATTAGAGTAATAGAAAAGTATGACGGCAATATCACAAGAGCCGCAAAAGAACTGGGGCTTACACGTACCGCGCTGTACAGGCGTTTAAATAAATACGATATATAGTCATGAAGGCAAAACAAAAATACAGGCTTACCTACGCGCTGCGTTTGATCGTATTGTTTGTTTCTTTTTTCGTCACAGCATGGTTTTTTATAAACGGCCAGTACGTAATTGCGCTGCCATTGTTTTTCTTGGCTTTATTGCAGGGTTATATGCTTTACAATAAGATGATATTACCGCTTAAAGAGCTGGATGATTTCGCATCAGCAGTAAAATACCGCGATTTTTCCCGGTATTTCAATGCAGAAAATGCACCGGCAGAGCTAAAGAAACTCAGGCAGGATTTCAACACCATTAACCAGACGTTTCAATTAATTACCCGCGAAAAAGAGACGCAGTATCAATACCTTCAAAAAATACTGGAACTGATACAAACCGGCATTATTTTATATGAGGCAGAAAGCCATAAGGTTATCTGGGTAAATGAATCATTAAAAAAAATAACGCAAATACCATATATATCCACCCTGCATGTAATTGAAAGGAAGAATACGGCCTTATACAATGCCATTGTTAACCTGGAAGCGGGAAGCAATACGGTGTTATTACTGGATGGAGCGCAACTAAAAATAATGCTTTCAGCTACCTCTTTCAAGACGGAAGGTAAAAATTATAAGCTGGTGGTGCTTCAGAATATTAATGACGCCCTTGATGAAAATGAAGCGCGGTCGTGGAAAAAATTATTAAGCGTCATGACACATGAAATCATGAACTCAGTGGCTCCCATTGCTTCTCTTGCAGAAACATTAAAGCAGCAGTTACAGTCAGATGCTGAAATCGCATCGTTAAAAGAAGATGTGAAACTGGGCATAGAGACCATACAACGCCGCAGCGAAGGGCTGCTTCAGTTTGCCGCATCTTACAGAACGCTTAATAAGATAACCGCTTCGCATAAAAAGGAGATCTCAATAGTGGATATGTTTGAGAATATTGTTCAGTTGCTAACACCTGGGTTTGAGCAAAGAGGTATTGTTGCAGATATTATACTTAAAGATCCGTTATTAACACTCAACGCAGACCGCAACCTGGTAGAGCAGGTCATTATTAACCTCCTGATGAATGCTATTGACGCCCTGAAAACAGCCGTACAGCCCAAAATCAGTTTGGCTGCTTACAGGAGCAATGATAATCGTGTAGTGGTTACTGTAAGCGATAATGGAACTGGTATTGAGGCGGATGTCCTGGAAAAGATATTCATTCCTTTTTTCAGCACCAAAACCAACGGCAATGGTATCGGCCTCAGCCTGTGCAAGCAGATCATGTTATTGCACAAGGGCAATATTTACGTAAAATCCCTGCCCGGTTCAGGCACTGTCTTTTACCTGCAATTCTGATCTGGTAAGATGGGCTCATCGTTCTGTTCGTCTTCCACATAGTCCGGCAATACTTTTTTCCTGAAAGAGAAATGACGCTGCGCCAGGTAGCTTGCAACAGCTACAAAAAAGGTGGTACCAACCTGCGCAAATGTAGGATATATGTGCAGTACTTCCACAGCTAACTTCAGCAGCGTATAATTCAGCAATAAATTAAATGCGCAAACGAGCAAATATCTGAATAATTGCACATGCCCCCTTATTTTACTATCATCAAACACTACATATTTCATCAGAAAAAAACCAAAGAGAAAGGATGCTGTAAATGATAAAATAAGAGCAGCAGTATAGGACTCAAAGGCATAAAATTTAAAATGGAAATTTTCTGCTTTAAAAATATAGTGATAAGAAATATAAAAAACTACAAGCCCCAGGAAGGTATTAGCAGATCCGGACACCAGGTACCTGAAAGTTTGCAATGGCATCAATTTCTTAAATGGCGGGTAGAAAAAATCAATGACAGGAAGTATAAAATTTCTGACCCTGTAAAAATGCTGCTTCATCTGGTTTGCGAAGATATTGTTATTTATAACTATTTGTGAGAGCCGGTTGCTTAAATTTGCACCAAAATTTAAAATACATGAGCATTGTTGCGGAATTGAAGCCTGTTATTATAACTACATTAAACAATCTATATCACCAGGAGTTTAAAGAAGATGCTGTTGCTATAAATAGCACCAAGCCGGAGTTTGAGGGTGATTATACAGTGGTGCTTTTTTCATTTCTGAAACAGCTGAAAAAGAAACAGGAAGAAATAGGCAAAGAAGTGGGAGAGAAGCTGCTTGTAGAGCACCCGGATCTTTTTACATCTTATAATGTTATCAAAGGTTTTTTAAATCTTACTGTTAATAACAGGTATTGGCTGAACTTTCTTGAAACAAATGTGGCATCACCGAAAACAGAAGGTGTTAAAAAGGGCAAAAAGGTCATGCTGGAATATGCATCGCCTAATACTAATAAACCTTTACACCTGGGGCATCTTAGAAATATATTCCTGGGCTGGAGCGTATCAGAGATCTTAAAATCGCAGGGAAGTGAAGTGTTTAAAAGCTCTATTTCCAATGACAGGGGGATTCATATTTGTAAATCAATGATTGCATGGAAAGAATTTGCCGGCGGGACAACCCCCGAAAGTACCGGAATAAAAGGTGATCATCTGGTGGGCGATTATTACGTACTGTTTGGTGAAAAGCACAAGGAGCAGGTGTCAGCGCTGATCGAAGCGGGAATGAGTAAAGATGAGGCAGATAAGAACACTCCCATCATGAAAGCGGCCCAGCAAATGCTTTTAGACTGGGAGCATGGCAATGAGGAAGTAGTATCTCTCTGGAAAAAAATGAATGGATGGGTATATGATGGCTTTACTCAAACATATAACCGTATTGGCGCTGATTTTGATAAAAATTATTACGAAAGCCAGACTTATTTGTTAGGAAAAGAGTTTGTGCAGGAAGGGCTGCAGAAAGGGATTTTTTATAAAAAAGACGATGGTAGTGTGTGGATTGACCTGACTGCTGACGGGCTGGACGAAAAAATTGTTCAACGGAAGGATGGTACTTCTGTTTACATTACACAGGACCTGGGGCTTGCCGATGAAAAGTACAAAGACTTTCCTTATGACGAGAGTATTTATGTAATAGCTGATGAACAAAACTACCACATGAAGGTGCTGAAGCTGATCCTCCAAAAGTTAGGAAAGCCTTATGCAGACCGCATCTGTCATTTAAGCTATGGGATGGTAGAGTTACCTTCGGGCCGTATGAAAACCCGTGAAGGTACAGTGGTTGATGCTGATGATCTTATGGATGAACTTGTAAAAGTAGCTGCTGCTAAAACCGAAGAGCTCGGCAAAGTAAGCGGCTTTTCTGAGGCAGAGTTGAATGAGCTCTATGAAACCATTGCTCTAGGCGCATTAAAGTTTTTTCTTTTAAGGGTAGATCCTAAAAAACGGATGGTATTTAACCCCGAAGAGAGTATAGATTTTCATGGTTTTACAGGACCGTTTATTCAGTATACCCATGCACGCATCAAATCTGTATTAAGAAATGAGGCTGTTACCGGTACCCGCATTCCCTCAGATCTGTTACCGCTCGAAAAGGAGCTGATCCTATTGCTGGAACAATTTGATACTACGGTACAGCAGGCGGCTGCAGAATTCAATCCCTCCCTTATTGCTATTTATACATTTAATGTTGCCAGGCTTTTCAATAGTTTCTATGCAGCACATTCTATCCGGAACGCTGAAAATGAAGATAAAAAACAATTACGTCTGAAAATTTCACTGCTTACGGCCAATACTATAGCCAAAGCAATGAGTTTATTAGGTATTAAAGTGCCTGAAAGGATGTAGAGCAATGAGTTTGTTTACTACTTACTATGCTAAATGCTGCCGGTTGTATTCTGAGAAATCTAATCTTCTAAATTTTTTATAAAAACAGAAGGGGACAGGCCGGTATGGGCCTTAAATATTGTTGCAAATTTGCTATGGGAAGAGAAGCCTCCTTTCTCTGCAAGCACACTGATCTTATATTGCCTCCATTCAGGAATATTCTTTAAATTTTTGATGATGTAATTAATACGCAATTCATTAATATAATTATTGAAATCTGTTTGTTTATATTTTTTTATTACATACGAAAGATACTTGGTATTAGTGTTCAGGTGAGCCGACAGATAAGATAGCGACATGTTGCCAAAGGTAAAAAGGTCGGAGCATTCAAATGCTTCAAGGCTGTTCAGGAGCCTTTGTTTAGTCTCTTCGGGGATGAATAAAATGCCTTCATTATTAGAATAGGAAGCCGCTGCTGCATTATTATTTTCAGGAGTTCTGGGATTTTCTTTGTTTGAATTTTCTTCCGGGAACGATGTTGGAAGAAGTGGTATTTGAAGCACTTGATGATTGAGTACCTGCTGTTCTTTTTGCGCTGCCAGTTGTAAAGTAACCTTGATTTTTTCCAGAATGATCTTTTTTTGCTTTTTTCTGTAAACAAAAAAGAAAATAATGCTGCAAAGCAAGAGAATAATCCCTGACATTATATAAAGATCTTTTATATTGCTTTTTGCCTCTGCAGCCTGTTGTTGTTTTTCTAATTTAAATACAATGCTGTCGATAGAGCTGGTAGTATTGGTAAGAATCTTTTCCATAACTGTATCCTGCTTTTGACGGGTCTTTGCAAGTTGGGCCAGGTTCTTGGTTTTAGTATAGTAGCTTTGTGAGGTCTTATATATTTCATTCTTCAGCTGCAGGTAGGGCGATGCATTGGCTATTTTTACAGCACTGTCCAGGTTCTTTTTAGCAGTTGTTAATTCATTTTTTTCAATAAACACGGCTGCCATACCATTGTATATAAGACCGGTGGTTGTATTAGGGGGCATTTTACCTAAAAGCGCCAGGCCTTTATAGTAATGGGTCAAAGCTTTTTCATAATCCTTAAGATTATAATAGTTGAGTCCTAACAGCTGCTCATTTCCCGCCATTAAAAAATCTTTGTTTTGTGTGAGATGGCTGAAATGACTTTGCGACTCTGCCAGGTATTGTATAGATGATGGGTAATCTTTAACAGCCAGGGCATAATAGGCCAGCTCCTGTTTCATTAATCCCATCGTGCTGTTGACTGTTTCCGGGTTTTCAATTTTTGGGATCATCCCCAGCGCTTTCTGTGAATAATTTCTGGATTTATTATATAGCTGCATCAGGCGATATTGAGTAGCTAAAAAACCGCAGATCCTTATTTTCCAGTTATAATCGTTCGTGTTGCTGATAATGCCCTCTGCTTTTTCGGCGAATGCTATCGATTTTGCCAGTTCCTGTGTTTGCTGGTACAAAGTAGCTGACAGCATCAGGCTTTTGGCCTGGAAGATCGGGAGTGTAGAGGTCTTGTAAAGCGAATCAGCAATATCAAGTGCCCGGGCAATATCTTTGGGAGCTATTTCAAGATACGCCCGGGTATAAATTTTATTGAAAGCCACTCCATCCTGCCCATTCCCTGGAATATATATTAAAAAAAGTGGAAAAAAAATAGATAAGAAATGCTTTTTAAGTATCATGTGTTATCTGCATCATTGAAGGGGTAAAATTAAATAATTGATTTAAATTAAGTTTTGATCTCCCCAGTCAGAAGCAAATATATAATTCCATTTTTATATATTTCCATTTTCCGGATTTTGGCAATGTTTTATTTTCAAAGAAATATATATTAGTAAATTATGAATTAATATTTATATTAATATTTATATATATTATTCATTATTCATTTTTAGGAAGGAGTTATCATTTTCCTTATTATGATAATACAACTCTTTTTAGGATACATACCAGCCTTATATATTTGCCATGTAATATATTTTAAAAGTTAATGATTGATAACTAAAGTTAATGATTGATAACTTTTACATCTGATGAAGCCTTTGAAGATGTTCAGATGAGCACATAAATTATCCTGTGATCTGTTATAATAGCCTCTGATATTGTGCAATTATTTCTAATAAGTGTAAGGCTAAACTTCCTGCCCCTAAAGTATAAGATGTAGTCTATCTCATGATTATCATACAGTACAAGGAACCATTTAATATGATATTTTTTAATGACTTAACTCAATTTTAATCAAAATCAAACAATCACATGAAAATCAAACAATCCTTAAAAAAACAGCTGTTTGTCAATATGAGAACGGCCATTTTGGCAATATCGGCGTTCATACTCGGCCAGCAGGCTTTATTGGCACAAACGATTGACTGTAATGCAGGCGGACGGGCGTATGTGTTGGGTACCAGTGCTGAAGCCAACGGCAGGCAATATCTGTATTCAGTACCTTTGAACTCTGATGGTACCCTTAATTCTTCCAATCTAGTAGTTGTGAAGGACTTAGGCCTTACCACATATAACGCATTAGGTTATTATGCTGGTTCTTTATACGCCGTTAACGGAACGGGTGCAGTGTTTCAGATAGATGCAGCCGGTAACATCACATCTGTTACCGTTGCTGATCCTAATAGTTTGCTGGGTGCGGGCTATACAGCCGGTGATGCAACAGCCGGTGGCGTATATTATATTTTTAACCCCTCCAGTAAAATGTTGGTTTCAATAAACCTTACAGGTGGAACGCCTACAGCTACCCTGGTTGCTGATTTAACAACAGCATTGGGTACTGCTGGTGTAACAGGAAGCATAGACGATATTGTGGTTCATCCCTCTAACGGCAACTTGTACGCTGTTACAAGCGGCTCTGAGCTGATTGAAATAACCCCGGCCGGGAATGTGACTTTAAAAGCTACGGGTACTAATTTAAGCGGACTGCCAACCGGTACAAAAGGTACTGCTTTTATAGATGATAACGGAAATATGTATGTTGGGCAAAATGGTGGCGCTACTGGAGGTAATGTATATAAAATAGGTAATCCAACTACAGGCACCAGCTGGCCTACTACCCTTTTAGCCAGTCCTCTGGTTTACCTGAGCGAACAGTCTATAACACCTGTTGACGGAGCACGTTGTATCAGCTCAGTGGCTCCATTTGCTAAAAATGATGATCAGGAGCTTTTTGACATGAGTGCAGTAACTATAAATGTTATTAATGGAAAATCAGACAGGAATGGCAATAACTCTGCAAAAGATGTGCAGGGCACTTACCCTGTAACTACTACCTCTACAGTATTGTATGATAACCAAACGGGTGGAACTGCAAATAATACAATTACTGTTCCTAATAAAGGAACTTTTGTAGTACAGCCTAATGGTTCCGTTAGGTTTACTCCTTTGCCAGGATTTACAGGAGAGGCTGCTGTTTGGTACACGATCAAGGATAACCAAAGCAATGAATCGAACCGTGCTACTATTACAGTATGGGTTGCAGATGGAACGACTCTTCCCGTAGATTTTGGCGCTATTACTGCTACCCTCATAAACGGGCAATTAGTAGTAAACTGGTCTACCTTAACCGAAACCAATAATAGCTATTTTGAAATTGAAGCATCTAAAGACGGCGAAAACTTCTATAAAATAGGCACGGTAAATACCAAGGCGAAAGATGGCAACTCTGACGTAAGCATCAGCTACGACTTTAACATTGACCTGCAAAGCGGTAATACGCTGCTGGGTATTGCTATTTTCTCGATTGCATTTGTGGCGTTGTTGTTCAGCAGGAAGAACAAATGGCTGTACACTGTAGTGCTGGTTGGTGGTCTTAGCATCTTTGGAGCTTCATCCTGCTCCAAAAATGATGCAGCAGACATTGATGCTTCCGGAAAACTTTTTGTACGTGTAAAGCAGGTAGATAAAGATGGTAGCTTTTCCTATAGCAAGCCTGTTCAGGTTGTGAAAAAATAACCCTGGCAGGATACCTTAAAAATCTTGGGAGGCCGCTTCAATGTAAGCGGCCTCTTTTTGTGTATATGGCAATAAAAAGTCATTTTTTGTTTGCTCTTACTGCCTGATGTTTTATTATTTGTTCAGGCTGCTAAAATTTAATTTTTAGCTTCGATGATATGTTTAAAGCCTTGTACCATCGTTGTATTTTTCCAGAATGGGCTTAACATATGTAGGGCCGGTTAAAATATAAGATAGAAAAGTTTAGGCTCCTGTTTCTTTTAAGTATCGGCTTCCGCATTTCGGTTCCCCATTTCATCACTTCGGTCTGATTTACCTTATGATCAGGAAGCGGTCATTTTATTTTTGGCATTCACAATGTCAAAATGAACCAACCGATGAAGCGTTTTATAAAGAAAAAAATCCGTGCCCTCGTCCTGTTTTTTACAGTAATCCTCTTTATTCAGAGCTGTAAAAATTCCGGTAACGAAACTTCAAAACAACCTGCAGCAGTACAGGCAGAGGTGCTTACCCTTCAGCCAACCGGGGCGGTCATTGACCAGACATTCCCCGCAAGTTTACAGGCAAAAGATAATGTGCAGCTACGTCCGCAGATCAGCGGCTATATCGACAAAATATTTGTAGATGAAGGTGCTTTTGTAAAAGCCGGGCAGCCTCTGTTCCGCATCAATGCCAGTGTGTACCGCGAACAGAAAAATACCGCCTTAGCCGCCCTGGCAATGGCAAAATCGCAATTAGCTTCTGCTCAGCTGGAACTGGATAAATACAAAGTGCTGAGTGAGCATAAAGTGGTGGCAGACTTCTCATATCAAAAGGCGAAGACCGGTTATGAAAATGCAAAAGCGGCGGTGAAGCAGCAGCAAACGCTGGTGGCATCGGCAGAAGTGAACCTTGGTTTTGCTGTTGTAAAAGCACCCGTGAGCGGTTACATCGGGCGTATTCCCAATCGCCTGGGCGCTTTGGTAGGGCCCAATGATGCACAGCCGTTAACCACCTTGTCGCAGGTGAATGAGATCTACGCGTACTTTTCCCTCCCGGAAAACGAAATCCTGAAGATCAATGCCTCCCGCCGCGGAGCAAATCTGCTGGAGAAACTGAAAAGCTTTCAGGACATCCTTTTATTGCTTGCTGACGGTAAACCGTACAACCAGCCTGGTAAAATAGATATGATGGACGGACAATTCGATCCCACTACCGGTTCGGTAATGCTGCGCGCTTCTTTCCGTAATCCCGAAGGATTGCTTCGCACCGGTAATACCGGCAGAATTGTTCTAAAAACAACAGAACAAAGCGTGTACAAAATACCGCTTCTGGCCACTTACGAGGTACAGGACAAGCTGTTCGTGGGTTTACTGGATCATAAAAATAAAATGGAACGTGTGACACTGAAAGATTTTACCAAATCGGGTGATTTTTACCTTGTAAAATCCGGTTTTAAGCCCGGAGACCGGATCATCGCCAACGAGCTGGCAAGCGTTCCTGAAAATGCCGTCATCACACCCAAAACAGCTAAATAAAAATCTTTTTAAAAAATGTTGAACAGGATTATAAAAAGACCCGTACTGGCTACGGTCATTTCCATTATACTGGTGCTGCTGGGGATTTTAGGATTGTTACGCATCCCCATGACGCAATTCCCGGAAATTGCACCGCCTACGGTATTTGTATCGGGCGTTTATCCGGGAGCCAATGCCGAAAGCGTGATCCGGTCCGTGATTACGCCTTTGGAACAGGCCATCAACGGTGTGGAAAATATGCAGTACATGACATCCGCTGCGGCCAACGATGGCAGTTTTTCCATTACCATTATTTTTAAGCAGGGTGTGGATCCGGACCAGGCTGCGGTGAATGTTCAGAACCGCGTGGCACAAGGCAATGCACAGCTTCCGTCTGAGGTCATCCGCCTTGGGCTAACTACCACCAAGCAGCAGACCAGCTACCTGATGATCGTAAATATCAGCAGCGAGCAGCCGGAGAAATACGATGAGGCTTTTTTGCAGAATTATGCCAACATCAACCTGATACCCGAGCTCAAACGGATTCCGGGTGTTGGAAATGTCAGTTTGTTCGGGGCGAAAGATTATTCTGTCCGGGTGTGGATCAACCCCGCCAAACTTTCTTCGTATGGGCTGGTGCCTGCAGATGTTGAAACGGCCATACAGCAGTACAGTTTTGAGGCTTCGCCGGGAAGCCTGGGCGAAGAAACCGATGCTTCACTGCAATATGTTTTACGCTATAAAGGCAAGCTGAACAAGCCTGAAGCATTCGAGAAAATCATACTCCGTTCAAAGACGGATGGTTCCAAACTGCGGTTAGGTGACGTGGCCCGTATTGAGTTCGGGTTGTCCAATTATTCCAGCGATACTTATACGGATGGCAAACCCTCTGTAGTGTTTGCCGTGCTGCAGGCGAGTGGTTCCAATGCCAATGATATTGCCATTGAGGTGGAGCGATCCCTGAAAAACTTCCAGAAAAATGTTCCGGACGGCATCCATTTCGACGTCATCCAGAATATGAAGCACCGCCTGGATGCTTCCATTTCCCAAATGAAATCTACCCTGATAGAAGCATTTGTTCTGGTGTTCATCGTAGTGCTGGTTTTCCTGCAGGACTTCCGTTCTACCATTATCCCGGCAATAGCAGTGCCTGTTTCCATCATCGGAACCTTCTTTTTTATGTACCTCATCGGTTTCTCTGTCAACGTACTAACTTTATTTGCTTTAGTGCTCGCTATCGGCATCGTGGTGGATGATGCCATTGTAGTGGTGGAAGCCGTTCACGCCAAGATGGAACAAACCGGCGAGAACGCGAAAACAGCAACGGCCTCGGCTATGAGCGAGATCAGCGGAGCGATTGTTTCCATCACATTAGTAATGTCGGCGGTATTTCTTCCGGTAGGTTTTATGGAAGGTCCGGCAGGTGTGTTTTACAAACAGTTTTCCTACACCTTAGCCATTGCTATTTTGATCTCTGCTGTGAACGCCCTGACTTTAAGCCCGGCTTTGTGCGCTTTATTACTGAGAAACCATCATACGGACGAAAGCGGTACAAAGAAAAAATTCACGAAACGCTTTTCCGAAGCCTTCAATGCAGGTTTCGAGCGGTTAACCAGTAAATACACCGGGGCTGTCCGGCTTTTGGGTAAAAGAAAACTCATTGCAATAGGAGGATTGGTTTTGGTTGCCTTCGGAGCATTTTTCCTGATGAATACCGCCCCAAAAGGTTTTGTTCCCGAGGAAGACGATAATAACCTGTCGTTCGTGGTCAACCTGCAGGCGGGCGCCAACCTGCAATTCATCACCCGGGAAATGGAAAAAGCAACGCAGATCGTTAAAGGGCTGCCCGAAGTAAAAAGCATCAGTACTGTTTCCGGCTTCAGTTTGTTCAGTTCCGGCTCGGCTCCCAATGCCGCAATGGGCTTTATCACGCTGAAAAACCCGAAAGACCGGGGCGAAATCTCCGACATTAACGAAGTGATGCACAAAATAGAAAACGCAATGAAGGGTAAAATAAGAGGGGAGTTCCTGATTTTCCGTAATCCTGCAGTGGAAGGTTTTGGTAATGCCGGCGGTGTGGAATTTGTATTGCAGGACAGGACCTCGGGCAATATTTCAGATTTTGAAGCTGTAAGTCAAAAAGTAATTGCGGCGCTGAACAAACATCCCGAAATCGGCATGGCATTTACTACATTCCGCAGCGATTACCCGCAATATGAAGTGGTGCTGAATGAAGACAAAGCACAGCAACTGGGGCTAACGCCGAAAGAAGTAATGGATGCCCTGCAGCTGTATCTGACGGGTTCGCAGACCACCGATTTTGTTCGTTTCGGCAGATTGTACCGTGTAAACGTCCGTTCCGAAGCGGAGTTCCGGAAAGATGAAGCTTCACTGGACAATATTATGATTCGTAACAATCTCAATCAAATGGTGCCGATATCAACTTTGGTTACGCTAAAGAAAGTTTTTGGTCCGCAAGGCATCAGCCGTTACAATCTCTACAACAGCATCAGCGTGAACGTAACTGCGGGTAACGGTGCCAGTACCGGGAAAGTGATGAGCGTTATTGATCAGGTCCTGCAAAAAGAGCTGCCCAAAGGCTACAGTTACGAATATAACGGTTTGAGTTTGCAGGAACGCAAATCGGGTTCGCAGATGCTCTTTATATTCGGGCTGAGCATTTTATTTGTTTACTTTCTTCTTGCTGCCCAGTATGAAAGTTATTTGTTGCCATTGGCGGTGATGCTGTCTTTGCCTACCGGCATTTTGGGCGTATTTATTGCTACGGGATTGGCGGGAATAGACAATAATATTTATGTGCAGATTTCATTGATTATGCTGGTTGGATTGCTGGCGAAGAACGCCATCCTGATCGTGGAATTTGCCATACAGCAACGCAAAGCAGGCTTATCGGTTTTTGAAGCAGGCATTGCCGGGGCCAGAATGCGGCTACGACCTATCCTGATGACTTCCTTTGCGTTCGTTGCAGGGTTGATACCGCTGATGTTTGCAAAAGGCGGAACAGCAATTGGAAACAAATCGATCAGCATCAGTGCCGCAGGCGGAATGCTGAGCGGGGTGATTTTAGGCGTGTTGATCATCCCTGTTCTGTATATGATCTTCCAGTGGTTGCAGGACAAGGCATCCGGGGTAAGTAAATAAGATAGAGATTTACTTAGCCTCAATTAACCGCTCCAGCTTCTCAATCATTTCTTTTTGTTGTTGTAACATACGCTCATACAACTCAACCATTTTATCAATAGGGTTAAAGGTTGGTTGATAGCTAAACCCGGAAGCAACGGCATTGTCTTTAAAATCTTGAAAAGAATAAGTATTGGCAATCACATTTACGGCCTGCTCTTCATCAAAATTCCGGAAAGCCTCTACAGGAATTTTCAGCGCAGCCTCCATAACAAGTCGACATAAATACCGTTGGAAAATCAAATTTGCCTGAAATGTAAGGTTTTGTTCACGGGGGTTACATAACACCAAAATATACAATCTTCTGGAAACACCCGCCGCTCCATTTCCCCACTTTAGTTTCCAATTTCATCAGTTTAATCAGTTTTATAGTAATACAAGGAATAAGGCTTTCTACTTTTGGATTTCCAGCAGTAAAATTAGCATCAGATGAAATCAGTAATAAAAAACAGTATCCATTTATTGTTGATAGCGGGACTGGTACAGTCCTGCAAAGTAACGAAAGATTATGCCCGGCCGGAGCTGAACCTCCCCGCATCGTTCGGCAATACTGCTATAACAAATGACAGCAGCGTTGTAGAAAATCCCTCCTACCAGCAGTTCTTTACAGATGAAATTTTAGTAGGCCTTTTAGATAAAGCGATGGTCAATAACCCGGATCTGCTTATTGCTTCAGAACAGGTTTTAGCTACAGCCGCTACCTTGAAAAGTATAAAGCTCAACTATCTTCCGGAAATTAATGTACAGGTGAATGCAGGTGTGCAACGGCTTTCCAAAAACAGCATGCTGGGTTCATTCGGCGGCGGACTGGTATTCCAGGAATACAATGTTGCACCTGCCGTTTCCTGGGATATTGACTTCTGGGGCAAGCTGAAAAGGCAAAGGGAGGAAGCATTATCCAGTTATTTAAGCCAGGCACAAAATCGCAGGGCCCTGCGGGTACAACTGATCGCCCAAACGGCGCAGGCTTATTATAACCTGCTTAGCTTAGACGAACAGCTGCACATTACACAGGAGGTGGAAAAGAGTATGCAGCAAACGCTGGCTATGCTGCAAACACAGTATGCTGTAGGAGAGGTAACTTCCCTGGCCATTAAACAATCAGAAGCTCAATTGGCCGCAACCAGGGCATTGATCCCCGAAATTAAAGCCAGCATCAAAGCACAGGAAAATGCCTTGCAGGCGTTGGCAGGCAATTATCCCGCTGTGGTACAGCGTGCACATTCCTTAAAAAACAGCAGATTTGTAACAGCGTTAAAAGCCGGTATCCCGGCGGATGTATTGGCAAACCGTCCTGACGTAAAGCAACAGGAACTGTTGTTGCAGGCTGCCAATGCGAGGGTGGGTATTGCCAGAACGGAATTTTATCCCAGCCTCAGAATTACGGCACAGGCTGGTTCTAATGCTACCAACATTGCCCATTGGCTGGCGGTTCCGGCTTCGCTGTTTGGGAATGTTGCCGCAGGATTGACACAGCCGGTTTTTAATAAGAGAAAAATCAAATCGGGTTATGAACAGGCGGTGCACCAGCGTGAAGCGGCCGTGCAGGAGTTCCGGAAATCGGTGTTGATAGCCGTAGAAGAAGTAAGCACCTCGCTAAGCAATATTGATCATATCAGGGAACAGATGGCAGAACTGAATAACAGAAAAACAGCAATGGATAAAGCGATTGCCGATGCGCAGATATTGTATCAATACGGTGAGGCCAATTACCTGGAGGTGCTGACCGTGCAGCAAAGCTACTTCCAGACTGAATTAGCGTATACAATGACGATACAGAAAGAAATAAATGCTTACATTGCTTTGTACAAATCTTTAGGCGGAAATTAAATGGTTATTAAAGATACAGCCCCGGTCAATCTTCTCCGGAAAGGATTTTTTCAATGGAGCGGTGTGTTGGTTTCGCTGGCGCTGGCTAATCTTATCCAGTACCTGCTGAACCCGCAAAGCAACTGGTGGAATTTTTACACGGAAGCGCAATGGTCAGAAATCAGTGCCACTATTATGGGGGGCATCATGATGTATGCGCTGCTGTTCTGGATCATCCGGCTGCTTTCCGGCTGGCTGAACAAAAGGCTGGTTTTCAGAAATAATATTGTAGTGCACTTTCTCATCACTACCGGTGTGGTCATGGCCTGTATGTTCCTGCTGCTTTACCTGGAAAATGTCATTTACGAATGGATCTGGCCCGAACCTTCTGACAATAGCCAGGAAATGGAACTGGCATTACGGTATTACCTGGTGGTGAATATGGTGGTTGCTGCCTTTGTCAATAGTTTTTACAATGCTTTTTTCTTTTTTGCAAAATGGAAAGCCAAGGTGATTGAAAGCAGCAAGCTTGAGATACACGCCCATCAGCTGAAGGAAAATGCCTTGCAGTCGGAACTGGAAGTGCTGAAATTGCAGCTGGACCCTCATTTCCTGTTCAATAATTTCAGCATCCTCACGCAGCTGATAGAAACTGATCAGAAAGCAGCTCAGGAATTTTTGTCGAATCTTTCAAGGGTATACCGCTATATTTTAACCACCGGCAAAAAGGATGTGGTGGCACTGGAAGAAGAGCTGAAATTTGTGGAGATGTATTTTCACCTCATTAAAATACGGCACGGGGAAAGCATCCACTTATGGGTGAATGTAAGTGATGCTGATAAAAGCAAAGGCATTCCGCCGGTTACCTTACAGTTATTATTGGAAAATGCGATTAAGCATAATATCTCCACAGTAAGGCAACCGCTGCAATTATCCATTAAGAGCCTCGGGGATGGAACGATTGCAGTAAAAAACAACCTGCAACGCATCAATATTGATTATAAAAGTACCGGGATGGGTTTGAGAAATATTCGTGAAAGGTATCAGTTACTGCAAGGAAAAATACCTGAAATTGCTATAACAGATAACCGTTTTGAAGTGAAACTGCCTTTGTTAAATTTATAAATCAGGTTATGAATTATATCATCATTGAAGACGAGCAGCACAACGCCGAATTACTGAAAAGTACCATAGAAAAATACGATGATACGGCAGTATTGCTGGCGGTTTTGCCTACCATCCAGGAAAGCGTGGAATGGTTCAATACGCAGCCGCAACCCGATGTGATCTTTATGGATGTACGCCTGGCAGATGGATTGTCGTTTGAGATCTTTAAGAAAGTGCACATCCAGGCGCCGGTCATTTTTACCACTGCCTATGATGAATATGCTTTGCAGGCATTTAAAGTATATGGTGCGGCTTATTTGCTGAAACCCATCGTCCGGGAAGAACTGGAAGAGGCCCTGGAGAAAGTGAAACGCATACAGCCGCAGTTTTCCGGTGATGATATAGGATTGCTGCTGGATATGTTCCGTACGCAGCAAAAGAAATATAAAAGTCGCTTTTTATTGCACTACCGCGAAACCTACAAAATGATTCCGGTGGAAGCAATCGATTATATTTTCCTGGAGCATAAAACGGTTTCCTTCAGGTTGCTGGACGGCTCTTCCATCACGGTTCCGTACAATCTGGAAGAGCTGGAGGAGCAACTTGATCCGCAGTTTTTTTTCCGGGTAAACCGGCAATACATCTTGCATATCGATAGCATCGAAAGCATTCACAAGTATTTCGGCGAGAAAGCGAAGATCGTTTTGAAACGCGACCGGAAGGCAGCGGTCATTGTAAGCCGCATCAAAATGCCTTTGTTTAAATTATGGCTGGACAGGTAGGACGAATTTTGTAAAAGGTATGGAGAACGTTTGGAGCAGTGGAACATTTTGGAAATCAAATCCTGATAAATAAATTTTATCGTGCCGGGGAATCTTTTTTATGATTACCATTTTTTAAAATGGGTATGAGCCAGCAGGTATAGCTGCTACGTGTAATAATATTATATCTTCAATAAGTTCTTCAAACCATTCATCAGAACTCGCTAACCATTCAATAGAGTTAGCCGGAACCAGCAGTAATAGGAAAACGACATGAGTTTTTTTCGTAACCGGATTAATTATTAATTTTATTATGTTTTATTAACCGACAGAGCTCATAAATGAAATCTAAACTTGACCGTAACAGCGAGTTACCGCTCCATATACAGGCAGAAAAGCTTATCAGGAAATTAATTGTTTCACCCGAATTCGCCAATGGACAGCTGCTGCCCAAAGAGATAGATTTAGCGAAGCAACTGGGAATCTCCCGGTCAACGCTCAGGCATGTGCTCAATAAGCTGGTATATGATGGCCTTTTGACCAGGAAGAAAGGAGTGGGAACCACGGTTGCCAAACAGGTAATCCCGGCTAAGGCAACAGAATGGCTTAGTTTTTCGCAGGAAATGAATTCCAGGGGGATACCTATCCGAAATTTCGAAATGCACATCAGCTGGTGCAATCCACCAAAGGAAATATTTGAATTTTTTTCAATGAAAAAAGGCGAGAAAGTGCTGAAGCTCGAAAGGCTGCGTGGTAAAACCGATGATCCTTTCGTTTATTTTATATCCTATTTCAATCCCAATATCGGCCTCACCGGGGAAGAAGACTTTAACCGCCCGCTTTATGAAATATTAAGAACCGATTACTCGATCATTGTGCATCACTCCCAGGAAGAGATCAGCGCAAAAAGCGCCGATAAATTCATCGCCGAAAAATTTGAGATAGAAGAAAAATCGCCTGTTCTTTTTAGGAAAAGACTGGTATTCGATAATTATAAAACACCTATCGAATACAATATCGGGTACTATAAGGCTAATAATGCTATTTATTCTGTAACAAGCACCCGGGAAGCATTAACACCCAAACAGTCTTAACTTCTTAGTAGACCTTCCTGTTAATTGCCTTTTTAATAAATACGGATTTTTACATAGGCATTCATACCATTGTATGACACCTTAATATTACCCGCCATTGAGTTGGTGGTACTGGCAGTAAAAGTATTGCCGCTGATGGTTCCAAGCTCAGGCGGGCAGGATAATGAAACGTTGCCAAGGTTGGCATTTACCAGGCTGCCATATTGGTTATACCCAAGCGCCTTGATAGTAATGCGCTGTCCTTTTGTAACACGCATATTGTATTTATCTGCTGCGATCTTTGTTATTTGATTGTCCCCGGGTGCCGATGAAATTGTAAACAGGGCATTACCAACAGCCCTGGGAGTGCCATCGCTGGGTGTATTAACTACGCCAACCTCCTTAATGAACATTGCAGACGAGCCTCCACCGTCTAAATTGACGGCATAGGCTGCGCCGGATAATCTTAGAATATCAGCCAGCTCGTACGTGGTAACCCCTACCGATGTGGTTAAACGGCCATCCACTACGATGTAATAGATTTTGTTGCCATCTGCCGAAAAACCAACGCCTGTACGCGGGTGCCTTTCGTTCCAGTCTCCGTTAATGAAGCCTCCGTTTTTCAGCATATAATCATGCGCGCCAATTACCTGTTTAATGGCAAGGTCCGAAGTTTCGGTAGCTATAAGATTCAATCTTACAGTAACAACATCTCCCACACTTAATGTTTTAAGGAATGTAGCGGCAGTCCCGCTTCCGGAGAGCACTGCGCCCTCTTCGGGGATGGCGCTGTTCCCGGCATCAAAATTGGTCTGTGATACGCGCAGGCTTATATTCTTGTTGAAGCCCCATGTACTGCCGCTTACCGGTACTGCAACCACCTCCGAGCCGGAAGCATTGGTTTTAGTGCTCTTTCCATTGTATTTGTTATAAAGAATTAGCTGGCCGGTATTTCTCGTATTATTTACATCTGCAATGCTGAGGGATGAAGCTGCTGTAGTAACACTGCCGGAATAGGCAAGCTTACCGGCATACATTTTTTTTGCAGCATCTATTGCCAGGTAATTTTCTGCAGGATTGGTGGGCAGTATACCTACCATCTCATCAATAACAGTACCCTGCAAAGGCCTGCCGGTAGTGGTATTAAAAAAATCACCATTGATGCCGGCTACATAATTTTCGCCGGGTTTGGATTTTCGCTGGGACATGCTCACAATTGTTTCGCGATGCGTGATAGAATCGCCGCCGAGCACCGGTTTAAAATCGAGGTACTGGTTATTCCGGTCCATTTCAAGCAGGGAAACCTTCAATGGTGCCAACGGGTTGGCAAGAGTAAGCGACATAAAACGGATGCCTGGCCCGGCGTCAAAACTGGAAACGGTATCTACAAGATATTTAGTTCCCCGAACCATGATCTCTTTAACGGATGATACGGCCGTTATGTTATAATAATTAGAAGCCTGGTTGCCGGAGCTGATCAAAATGCGCAGAACGCCTGCGTCAGTATCAGGCATGATCGTTTTGATTTCCGTAGTACCGGAGGAGATAACCCATGCAGCAGTTTCCCTGAATTTTACAGTAGGGTTTGCAGGGAAATTGGTTCCTGTTATGGTAACAGTATCTCCGAACTGTGCTGTAGCCGGCGAAACGGCTGTTATTTTTATTGATTCCTGGGATGGGCTGGATGGTGTATCTTTTTTACAGGAACTGAAAACAAGCACCCAAACCATGAAGTACAATATGCGGTGTATCATTTTTTAAAGTTTTGTTGAATAGATAAGTTCATCCCGTGCTTTTATGAACGCGGGGCAGCAAGATTGAAAAATTAAAACTCACGAAAGCCATAGGCTTCGACCAGCTGTAAGGATTGAGCAAGCGGCATAAGCCCTGCGGAGCTGGATGCTTCCTTTAAGCAGGAAGCGGCAGAAACAACGCCCATTTTCAGGCATTCGCTCATATTGCTGCCCTGGTGAATACCTGCTAAAGTGCCTGCGGCAAATGCATCTCCGGCACCAACCGCTCCTTTTATTAATTCAGCCGGTATTTTTATACTGCCTTGTTTTACCACTTCTCCGGCCTTATTGAATGCAATAGCGCCATGCGGGAAATGCAGTATCACCCAGCAGTTCACGCCCATATCCAATATCAGTTTACCGGCTCTGATACAAGCGTCTGTGTCCGGCATTTGACCGGTATGGGTGAGCTGTATGCCGGTCAGCAATTCTGCTTCCAGTTCATTGATAAAAAGATAGTCAACATAAGGCAGCGATGAGCTTACTACTTTCGGGAAATGTTCATTTCTTACGCTCACAATATCTGTAGCCGTAATAAATCCTGCTTCTTTGGCTTTAGCAAATGCTTTGGAGGCATAAGTCTGGCTGCCCGAAAAAGAATCCATGTGATCCAGCAACATCAGGTAGGCCAGGTAAAATATCTTCGCATTTGATTTTTTCAATAGATCATCCTCTACCCGGAAAAACCTGTTGGCTCCCCTGTTATGGAAAAAAGTTCGTTTACCGGTAGCGGTTACTGTCATTACATCGGTAAAAGAAGTAGGTTTAAAGGAGATGATTTTGAGCGTATATCCCTGCTGGGAAAAATAAATACGAAAATTACCAAATGGCTGGAGATTGGCCTGGATGGTGGTTTTTCAAAGCGGGATTATTCGGGCCTGCCGGCCAATATTGGTGCAGCGCAGTTAATGTCTCCATACGGAGTGATGTACAGGGATTCTTTGGGCAACCTTGAAAAATGGCCCTACACACAGTCGTTAATGAACCCGCTATGGGGTGTGGATGACGGTACGCGGTATAATAAAGACCTGAGAAATAATTTCCGGTTGAACAGTTACCTGGTGGTAAATGTACCCTTCGTTAAGGGATTAAGTTACCGGCTCAATTATTTAATCAACCAGGATAAAAACCAATCGGCCAACTTCAATTATGAAACCTATTTTGTTGCAGAAGGAGAAGGTATTGCCCGTTACAGCCCCACAGTATTGCAGGGTTTTTTAACAAGCGCCAACGGAAATATAGATAACAACGCTGCCTATAGCTATGTGGTGGACAATATCCTTAACTATAAAAATGTTTTTGGCAAGCACAGCATTAATGCTACGGCGGTGGCTACCAGGGACCTTTGGCGTTACCAGCAGGAAAATATTATTGGTTCCGATTTTGCTTTAAATGGAAATACCATATTGGGTGCAAGGGGACTTCATAAGGCTACCACGCAAAGAATTGACCTGAATAATTCAAGACGGGCTAATATAGGGTACCTGGGCCGTATCAATTACATATTTGAAAACAGGTATTTTTTATCAGCATCATACAGGAGGGACGGAGCCTCCGTTTTCGGCGCCAATACAAAATGGGGCGATTTTGGAGCAGTAGGCCTTGCATGGGCTGTTTCAAATGAAAATTTCTTAAAAGGAAATGAGTATATCAATAACCTGAAGCTTAAAGTTTCCTGGGGGCAAAACGGTAACCAGGGCATAGAGCCCTACGGCACTTTATCTGCTGTTGCTAATGGCCCTTCGGGCGGGGTGCGGTATGAATTTTCAAACACGCCGGGAAGAATATTTTACGGGCTTATACAATCAGCACTGGGTAATGCCAACCTGGGCTGGGAAACAACCGAATCCTGGAACGCCGGATTTGAGGCGGCCCTGCTAAAGAACAGGCTGTTTATAGATCTGGATATGTATGTTTCCAAAACTACCGACCAGATATTTGTTCGTGAAATTCCTGTTATGACCGGGTTTAAAACTATTCGTGCTTCGATGGGAGAGGTGGATAATAAGGGGATCGAGCTTACGGTAAGAAGCGTTAACGTACAACAAAAAGATTTTAGCTGGAGCAGTATGGTTACCTTCTGGCAAAACCGTAACAAGCTGACACGGTTGTATGGAGAGGATAAGGACGGCGATGGCAAAGAAGATGATGACATAGCCAATAGCTTATTTATAGGAAAATCATTGAGCGCAATATACGGTTATGAGCAAATCGGTATTGTGCAGGCAACCGACACGGCTTATATACGGCTAACAGGGGCAGAACCGGGCAGCCCGATGTATAAAGACCTGGATAATGTTGCGGGTATCAGTGCAGCTGACCGCAAGATCCTGGGTTACGGTAAAGAAAATTTCAGGCTGAACCTGGGCAATACCTTTACCTATAAGAATTTTGAACTGTACGCCCTGGTAACCGGCATCTTTGGTGGCAATGGGTTTTACCAGAGAAGTAATGCCGCCGCTTACCTTACAAGGACTAACCGCTTCAACGACAATATGAGCTCAAAACCCTACTGGACACCGGAAAATAAAAGTAACATTTACCCTTCGGCCTATTATTCGGCAGATGCAAGGTTCCTGGGATTGCAATCCCGGGGGTTTGTGAGGATACAGGATATTTCCCTGTCATACTCGTTTACGCAGCCCTGGATCACCAACCGGCACATCAGCTCATTAAGATTATTCCTGAGCGCAAAGAACGTGGCCACTTTTACCAAATGGGAAGGCGGCGATCCTGAAACAGGTACTACTGTAAGAGAAAATACATTTCCCGTACCTTCTATTTATTCGGCAGGTGTTTCCATCAGGTTTTAATAAAATCAATCTACTTTTATTATGAAAAAGCTTATATATATCATTCCTGTAGCGCTTTATTTACTGGTGAATACAGGTTGCAAAAAAGACAAAGATTTTCTTACGGAAGTTCCAGAATCGTTTTATACGGTAGATAATGCCTTTTCTACATCGCAGCAGGTAGACCAGGTGCTGGTTTCCATATACAGCCATATAAGAGATTTATGGACCAACCCCGGCGAAACAGGCTGGATATTTAACCTGCGTGGCAATGGTACCGATCTTTTTGATGTAGCCAGCATCAGGCGTGGCAGTACTTTTAATAATTATGGCAGTATTAATGCCGATAACGGCACTTTTTATGAGGTATATAGCACATGGTATTATGTAATCAACCGTGCTAACCTGGCCCTGTATGCTGCTGATCTGCCGCAGATACAATGGGGCTCCGATGCCGAAAAAAAATATGCAATAGCACAGGCCAGGTTTTTCAGGGCATTTGCTTACCGCAACCTGGGCGAGCTTTTCGGCGGAGTGCCGATCGTTACCGAAATCAGCAAGGCGCCAAAATTCGATTTCAGGCGTCCCGGCAGGGTTGAGACCTACCAGTTTGCAATAGACGACCTGGAAGCTGTTGAGAACGACCTGCCGGAAACCACTACTACCGGCGGAAGACTGGTAAGGGCTGCCGCGCAGCATAATTTATGTGAGCTTTACCTGGCAATGGGTATTCAGTTGAAAGCAGATGGAAAAGAAGGAGAGGCCACGGCTGCTTTTACAAAAGCAATAGGGTTTGCCAGTAAGGTCATTGACGGGGGGAAGTATTCATTGATCAAAGCCCGTTACGGTTCAAGGCGGAACGAATCAGCGATTTCATTCCCGGTATACCAGGGAGGGGTTTTCAGCGCCGGTGCAGTGGTAGATACATTGCTTCAGCCCACTAATTATTATTGGGATCTTTTTCAGGAAGGTAATGTAAACTACCAGGAGGGTAATACGGAGTGTATATGGGCCGCACAAATTGATTATGCAGCTTACAGGGCGGGAGATAGCAAATCAAAACTCGGCTATACCCGCTATTACAGCGCCGATTTCAGGGATGGCGCAAAAGATCATCTTACCGGAACGCTCGAGGATGTAGGTGGCCGGGGTATTGTTCAGATGATTCCTACCATGTATGCAAGAGATGATATTTACGCTGATAAATGGGCTGCTGATATGCGTAACAGCGATGCGGTATTCAGAAGAAGATTTAAAGGCAATGTAGCCAGTTCTCCTTATTTTAAGAAAGATGTTCCATGGAATGTTATGTACAATGGAGGCCCGGATGCCACCACCAATACAAATAACAAAAGCCTTTGCTACCCCGTTTCCTGTAAAGTTGCCATTGATAAATTTACAGGTATTGCCGATGGCGAAAACCGGAGCAATCTGTTTCGCGATGATTATATCATCCGCTTACCGGAAACTATTTTATTACGAGCCGAAGCTAAGCAACGCAATGGCGACAAGGCCGGGGCCGCTGCTGATATTAATTTATTAAGAGACCGGGCGCAATGCAGCTATAAAGTAACTGCTGCAGATATGGACGATGCGTTCAATACCATACTGGATGAGCGTGTGCGGGAATTGATCTATGAAGAATTTCGCTGGAACACTTTATTAAGAATGGGAGGAAACATTGCTGTAGACAGGATCAGAAAATATGCCTTCTGGCCCGAAGCCCAGGCTACGCTTACTTTTCAGTATAATTTATGGCCCATACCGCAAAAAGTAATAGAAACCAATAAAGATGTAGTGATAGAACAGAACCCGGGATGGACAAACCGGTAATATACAGTCAGGCACCTGTACCTGGTATAAAATAACTTAAGCCATTTAATAAATTATCTTAGCAGCATGTCGAAATTTTTTTTACTGGTAGGGTTGGTAGTAATTCGTCTTCAATTGTTCGGACAGCAGCTTTCTTACCCGCTCCATACCGAATGGAACACAAGCAGCAATGTTTTAAAAAACGGTTTTTTAAATCCACCTCCCGAGTCAAAGCTCCGGTGTTACTGGTGGTGGCTGAATAGTATGGCTACCAAAGAATCTATAACAAGAGACCTGGAAGAAATGAAAGCCAAAGGGTATGGCGGTGCATCCATTGTAGATGCCGGCAGCTCCAGCTATGATGTTGCCAAAAAAACAGAAGCCGGCCCGGTATTTATGAGCCCCGGATGGATGGCGTTATACCAGCATGCTGTAAAAGAGGCCGATAGGGTGGGGATAGAATTAAGTGTAAATATTCAAAGCGGCTGGAACCCCGGCGGGCCTTCTGTTACGCCCGAACTGGCGCTTAAAAGAGTAGTTACTGCAGAAACAGATATCAGCGGCGGCGGGTTAGTTACGGTAGTTCTTCCGCAGCCCGAAACGCACCTCTTGTACCAGGATGTGATAGTACAGGCAATTCCCAGGCCCGGTAAAGTGTTACCGCTTAGAGATGAAGCCATCACCAACTGGTCGAAAAAAACATTGAACCGGTCGATGGGCTCAAGCGGTATTTATCCGCTGCATGAACTAAGAGATGGTTTTTTTAATACGGTAAATGTCAATATCGTAAAACAGAAAGACATCATTGATGTTACGCCCTTTTTTGATGGAAAAG
Source organism: Niabella aquatica (assembly GCF_054779315.1). NCBI lineage: Bacteria > Pseudomonadati > Bacteroidota > Chitinophagia > Chitinophagales > Chitinophagaceae > Niabella > Niabella aquatica. Next base: position 152,825 of record NZ_BAAGYM010000013.1, read on the forward strand.
AATTGAAATGGAATGCGCCTGCCGGTGAGTGGACCATTATACGCTATGGCTGGACCTGTACCGGGGTGAAAATATCCACCACCAGCGATGGATGGAACGGCCTGTCAATGGACCACCTGAACCCCGACGCTTTCAGGCATTTTAGTAAAACAGTGATAGAACCGCTTATTCATACGGCCCAGGCTGCAGGTAACAGTGTGAAGTTTTTACAAACCGATAGCTGGGAAATGGGTGCGGTGAACTGGACGCAGAACTTTCCGGCTGAATTTAAGAGCAACAGCGGTTATGATATAAAGCTGTATATGCCCGTCCTGGCCGGAAGGGTGGTAGAGAGCCAGGAAGTATCCAACCGGTTCCTGTACGATTTCAGGAAAACTATCGGCGCCTGTGTGGCTAAAAACCATTACCAGCTCTTTGCCGATCTGGCGCATCAATATGGCATGGGTATTCATCCCGAATCGGGAGGTCCGCATTCTGCACCGGTAGATGCGTTAAAAACTATGGCCATCAGCGATTTTCCGCAGGGCGAATTTTGGGCAATGGCCAACACGCACCGGGTTTCCGATGCGGCGCGCCTTGCTGTAAAGCAATCTGCCTGCGCAGCTCATACCAACGGGAAACGGTTTGTAGCTGCGGAGGGCCCCACCAGTATCGGTCCGCAGTGGGAGCGGTCGCCTGCAGAGCTGAAAACGAATATTGACCGGGTTTTCTGTTCGGGTGTGAACCGCATCGTCTGGCATACGTTTACTTCCTCACCTCCCGAATTTGGTTTGCCGGGAAATGAATATTTTGCCGGAACGCACATGAACCCCAATGTTACCTGGTGGCAGCAGGCAGGCGATTTTACCGGTTACCTGAATCGCAGCAGCTTCATGTTACAGCAGGGGCTTTTTGTGGCAGATGTATTGTACTATTATGGCGATGATGTGCCCAATTTTGTTTTCTTAAAAGAAGAGTTCCCCGAATTGGCATACGGGTACGACTGGGACAAATGTGCGGCCGATGTATTATATAAAGTTACGGTAAAAAACGGGAAGCTGGTGCTGCCCGACGGAATGAGCTACCGCCTCCTGGTGCTGCCCCCGGAGCAAACCATTAACCTGGATGTATTGGGAAAAGTAGAAGCGCTGGTAAAGAACGGGGCCACTGTTTGGGCGCCCCGGCCACAAAGAGCTACGGGGCTGAAAAGCTATCCGCACAGCGATACAGCGCTCAATGCCATCACCGGCCGGTTGTGGGGTAGCATTGATGGAAAGCAGGTGCTTGAAAACAAATATGGCAAAGGCCGCGTAATATGGGGCCGGGATATTAACGCAGTGCTTAAATCTATGCAGGTTATTCCCGATTTTGAATATACCGGCAGCGATACAACAGCCGCGCTTGAATATATACACCGTCAAACTGCCGATGCAGACATTTATTTTGTGGCCAACCGGTTCTTATGGAAAGAGTTCAGCGATTTTATTTACAGGTATCAGCCATCAGCGCCTGACCGCTACGCATCGGTTGAATGCCGTTTTCGCGTTACAGGAAAAGCGCCCCAGCTCTGGGACCCTGTTACAGGAAAGATAGAAGAGATCGTGCATTACCGGGTAGAAAACGGGCAGACGGTCATTCCACTGTATTTTGAACCAGGTGCCTCAAAGTTCATTGTTTTCACAAACCCTCAAGAGAAACTGGTGCCGGTTTCAAAAATCACCGGTACAGGCCTGGAGCCTCTTCCTCATTCAAAGCCACCAGTTGAGCTGCGGACAAGATCCGGTGCTGTTCAGACTGTTATTCATCAGCCGGGCCGGTACGAGCTGGAGCGGGCAGATGGCAAACGTGCGGTTGTTATCTCAAAGCAGCCTGTTTTGATTAAAAAATTAGATGGCCCGTGGACGGTAAAATTCGATACGGCCTGGAATGCGCCTGCTGCCATAACCCTGCAACAACTTCAATCCTGGACTGAATTGGAGAATCCTGGTATAAAATACTATTCCGGATCGGCTACTTATGTAAACGATTTTTATATGGACAAATTAGAGAAAAGGAAATACGAGCTTCATCTTGGCAATGTGCAGGACATGGCAACGGTTACCATCAACGGTAAAAAGCTGGGCACTATATGGGCGGCTCCGTTTGTTGCCGATATAACAGATTATATTAAAGCGGGTAAAAACCGGGTAGAAATTGTAGTTACCAATTTATGGGCCAACCGGCTGATAGGGGATGGCCAGCTTCCCCGCCACAAACGGCTTACCAAAACAAACATTGTTAAGTTCGATACACCCGATGCTGATAAATATCTTCGCCGATCGGGGTTATTAGGGCCGGTGGCGGTTTATGGAAGCAGTATTCATAACATCAGCTTCCGGTAATAAAACCGCTGAGGCTGTGAAAAGCATGCTGTGCGAGGTGTTCCTGGCGTCAGTCAGGCTGGCTCATCTTGTACTTGTTAAAAGCAATAAGTATGAAAAATAAATTTTAAGCAACCGGTGGGGTGTTGAAAATATACCTTGCCCGGCTTTGCTAAATGTTGCGATGTCCTTTTAATGAGCTCAAAAAACATGAGATACAGGCCTGGCATTTTAAAATGTCTGGCGAGTTGGTACATTTAAAAATATATACCTTAAAAAAATAAACATGAATCATAATTTAACTCAGGACCAGGTTTTATTTTATAAAGAAAATGGCTTTCTTATTATAGAAGATTTTTTAGATGCGACCGAGCTGGAAGAGTGGCAGAGCGCAGTTATGAATGCTATTGAGGAACGGAACGGAGTAAAAATACCTGGAAAGAGTATACAGGTAGGTATGGAAGATGGCATCAATGAAGATGTCGGTTATTTTTCGAAGGTATTCGATCAGCTCCTCAATTTATGGCAAACCAGTGAGGCGGTGAAGAAATTAATGTTAGATCCGCGGCTCGGGAAAATGGCCGCAGAACTTGCGGAGGTAGATGGTATACGTATATGGCATGATCAGGCCCTGGTAAAACGCCCCTGGGCTAATCCGACTTCCTGGCACCTGGATACCCCTTTCTGGTCTTTCTCAGATCGGAGGGCACTGTCTATATGGGTTGCGCTGGATGATGCAACAGCCGAAAACGGATGCCTGTATTTTATACCGCGCTCGTTTAAGGAAACTACTTTTGAAAATAAGGGGATCGGGAAAAATATGGATGGTATATTTTCCGTTTATCCGCAGTTTTCCAAAACGCCATCTTTTAGTGCCAAAATGAAGGCAGGAAGTTGTTCATTCCACAACGGGTTAACCATTCATGGTGCCGGAGCTAATATGACGAATGGTTACAGGAGGGCAATGACCTGTGCTTATATGCCTGATGGAAATGTATACAACGGTGAGCCCAATATTCTTCCCGAAGCATATGTAAATAATTTGTCAGTAGGAGATATATTAAATGATGAGGCGCAAAATCCTTTAATTTATCACAGGAGCCTTTAAACAGGGCAATAGCCATGGGTGAATCAAAAGCGATAACATTTTAGCGCACAAAAGAAAAAACTATACATTTACTTGCCCGTTAAAAACAACTATGGGTTAAAGGCTATCAGGTTGTAAACCGAACAGTTTTTATAAAGAACCCTGCTGAAGAAGGTTTAAATAATTAAACAGGGCAGTTTTAGCAAGACGGCTCTATATATTAACAAATGTAAGTTTCATATATAAAACAAGACTTTATGGTTAAGCGCAGAAATTTTTTAAAAACAATGGCATTCACTTCAGCTTCAGTTGCGGCTGGCGCACCCACGCTGCTCAATGCCCGTAATTACAGGCAGGTGGCAGGCGCCAATAAAAAGGTGAATATTGCCCACATTGGTATTGGTAACAGGGGCCTTCAGGTGGTTCAGGAATTTGCGAAGACAGGAATGGTGAATGTGGTAGCGCTGTGCGATGTGGATATGGGAGCCAAACATACACAGGAAGCGACAGGCCTTTACCCCGGGGCCAAAAGATTCAAAGATTTCCGCGAGATGTTTGACAAAGCAGGCAAACAGTTTGATGCGGTAGTAGTGGCTACTCCCGATCATTCTCATTTTCCTGTTTGCATGATGGCGATGGCTTATGGCAAGCATGTGTATGTGGAGAAGCCTATGGCGCGTACATTCTATGAAGCTGAGCTGATGATGCAGGCTGCAAAAAAGTATCCTAACGTTGTAACGCAGGTAGGAAACCAGGGACATTCGGAAGCCAATTATTTCCAGTTTAAAGCCTGGAAGGAGGCGGGCATTATCAAGGATGTTACTACGGTTACCGCGCACATGAACAATGTGCGCCGGTGGCATAACCTGGATAGCCATATTTATAAGCTTCCTGATAAGCAGCCGATTCCGGCGGGTATGGACTGGATGACCTGGCTGAGTGCGGTTCCATACCATGATTATAATGAGAAATATCACCAGGGAGAATGGCGCTGCTGGTACGACTTTGGCATGGGAGCGCTGGGAGATTGGGGTGCCCATATACTGGATACGGTTCATGAGTTCCTGGAACTTGGATTGCCGTATGAGGTTACCCTGGTTAAGGAAAAAGGCCACAACGATTATTTCTTTCCTTACTCGTCCACCATATTATTTCGTTTTCCACAACGAAACGGCATGCCGCCGGTAGATATTACCTGGTACGACGGCCTGGATAACCTGCCGCCTCTGCCTCCCGGCTATAGCGTTTCAGCGGCTGATCCGAATATACCTGCTACCAACCAGGAAAATGCCCGGCAAACGAAATTAAACCCGGGAAAGATTATCTACAGTAAAGAACTTGTTTTCAAAGGAGGCAGTCATGGAAGCACTTTAACCATTATACCCGAAGAAAAGGCCAGGGAAATGGCTGGCCGCCTTCCGGAAGTGCCGCCGAGCCCTTCCAATCATTTTAAAAATTTCCTGCTGGCATGTAACGGGTTAGAAAAAACACGCTCACCCTTTGAAATACATGGCCCTTTGAGCCAGGTATTTTCGTTAGGCGTACTGGCCCAACGCTTAAACACACAACTGTTCTTTGACAGCCGGTTAAAACAAATTACCAATAATGCCTTTGCAAATGCGATGCTCACCGGCTTGCCACCACGTAAAGGCTGGGAAGATTTTTACAAGATATAAAAACAATATATCAAACATGAAACGAAGCATGATAAATTTTTCTCACACAGGGGGATGTATATGCGGAGTTCCATCCGACCATTAAAACATAAAAAATATATGATGAAAAAAAATATTTTAGTATTGCTGCTATGTGGCTTTGTTTTAATTACTTCCGCGCAAAAATGGGAGCCGTTGTTTAACGGGAAAAACTTCAAAGGCTGGGAAAAGCTCAACGGTGAGGCCGAATACAAAATAGCGGGCAATACAATAGTGGGCATTTCTAAACTGGGAACGCCCAATACATTTCTGGCTACTGAAAAAAGATACAGCGATTTTATTCTGGAGTTTGAATTCAAAATAGATGAAGGTCTGAACTCCGGCGTTCAGTTCAGGAGCCTGTCAGAGAAAGACTACAATAATGGGCGCGTACACGGCTACCAGTTTGAAATTGATCCTTCATCCCGTGCCTGGTCAGGAGGTATTTATGATGAAGCACGCCGTGGATGGCTATATCCCATGACAGAAAATCCCAAAGCCCGGAAGGCGTATAAAAGTAATGCCTGGAATACCGCAAGGATCGAAGCTATCGGGAAATCAATCCGCACCTGGGTGAATGGTATCGCCTGTGCGAATCTTTGGGACGATAAAACATTGACGGGATTTATTGCTTTACAGGTGCATGCAATTGGCAATGCTAATGACGAAGGGAAAAAAGTAAGCTGGAAAAATATCAGGATATGTACCTCCAACCCGCAGATGTACGTAAGGCGCGAAAAAAACGACGCTCCTGAAGTGAATGTGATACCCAATTCACTTTCCGCGCAGGAAATAAAGGACGGCTGGAAGCTGCTGTGGGACGGCGCTACAACCGAAGGCTGGAGAGGTGCAAAGCTTGATATCTTTCCTGGAAAAGGATGGATAATGGATGGCGGATTGCTTAAAGTAGTAAAAAGCGGCGGCGGTGAATCGACCAATGGCGGCGATATTGTTACTACCGGGAAATACAAAAATTTTATTCTTAAAGCAGATTTTAAAATTACGGATGGCGCCAATAGCGGCATCAAGTATTTCGTGAACCCCGATCTGAATAAAGGCGAGGGTTCGGCCATCGGTTGCGAATTCCAGATCCTGGATGATGAAAAACATCCTGATGCTAAACTGGGTGTTAACGGGAACAGAACCTTAGGATCGCTCTATGATCTTATACCGGCGCCCACCGATAAACCTTTCCGGAAAAATGATTTTAATACGGCAATGGTGGTGGTGAAAGGCAATGAAGTGGAGCATTGGCTGAATAATACAAAAATTGTGACCTACTCCCGGAATAATCAAATGTGGAACGCATTGGTGGCTTATAGTAAGTATAAAGACTGGCCAAACTTCGGAAATGCAGAGTCGGGCAATATCCTTTTACAGGATCATGGAGATGAAGTATGGTTCAGGAATATTAAAATAAAAGAGCTGGATTAGCCCGGTCAGGGCTGAGATTGAGGTCCGAATTCCGTCCGTAAAAGGTCCTGATCGTTCAGGGCCTTTTTTATTAAATCAGCTCTTGGTCAAAAATTAGTTATTAGGGCAATAAACGAGCGTGTATCAAAAGGTTTTTGAAGGCGCTGAGAATCGCGTATTTGATAATACACTCCATTACCTTACCGAATAAAAAGAGGCTGTCTTGGACTTTTGACAGGCTCTTTTATTGAAAACGGCGAATTATCTAACAATTTAATTGAGCATTAAAGAAATAATTTGATTTTTGCTTGTTTCAAAACTTTTATTTTGTCATTTTTAAAAAATATGAAAAGTCAATTACTTTTTTCCGAAGCGTGATTCTTGTTTTTGGATGATCTTTTAAAATTATTGATCTGAAAATAGAGACTCCGCCGGTAAGGGTTGTTTTGCAGTTAAGAACAAGTTGACCACTCGTAAAGCAATAGTTATTGTAAGCAGTTTGAATGAGCGTGAAGAAATATGGTGCCCTACTTTAATTCAATATTTAGAAGGGAAACAAATAATTGATATCCGGCTGTATCACCATCATATTAATGATCTGCAGGATCTGCTTGAAAATAGCCGGCTTATATACCGGCATTCTGCTTCATAACTGTGTGTTTATGGTGAAAAATAAATGAATTGGTAATCAGAAACTAAATTATAGTATGTATGAAAGCTACCATGGTTGAACAAACGAAAGAATGTATTGTCAAGAATAAAAAAGTAAAACTGTTTGAATGCCACAAACCAGCCAGGTATGAAGCGCACGATACTGCCGCAACGTTGGCATTACCACGCCATATTCAAAACGATGATCTTGGCCTGCTGGCAGGAATGCAGGATAAAGAAACGGTTATTCATTGCAGAGGTGCAAAAAGAAGCGCTTCTGGATTATATCTTTTTCGGTGTGGTGGTATAAGAAGCGTGTTTTTAGTATGGTTATTACATTGTTGTGTTTATTCTGTAGCCCAGCCCCCCGTCGATTTAAAAGAACTAAAAAACAACGGCGCCCGTGTTACTGTTAATCAACATTTGATTACTGTTAAATGGCCTTGCGGACAATCACGGTTCTCGAAAATTGTTCTCAACCTGCAAAACCAGCAGGCCTTGCTGAGTAGTATCCAGGAAGAGAGAAGCGGGCGCTCTGTTGAAATAGCTAAAAACCTGGATCCTGTTTTTATATTACGCAGCGGAAAAAGGAAGCTAAGCCCAACCAGCGGAGGATGGGATATCTTTTTTGATAAAGTACCTAATAGCCCTTACCAAACGCATGTAGTAGAACTAAGCAAGAGTAGCGCCAGTGCACGTACTGTTGGCGCATCTACCGTTATAAAAATTAACAAACTGGAATCGCCGGGATTTACGGGCTATTTAGAAATAACATTTTATAATGGAAGCCCTTTGTTTAATATAGCAGCCGTAGTTAGTACCGGTAAAGATTCAACTGCTATTTTATACGATGCGGGCCTGGTAAATAAAAAGGAGCTATGGCGGCATGTTGCGTGGTCTGATGTTAGCAATAATATTGTAAGGATAGCTCCTTCGAGCAATACGAACAGTGCCAATCTCGAAGTAAAATACCGGACTGTTATTGGCGAGAATGCATCCGGCAGCTTAGCCGTTTTTCCGGCGCCGCATCAATATTTTTACCCTTTGGATGAAGCCTTTAATTTAAGATTCACCTGGTGTGGAAAGGATTATTTAAATAGGGTTCCCGGTTTCGGGATCGGCATCAGGCAGGATCCTGTTGGCGACAAAAGATTTGTTCCCTGGTTTAACGCACCACCTGAAACCTTACAACGTTTAAACTTTTTTTGTTTACTGAGCAGTAAAGATGCAGAAGGTACTTTAGATGAAGTAAAGCGGTTTACAAACAATGATGCATTTGTTGCCTTGCCCGGTTTTAAAAGAATGGCTACCCATTTTCACAATGAGTTTATTATGAATGAGGTAATGAGCGGCAAGTCAATACCGTCGAAGCCGGAGTTTGTTGATGTGCTGAAAAAGGCCGGATTGGATATTGTAAAACTGGCCGAGTTTCATGGGGTAGGGCATCCCACCGGGCCGGATTCGATCAGGCTGGTGGAGTTAAAATCACTGTTCGAACAAACAAAACGTTTGTCTGACAGTAGTTTTCTTTTATTACCAGGAGAGGAAGCCAATAATTTTTATGGCGGACACTGGCTGGCGTTTTTTCCAAAACCTGTTTATTGGATCATGTCCAGGAAAGAACAGGCTCCTTTCGAAACAAAGGATTCGCAATACGGAACCGTTTACCGTGTAGGAAATAAAGAAGAAATGCTGAAGTTGCTCGAAAAAGAAAAAGGCTTAGCCTGGGTGGCACATGCCCGTACCAAAGCATCTACCGGATATCCGGATCAATATAAAGACGAAGCTTTTTTTAAGTCGGATACTTACCTGGGTGCTGCATGGAAGTCTATACCTGCAGATCTTTCCTGGCCAACGCTGAGTCAGCGGGTAATAAAGCTGGTAGATGATATGGCTAATTGGGGACACCGGAAACATGCAATTGCAGAATCTGATATTTTTACTATTACCCATCAAAACGAAATGTACGCTCACCTGAATGTTATATATCTGAAGCTTGATCAACTTCCTCTTTATGAACAGGGCTGGCAGCCGGTTTTAGATGCCATGCGAAATGGTAAATTTTTTGTTTCCACCGGAGAAGTGCTGATACCCGTCTTTAAGATTAATGGAAGTGAATCAGGAGATGTGCTCAAAGTTCCAACGTCCGGAAAGGTAAATATTGAAGCGGTGTTACAATGGAATTTCCCGATGAATTTTGTTGAAATTGTTTCCGGTGATGGAGAAAAAGTATATCGCGAGCGTATCAGCCTTAATCATACAACAGCTTTTGGTAAGCAGCAATTCTCCTGGCCGGTAGATCTGTCTAACAAAAAATGGGTGCGCATTGAAGCCTGGGATATTGCAGCCAACGGCGCATTTACACCTATGATCTGGCTGGAATAAACACGACAAATAGTTGCAGGTAAGAGTTATCGCGCTGATGAAGGATGCGGGCCAAAAGCTCCGGGATTTTTTTCAGGATCAAAGGATGTAAATAATAGGCACTGTATTCCGGTAGATACTTTTTAGCTACCAACGTCTTATAATGGGAAAATGATATACAGTTGCGGGGAAGAAATAATTAAAAATATTTATTAATATAACAGTGGCCATGAGTATAATCGGGCGCTGTTATTGATAAAGATAAAGCAAGGTGGTTGCAAAATTTATCATATGGGCCCTTATACTTCAGGCACATCACAAAAATGACTATAGATCAAGTTAAAGATCCATCTTACTATCAAGTATACCGGTCAGTCTCAAATTGACCAGCAAATAGGCGTTTAAAATGGAACGTGTTTTTTTAAAAACCGATAGTACAGGTTTTTGACACCATTTCTTTTCTCACGCTTCCTGTCCTGTGGTTGCACCTTCAGAGATTCATCATTAAAATCATTGCCGTAAAGGCAAATTGTTTTAAAAATACAACGGTAAAAGAAGATGCCGGTACATTGCACTTTTGCACATAAATGGCGCTATTGCTGCAATATAGTTTGAACGTTCTGTTATTCAATTCTCAAGTGAATTGGCATGAAAATTGGCTTTAGCTTAAAATGTTAAATACTGATTGTTACGACGTGCTCTCGTAATTTATCTTTCTAATTGAATTAATAATAAAAATACTAGATATTTAACCATGAGATACAATGATGCCGTTGCTCATCAATCCTTTTTTGAAAATGAGGACATGCCAAATTTGCCCATCACATTTACCGGTGATGCCATAAGCCATCTCACAGGCCCGGGTAATTCGTTCGATATCAACGAATGGACATGGCATGTAGAAGTGATTAACGGCAAAAGATTTTGTGTAGTAACCGACAAAGTAGCAAACAAGGAAAGAAATGATATCTTTTAAAATTGTTATTGACTGTCATACAGTTTCAACACCTGTTCATGTCTTTTCGTAAAAAGCAAGGAATACAGTCTGTATTGGAATATTTTGTGAACCCTAAAAAAAACTAAAATGGAAAATCAAAGTAATGTTATTAAGGTCCTGAATGATTTAATTGAAATCAACAACGACAGGGCCGACGGATTTGAAAAAGCAGCAAAGGATGTGAACGAAGAAAATATTGACCTGAGAGCAACTTTTGAAAAATTTGCCTCACAGAGCCGTAAAAATGTTACAGAGCTGGCGGGTCTTGTGGGCAGCAAGGGCGAACATCCGGACGGTGGGAATACAGTTTTAGGAACGTTGCACCGTGCCTGGATTGATATTAAAGCTACATTTGGCGGATCTGATCGCCACAGTATTCTTGCTGAGTGTGAAAGAGGAGAGGATGCAATAAAAAAATCATATAAGGAGGCGTTACAGGAAAATGAACTGGGAGCAGATGTGCGAGAAGTATTATTGCAGCAACAGGAGGCCATTAATATGAGCCATGATACAATTAAGGCATTACGCGATGCAAGCAAATAAATAATATATACATAACGCTTCTTTTAGGTTATTACTAAATGTTGGATCTGTAAAGGTCCGACATTTTATATTAGTTGTTTATTGAAATGGTACATTGAACCATAATGTTCTCGCTTCGGCAGGTTTTTCAACCATTGTTATAATATCCGGGATACAATATTATCCCCGGCATAAATAACTCAATACCTGAAGCAAACAGTTTTTTTCTCACCCCTTGATGATAACATTATACCGGTCTGAAGAAGATCCTTCCAGGCAGGATATTTTTAAATCCTGATAGGTGCTTGTTCATTATATACGGCCCTTTTCCCGGTGGAAGTTTATTTTAAAAAGTAATTATGCCAATAAATAATATGAGTAACTATGGTTCTGGTTCTATTGATAATGTACCTTTAGAGTTGATAGTGCGGGCCATTAATGAAAGTGTATCCGGTATTATCATTACTGATAATCTTCAACCCGATAATCCTATCATATATTGCAATACAGCTTTTGAAAAACTTACCGGATACACCCGTCCTGAGATCATTGGGCATAATTGCCGGTTTCTCCAAAAGCAAGATCTGAGCCAAAAGGAACGTTTTATATTAAAAGAAGCTATAGTAAAAGGTGAGAGCGCGGTTGTTGAAATCCGTAATTACAAAAAGAATGGTGCACTATTCTGGAATGAGCTTCGCATTTCGCCGGTAAGGGATCAAAACGGTGTGCTTACTAACTTCATCGGTGTACAGCACGACATTACAGAAAAGCGTGAGGCGCTGGATAAACTAGTGATATCAAAGCACGGGATGGAGCAAAAAGTGCTGGAGCGTACCAAAAAGCTGAAAGATGAACGGGAGTTTACAGAAAGTGTACTTGAAACCGTTCGGGAGAGTTTAATCGTTTTAGATTCAAATCTCAATGTTCTTTCAGTTAATGAACACTTCTTGCGCACCTTTAAAGTTTCCCGGATAGAGACAGTAAAGCTTCGGCTGTATGATCTGGGCAACGGGCAATGGAACATTGAAAAGTTAAAGGAGCTGCTGGAGCAGGTATTGCCAACGAATAACCCTGTTCTAGATTTCGAGGTTCAACACAATTTTCCACACATAGGAAGAAAAATAATGCTGTTAAATGCTTTCCGGATAGAGCTGGAGGGTGAATATAAGAACCGGATACTTTTAGCGATAGAAGATATTACAGAACGGAGATCTATCGAAATCCGCAAGGACGATTTTTTGTCTATTGCCAGTCACGAGCTTAAAACACCTTTGACCTCGGCCAAGGGGTATATCCAGATGCTTAAGCGCTTTATGCATGAAGATTCAACGGATCAATTTAAGGGTATCCTTGACAAAGCAGAACGTAATGTAGAGCGTTTAAATAACCTGATTGCGGAGCTGCTCGACGTTTCAAAGATACAGTCTGGAAATATTGAATTACACATGGCCCCTTTTGACTTTGGCGCTATGCTGCGTGAAACCATAGATGCGATACTGGCCGCCAATCCCACATACAACATAAAACTGAGCGGGCAAATGGAGGAAACCGTGATCGGGGATGAATCCAATATCGCCCAGGTTGTTACCAATTTAATTTCAAATGCAATTAAATATGCGCCGCACTCAAAAGATATTGAGGTATATATAGCCAGGGTTAGCAACTATGTAAAGGTTTCTGTGCAGGATTATGGTATGGGGATTTCTAAAAGTGAGCAATCGAAGATATTTGGCAGGTTTTACCGCGTGAGCGATATTCAAAAGAAGTATCCGGGAATGGGTATCGGACTCTACATATGTGAACAGATCATCAGCAACCATAAAGGTAGTTTATGGGTAGAAAGTGAACCAGGAAACGGTGCTACTTTCAGCTTTACTATTCCCGTTAACTGATAAATGTACCACAATGAGCAAAACAATACTTATATGTGATGATGATCAGGATATTCTGGAGATGCTTACGCTTATTTTCGATAATGGGAATACAAATGTTATAGCTGTGCTTAACAGCCTGGAAGTGAGGACTCAAATTGACCGGTATCACCCCGATGTGGTATTGCTTGATCTATGGATGCCTGTGCTTACCGGCGATCAGATTATCCGTCAGCTAAGAGCTGAGGATGCTTATAAAAACCTTCCCATTGTTGTAATGTCAGCCAGCACAGACGGTGGGGAAATTGCAAAGAAGTCCGGTGCTACAGCGTATGTATCAAAACCTTTTGATCTGTTCGAGATAGAATCTACTATCAGGCGTTATCTTTAGAGTAAATGGAAATAAACCTTTTTTTTGCAATTATTATATCCGTGGGTTTATTAAAAGTGTTATTCTTCATGTGACTTTAGTTCTGTTGCTCTGCTGCTTTAAAATCCGCATCGGTAAACTTAAAAATCATTTCCTTTGCGTTAAAGCAAATTTTTCTGAGATATTTTGCAATTTTATTTGGGGATGCTGAAGTCTTTGTGCGCAAATAATTCTGCCAGCCCAGAAATCTGTTTTAGCCTGAGCAATTCATCCTTATCCATTCCAATATTTTTTAGGATCCAATCATCCGTCATACCGGTTTTTTTAAGTTCAGCAACTATATTGGTCATCAGCTCTATATTATGCGTGCCACGGGCCCGGTTGTGTCGTATTGTTGAAGCCATCCTGTTGGACAGGTCTTTATGTATAACAACGACAGGCAGCTTTCCTTTCTCTCTTTGGTAAATGCGTTTTGAAGTTTTCATTACTGTATACCTGTGAAATCCATCTACCAGTTCATACATATCTGCTTCGGGAAGGTAATAGCAAACGCAAGGCATTGTGTATCCATCCTCCCAAATAGAAAGTTCCAGCAGTTCCAGCTCTGGCGGTGCTACTACATTAGGATTATAAGCATTGGCCAGGATCTTTTCCACAGGTACAGGTATCGTGTTGTAAACAGGACTTGTATATTCTTCCATGAGATCTATGTATATATGTTCTTGTAAAAGTTTATTGTCTTCTGCTTATTTTCAAGTTCTTTCTTTGTTAATGCAAACCCCATATATTTACACAGATGGTCGTTTCTCAGAATGCATATGCACATCCGCTTAAAAGTAGGCAGATCCTTAAATTCAGGGATATTGATATCATCCTGGTACTCCATCCGAACCGGTCGTTTGGATGTTTTGTAATTTGAGCTTGCCGAAACTTCTATTTTAATACCCATAGAACGCAATTTGTCAATTGTTTTTTCAGGCAGACATCCGCCTCTATATCGCCAAAAATCAATACTTACACTAAGTTTCTGAAGATAATTTTTCTTCGTTTTTTCGGGGAGTGTATCCAGAAGAAAATGCATGTAACGTTCCCATGTGTATCCTTTAGGCAAAGCAACCGTATGTCTTCCTGCGGCAGCTGTATGCCCATATAGAGCTGTAAAATTGACCCCATTTACGCGGCATACCATTCTTCCCCACATATCAGGATCGAGGGCGCGGTAAAGCGATAAATGCTCCTGCGCAGCAGAAAGGAACGGACTGGCCACGCGTTGTTTTTCAAGGGGGACGCCGGCCTGGTAGTAAAGGTCATATAGCCGGTTGTAATCCCATCCAAAGCGGCCATTAGCAACCCATATATCCGTTGTCAGCCAGTCGTGGATTACGTAGGCATTATATACATTATCTGTAATACGATGAGTCCATTTCAATCCCTTGTAAAGACTTGTTCGTCTGCTGCTGTGTATAGTCCGCCAGCGATCGAAACTTTCCTGCGTTCTTATACCTACCAGGCAGCAGGTTTTTTTCGCTTTTTTTAGCTCATGGTACCACTCCGCAAAGAGCATCTGAAAATCATAGTCCCACAGTTCGCTGGTGTAAAATGCAAAATCATTTTTAGTATAACTACCTTTTGGCTTTTCTCGTACCCAAAGCTCTTTGTGCTTATCATCCCAGGGACGCCAAAAAGTTTGATGCATGGACGTACAGGTGGTTACTTTAAAAGGAACACAAATTCTGTATACATCAATAATGTCAGGATTTTCTTTTAAGACCCGGTCTACATATTGTGTCGTCTTTTCATACTGCACTTCGTAGTCAAGATGAAAAACACCGATCCTTTTATTAATCCTGTTCTCCCTTATGTATTTAATGCAGAGGTTCAGCATTACACCGCTGTCCTTACCCCCGGAAAAAGAAATATAAATATTATCAAATTCTTCAAAAACCAATCCAATGCGGTGCATTGCCAGGTCATACACATTCTTTTTCATTGGACCTCGTTTTTAGGTTGTACCAACTTTTTCTTCAGCCGGTACCAGTTTATCCATCTTCATTTTTACATATCTTTTCCAAAAAAGCACTGTTGGGAAACCGCATTTTTCAAAAACTGGAATATGCCTTATTTGTACAATTGCTTCTATATCAAAATCGGGATGAAGTGTTTGAATGATTTCTTTGAGCAGACTTGAGAGGGCAGCACTATCATCAGCAGCGATATAGTAGTTGTTAATGACAGCTTTTTCCCCGTCCAGTTTTACAGGAATAAAACCAATTGTAGTTCCGTTCTCTGTTCCGATATACCATCTGTAATCCGGAGATGTTTTAAATGGATAATTTAAATTGTAGCTCAATACATCTTCATCCATCACCAAATGGGCAACCAAGTGATACAGGCGCTGATCCTTTCCATGTAATTTAACGATTTCCATTTTGAATATGTTTATCTCGTTTTATCGTTATGTTTTACAGAATGCTCACTTTTCATAGAATAATTAAAGCCCTTAAAAAAAGGGAGGTATTGCTAAAATAAATAAAAAACTATTTTTAATCTTCCAACTCTAATAAGTTCAAGCTTTTAATTCAAAATCACGCTCGTATGTTTTGATTCTTTGGTCATTTGCAAAAGACCTTTGCATCCTTCAATGCCATTTTTGACAGTATATCACAGCATCTGTAGGCTCCACATTTATTTAGTTTATCTGGACATGAGCTGAAATATGGTAACTGTTTGTCATGAGGAGTTTTTATCATATTTTCATAAGCAGTTTCTTTCACAAAGCGCCTTCCAAATATACCTTTTATAAAATAGATTTCAATAATGTTTATCATAAAAATTCACGACAAAACATTAAAAAGTACTCTATCCAAGGATCTCAAGGATAAAAGCGGGATACTTTTGTATCACATAATAAATTATTGTAAAAACTAAATTTTTTGCTTAAACATTTAAGCATTAATTTTAATAACAGTTACAGCAACAATAGCGTAGAACGAATTTCATAAATACGCCCGCACTGTTGACTATCCTACACCCGCTTAACTGGTTCCGCTGGTGGACAGCTCGAATAGCTACTTCATAATATTGGGCAATGCGGATTTGAAACCCTATAAAAAGGATGAGGTTTCATTGAATATTTCGCTTCAGTTTTTAAAAGTCAGTTTTGGACTACTTCCTTTGCCGGAACGGTGCAATTCACAAAAAGGTTGCGTCTTTGCTCGGATGTACAGTATAAAAACAACTCCACTTCTTTTTCTGATCCCATTAATTATACCATTTGGAATGCTCATATTATCCTGCGCGTATTAAAGAGCAATAACCTGGAATGTAAGTTTTCTGCGCTGGACCTGCTGGGACAAAATAATGTGCTCAATAATACCGCGAATAATAATTTAATAACACAAAGCATTTCTAATAGTTTGCAGAAATATTATATGTTGACAATAGCTTTTTATCCGCGAAAATTTGGAAGGGCGGATAATAAAGATCCAGTGAAGTGACGGGCATTTTATTGAAATAAAGCGATAGTAGTAGTGGAGTACATATTCCATCAGTTTTTAACTATTTTTGACGACAGATGCTGCCTCTTGTGACAATCTGCTTACACAATTCATACGCTCTGTTCCGGGAGTACCAGTAATTAAAACCATTGAAAAAAATAATGAGATTGGGCCACATATTTTAGGACACCTACATCTAATCATGCTCCCATACGTCCAACATAAATATGTTTGAGGCATTTCAAGACGAAGTTACGCCAAGTGGTCATTCTTTTGAGTCTGTTTAAAACCTTAGAAAAAAGGGCGCATGAACTGACAGTTCGTTACGGTCTTGGCGATAGATAAGGATACCTATAAGTGGAAAATTCAAAAAATCCTGTTTCCGGACGGAATTTTTTAGGACGCGAAAACCATGAATATCTAACTCGTAAGGTTAATGTGAATCAGATTTTGTTAACTTCCGAACTTTCAAATAGATATAACGAAAATAAAAATGGGAACTCTCAATATTTAGCTGAAAGTTCCCATTTGGTACCGCGTACGGGAATCGAACCCGTGATTCATCCGTGAAAGGGATGCGTCTTAACCCCTTGACCAACGCGGCTTGTTGTTTTTGGGAGTGCAAATATAGGGTGCCATCATGGAACAGCCAAAAACTTTTTTAAGAAAATTATTGCACATGATGCTGTTTATAAAATTTAAAATGTATGAAGTACACTTATTTCATAATAATCACTAACTTCACGCCTCCAAAAAGTACTTCATAATTTAAATTACTAAAAAAGTCATGAGCACAGTTAAAGTAGCCATCAATGGTTTTGGTAGAATTGGACGTCTTGTTTTCCGTCAGATCTACAATCAGCAAGGCATTGATGTGGTAGCAATTAATGATCTTACAAGTCCCAAAGTTTTAGCGCACTTATTAAAATATGACTCTGCACAAGGGCCATTTGACAAAAATGTTTCTCATTCCGATAATTCTATCACTGTAGAAGGCGAAGAAATCAAGATCTATGCACAAAAAGATCCTTCTCAGATCCCCTGGGGAGCACACGATGTAGACGTGGTATTAGAATGTACTGGTTTCTTTACTGATAAAACAAAGGCAGAAGCCCATATCGCTGCAGGTGCAAAACGTGTAGTTATTTCAGCCCCTGCCACAGGTGATTTAAAAACGATCGTATATAATGTAAACCACGATATTTTAGATGGTAGCGAAACCATTATCAGCTGTGCGTCCTGTACCACTAACTGTTTAGCTCCAATGGCAAAAGTATTGGATGATACTTTCGGTATTGAACTGGGTATAATGACAACTATTCATGCTTATACCAACGACCAGAATACTTTGGATGCACCACACCCTAAAGGCGACTTACGTCGTGCGCGTGCAGCGGCAGCCAATATCGTTCCTAACAGTACAGGTGCCGCTAAGGCTATTGGACTGGTATTACCCAATCTTAAAGGCAAATTAGATGGCAGCGCTCAACGTGTACCAACAATTACAGGTTCTATTACAGAGCTGAACGTGATTTTAAGCAAGCCAACCACTGTAGAAGCAATCAATGCGGCAATGAAAGCGGCTGCTAACGAAAGCTTTGGTTACACAGAAGACGAAATTGTGAGCAGCGACATTATCGGAACTACTTACGGTTCTTTATTTGACGCTACACTTACCAAAGTAATGAATGTGGGTGATAAGCACATTGCACGCACCGTATCATGGTATGATAATGAGAACAGCTATGTATCTCAGTTGGTTCGTACTGTAGATTATTTTGCGAAGTTGATCAGCAAATAATTAAATAGAAAAGCGGAACATCAACAGTTCCGCTTTTTGTTTTATGAACCTGCGCAGTGAAACAGGCTGGCCAGGGCGGTATGTAGCCTATTAAATCGCGATTAATGCTATTAGCAGTTTGATAGCTTTCATCTGTCAACCGTGATCTGTTACCCTGCCAACTAAAAATTAAAAAGATGTCAAAATTCAGCGATTACAATTTTAAAGGCCAGAAAGCGCTGGTACGTGTAGATTTTAACGTGCCCCTGAATGATAAAATGGAGATCACTTCTGATGCCCGTATGAAGGCGGCTGTTCCTACCATCAAAAAGATACTGGCCGATGGAGGAAAGGTGATATTAATGTCTCACCTGGGCCGCCCTAAAGCCGGTCCCGAAGATAAATTTTCCCTTAAATACCTGGTGAAGCATTTAAGTGATCTGTTAGATGGAACACCGGTATTGTTTGCAGACGACTGTATAGGTGAGCAAGCATATCTTACCGCTGATATGATGCGTGAAGGGGAAGTATTATTACTCGAAAACCTTCGTTTCTATAAAGAGGAAGAAAAAGGGGATGAGGCTTTTGCAGAAAAATTAAGCAAACTGGGCGATGTGTATGTAAATGATGCTTTTGGAACAGCTCACCGTGCGCACGCCTCTACAGCAATTATTGCTAAATTTTTCCCTGCAGAAAAAAGAATGTTTGGCTTACTGATGGAAGGCGAAGTAAGCAGTGCTGAAAAAGTATTGAAGGAAGCGCAAAAACCATTTACAGCAATCTTGGGTGGCGCAAAGGTTTCTGATAAAATACTCATCATCGACAACCTGATGGAAAAAGCTACTGATATCATCATTGGCGGAGGTATGGCCTACACTTTCTTTAAAGCGCTGGGAGGCAATATAGGTTCATCGCTTTGTGAAGAGGAGCGATTGGATACCGCAAAAGAAATTTTAGAAAAAGCCAAAGCTAAAGGGGTGAACATACATTTACCCGGCGACAGCATTATTGCTGATAAATTTGCAGAGGATGCCAGTGTTTCTGAGTCGCCAAGCGATAAAATTCCTGAAGGTTGGATGGGACTGGACATTGCAGAAGCTGCACGCAAGCAGTTTGCCAATGTAATATTGCAGTCTAAAACCATTTTATGGAACGGCCCTATGGGCGTATTTGAAATGGAAAAATTTCAGGCGGGCACCAGGGCAATTGCTGAGGCTGTGGCAGAAGCAACCGAAAATGGCGCTTTCTCATTAGTAGGTGGCGGTGATAGTGTATCGGCGGTTAAAAAATTCGGATTTGCAAATAAAGTAAGCTATGTATCTACCGGTGGTGGTGCTATGCTCGAATTTTTTGAAGGAAAAGTATTGCCAGGTATAGCTGCGGTTAATGAAGCTTAATGCAGGTATAGCTGATCTTATAAAATGCGGAACTGTTGAGGTTTCGCATTTTTGTTTATAGCGCAGCTCGAAAAAAGTGTACGGGTACAAAAAGTTAATTAATGAGGCCGGAAGTCTAAAGGCAGCATTTTATCTGTTTTTTCATATGACCAGTAAGCGCCTGTAATCAGGCTGTAGGAACCTGTATAGTACCCGTCTGGATAGAGCACAACAGGTTCCCGGCCAGACATGGAAAGCACGGAGGTCTGGTAAATTTTATCGCTTTTGTTTAAAGCGTTCCTGATGGTATATTCTTCTTCCATATATTCCCCCGTATAAGATATCTGCCAGCTGTCGTTGAACCTCAGATAAACCTTATTTCCTCTTTTCGTAACAAAATCATTCACCTTCAGCGGGTGTTTGTAAAAGAGTTTGATTTTAAGGTTATCCTTCTGCTCAGGGGCAATGTGCCCGTAGCTGTCTATTTTAAGGATCGTTTTATTATCCGGTATAAAGCTTCCGGCTGTCTGCCATTGTATGCGGGGTATGTTATCTTGATTCTTTACATCAAATCTGTACACAAATACCTGGTCTGATGGCAGGATGTCTTTTACAAAGAAGTAAACAGCATACGTTGCATTATCCAAAACTAAAGGGATATACAGGGGCGCAGTGCTATGATCGTTTTTAAGCCATTGAGTGGCTTTAAGATGGTAAGCTTCGATATCTGCATCGGGTTTGTTCCAGATAAGGTGAGTTATGTATGTACCCAGAACGGGTTGCCTGATAGTATCTGCCGATACAGGTAAATAGAGCTCCAGGTCTTTATAGCTGATGGTTTTTATCAGGTTCACTATAAAGCCTTCTTCGGTAGCGGTACCTTTATAAACAGAACGAAGAAAATGCATTAAAGAACCATAATAAGCAATATTCCTGTTTTTATTCCACTCGTTTTGCTTCTTTTTGGTACCCTGCATTTCTGCAAATTGGGTATATCCCTTAAACTGTACTATCTGCTGCAGGAAGTGATGCTCGTATTCCTCGAGCCAGTAAGTCAGCTCATAGCCCAGAGCTTTATTTTTAATTTTCAGGGGTTCTGTGGCATATGCTTTCAGGATATTATCTTTTTTGTTATTGCGGAATCTGATCACCTGCGGATTGACGATCTCACAGTTTTTTGAGAATGGTGAATAGCTTAAAAAATCCCGGCTGAAAGTTGTGCCGTATTGTGCCCATCCATTGGCCGAGATGCCTGCCACAATCACTTCATTAAACGTTACCGCGTTTTGTTTTAGCTGTATAGCCAGTGGTTGTGCCGCTGTATGGGCATCGAGGTTTACAACCTGTGTTTCATAGTTAATTGCTGAAAAAGTGAGCTCAAAAGTTTGTAAAAATATATGGCTCAATAAAAAAGTACCATCTTTTTCGGTTTGAGTGCTGTAAGTAGTATTGTTAATATAAACGGAAATGCCATTAAGCGGCTGGCCGGATGCTACATCCATAACTTTACCGCTTACTGTAACAGCAGCATTCTGGCCTCCGGAAATCAGCGGTCCCAATAAAAGTATGAGTATGATAAAATAGCGAACCATTGCAATTAGCCGCGCTAAAGATAATATCAAAACCGGTATGCGCTCCAATAAAGCAGCAGCAACCGTTCCTGGCGACATCAGCATACAAAATTTTCTTATTTACGCGGGCGGTTATGTAGCTTTGCCGCTATGGGCAGCATTTTCTCTTTTAAAAGATTAACACGGAGTTTGGGTTATGCTTTTAATGGGCTGGTCCAGGCCATTCGCTCCGAACAAAACATGAAAGTGCATATAGTGGCTGCTATTATTGTCACTACAGGAGGATTTATTTTAAGCATTCCGACAGCAGAATGGATAGCTATCTTAATTTGCATAGGCGTTGTTATAGCCTTCGAGATGTTCAACACAGCAATAGAAAAGCTTTGCGATTTTGTATCCCCAGAGCATCATGCACAGATAAAAGTAATTAAAGATCTTAGTGCAGGCGCGGTGCTGGTTATGGCAATCATATCATTAATAACAGGCCTGTTGGTCTTTTTACCTAAAATATATTCCTGTTTTAAGCTGAACTAGCGGGTAATAAAGGCACTTTGTTTTAGCTAAAGTTGTATCAGCATATTGTAAGTTTATTCACTAAATGTGCATAACTGTTAAAAACTAACCTTGCAGGATGGTAATTCCGTTGGATAAGTTTAAATTTGCGCCTCAATATTTAAACAATAATTAAACAGGCAATGCAAAGAGTTTACAATTTCTCAGCTGGTCCTTCTGCACTTCCCGAAGAGGTTTTGAAAAGGGCGCAAAGCGAAATGCTGTGCTATGGCACAAGTGGTATGAGCGTAATGGAAATGAGCCATCGTTCCAAAGACTTCATGGCCATTCTCGACTCGACAGAAAATACTTTGCGCGAACTGATGCAGATTCCGGATAACTACAAAATACTATTTCTTCAGGGAGGAGCTTCATCGCAGTTTGCAATGATTCCTTTGAACCTCATGAATAAAAATAAAAAAGCCGATTATGTAAATACAGGCGCGTGGTCTAAAAAAGCTATCAAAGAGGCAAAGCGTTACGGCACGGTAAATGTGGTGGCTTCTTCCGAAGATCAAACATTCAGCTACATCCCCGAGCTGGATGCGTCAAGGTTTGATAAGGATGCTGACTATTTTCATATCACTACCAATAATACCATCTATGGTACAAGATATGCTGAACTGCCCGATACGGGTAATGTACCGCTGGTTGGGGATATGTCTTCCGATATTCTTTCCAGGCATTATGATGTATCTAAGTTTGGCCTGATATACGCCGGTGCGCAAAAGAACCTGGGCCCTGCCGGTGTAACGGTGGTTATCATCAGGGAAGACCTGGCAGGTAATGCCATGGACTTTACGCCAACCATGTTCAACTATAAAGAGCATATTGAAAATGGAAGCATGTACAATACGCCGCCTACGTATGGTATTTACCTGATGGGCCTGGTACTAAACTGGCTCAGGGAAAAAGGCGGTGTGGATGTTATGGAAAAGATCAATATAGAAAAAGCGAACACGCTGTACAATTTCCTGGATGGATCTTCTTTGTTCAGGAGTACCGTAGCCGGTAAAGATCGTTCGGTTATGAATATTCCTTTTGTTACAGGAAATGATGAAATAGACGCAAAATTCATAAAAGAAGCTACAGCAGCAGGTTTCGTTCAGCTGAAAGGGCACCGCTCGGTAGGTGGAATGAGAGCCAGTATTTACAATGCCATCACTCTTGAAGGCGTGCAAAAGCTGGTAGACTTTATGAAGCAGTTTGAACTGGCGAACCAATAACAATTCTTAATCACTAATTCTTAATTATCAATTTGATGGGTTATACAATAAAAACTTTAAATAAAATTGCCAAAACAGGTTTAGAAAAATTTGGAGAAAATTATATCATTGACGATAATGCAGCAGCTCCCGATGGTATATTGTTAAGAAGTGCATCTATGCACGAAATGGAGCTGCCGGAATCGGTTTTAAGTATTGCCCGCGCCGGTGCAGGGGTTAATAATATACCTGTTGACAGGTTTGCTGAAAGGGGAATTGTGGTTTTTAATACACCGGGTGCCAATGCCAATGCGGTAAAAGAGCTGGCTATTGCTTCAATGCTGATATCTTCCAGGAAAATTGTTGAAGGTATTAACTGGGCTAATGCTTTAACGCAGGACGTAGTTAAAGAAGTAGAAAAAGGAAAGGCGCAGTTTGTTGGGCCAGAGATAGAAGGTAAGGTATTAGGTGTGATTGGCCTGGGTGCTATCGGGGTTTTAATAGCTAATGCAGCTACTAACCTGGGTATGGAAGTGCTGGGCTACGATCCTTATATTTCTGTAGACGCTGCATGGGGATTGTCCAGGGCTGTAAAAAAAGCGAATGACCTTAAAACGATTTTTGAAAAGGCCGATTATATAACGCTGCACATGCCTTACAATTCGCAGACAAAAGGTACTTTAAATGCAGATACTTTTGCCCAGATGAAAAAAGGCGTTCGTATCATTAACCTTTCACGTGGGGAGCTGGTAAACGATGATGACATCCTGGCTGCTATCGGAAATGGAACTGTAAGCGCGTATGTTACCGATTTCCCGAATGAAAAAATGATCACCCAGCCGGGCGTTATCACTATTCCGCATCTGGGCGCTTCAACACCGGAATCAGAAGATAATTGTGCGGATATGGCCGCAAGGCAAACGAAAGTGTACCTGGAAACCGGTAATATTAAAAATTCTGTAAACTTTCCGAACTGCGAAATGCCGTTATCCGGTGCCCAGCGTATTACGGTAGCTCATAAAAATATCCCTAATATGTTAGGCCAGATATCCACGGCTTTAGCCGAATCGGGTCTTAATATCGGTGATATGATCAATAAAAGCCGTGGCGATTATGCTTACACGATCATTGACCTTGAAGCTCCAACTACCGAAGAAAGCCTTTCGAAAATAAAAGCTATTGAAGGGGTTTTAAAAGTAAGGGTTCTCTGATAGTTATTATTATATTTAAAGTTGTTGAGAGCCGGTGCATTGCGCCGGCTTTTTTATATCATATTGTATATAATAAACCGTTATTAGTACTATTACTAAAACAATTAACAAAATTACCTGCTTTATTATACTGTAAAAATATTTTTGATGGCAACTTTTTATAAAATTTTATAAAAGCTCTACCCGGCATTAAAAAATATTTGCCTAAAATGATGTGCCGGTAAATGACCTGAGCTGTATTGTTCAAAAATAACTACCTTACACCGCAGCGGGAAAATTCCCGTTGTAAAAAAGGGTCTTTTCCCCGTTTGTAAAGAATTGCTAAAAGACTACCTTGCCTGATAAATACACAAAAATAATGCTGTAACCATGGATGCCTTAAGGAGGGGGGCTTTATAAGACCGAAAAGTATTCCATTGGAAATCCTTACATTCGCTTTGTATTTTAATTAACCATCACCTAACCAAAAGGGTCTTGAGCATGGTTGCCATGGTTGCCGTACATAAGCCAAAATACCGGGGGTACACAATATCAGCAGAAATAAAAAAAACTCATCACTAGTAAAAAGATGGGCGACTAAAGCAAAAATATAAAGGCCTTAACGGTTATAACTAATGACAGAATTATCATAAAATATCAGATGTCTGTTAATTTATTAATAATTATGAAAAAATGTATATTGCTTGGTAGCTTTTTGTTTGCACTGCAAGCTGTTTATTGTCAATCCAATATTTTTGAGGCAAACGGTAATGTAGGTATTGGTACAGCTGCTCCTACATATAAGTTGACACTGGATGTGGGGAATACCCGTAATGGCATTAACATTAAGTCAGACGGGGATATAAATGCCTATTCTGATGTAATGTTTGAAATGAAAACCACTACCGCAGTTCCTGCGGGTAAGCCTACAATGTGGGTTTTGTCTTCGCGCAAAGATGGTATTTTTAGCGGCGATAATACCGGCAATACTTTTGAAATGTACGCCCTTAAAAAAGGGGGTGGCTATATAGCTCCTGTACTGTTTAAATCTAATGGGGACCTTATATTAGCCGGTGCGAAAAATGCTGATAATGGCTTTGTGGGTATTGGTGTTAATAATCCCAGATCTTTATTAGATGTTGGCAGGCAAATTAGTAATGGAACAATAGGGACGGTATTGGCTCGCCTTCACGAAGGAGATATACAGGGGATGGCACTTTTCTGGGTGTGCGGGCCTGGGAATCAAAATTGCCGGGTTATGGAGCTATTTATAATGGCAAATCGTTTTCCATCGAACATGCGTTTTATGGCCAATTAAATAGCGCTATCAATTTCTATAGAGGAAGTAGCGTGCTAGGTGGTTATATAACCTTTGCCACTCATGACGGAACAGAGCGAATGAGGATCGATGCCTCAGGCAATGTTGGCATTGGCACCGCTACTCCTGCTGAAAAGCTATCTGTTAATGGGAAAATCCGGGCAAAGGAAATAAAAGTAGAAACTTCAAACTGGCCGGACTACGTATTCAAACCTTCGTATCAACTAATGCCGTTACAAGAGGTGTCGCATTTTATCACACAAAATGGCCATCTTCCAGGAGTGTCGTCTGCTAAAGAGGTGGAACAGAATGGTATTGACCTGGGAGCCAACCAGGCAGTACTGCTGAAAAAGATTGAGGAACTGACGTTGTACGTTATTGAGCAAAACAAAATAATCGAACAACAAGGAAAGGAAATAAAAACATTAAAACAAATACTTAAACAGCATTAATAATTCAAAAAGTATGCTATGGGGAAATATTTAATCATTATGGTCGCACAGGTGATAAGCGGTGCCTTATGGTGTCAGAATACTTTTCCTTCGTCCGGTAATGTTGGCATAGGTACAACAAGCCCACCAACAGCACTGTCTGTAAAAAGCGGCGGTATAACAGTGTATTCTGCACTTACAAACGCTATGCCCCGCCCGGCTATAAATGCAGGTACAATAGAAGGTGAGATCCGTGGAATCAGCGCTTTTGGGCCACTTTGGGATGATGGATTTTTAAGGCTGAGCGCAGGCGGAGGAACGAACTGGAGCACAAAATCATTTATTGATTTATCGGGATACGCTAGCAGTACCAATACCGAACGTTATAACAATATTGTAATGGGAACGCAAGGGCTTGAACGTTTTCGGATCGGTGCCTCAGGCAATGTTGGTATTGGCACCGCAACTCCTTCTGAAAAGCTATCTGTTAATGGGAAAATCCGGGCAAAGGAAATAAAAGTAGAAACTTCAAATTGGCCAGATTACGTATTCAAACCTTCGTATCAACTAATGCCGTTACATGAGGTGGCGCATTTTATCAAACAAAACGGCCATCTTCCCGGAGTGCCATCTGCTAAAGAGGCGGAACGGGATGGTATTAACTTGGGAGCCAACCAGGTAGTATTGCTGAGGAAGATTGAGGAATTGACGCTATATATCATTGAGATGGAGGAGAGGCTTCAGGAAAAAGACAACGCCATAGTCCTGCAGGACACAGAGATTCATACATTGAAAAAGGAATTGTCTGACATGAAATTAAAAAGAAAGTCTAAGTGATCAAGAAAATGTTCTTTAAGCTAAAATTAAATTATGCGTTTATAAGTTTAACACTATGAATACTAAAAAAATAAATTTTATTGCTGCTTTTTCGTATTTGATTATTTTTCTATTGCAACCGAATATTACAACTGGCCAGCAATACGAAAAAGTTATTCCGCCTTCGCCAACAATAGGAACTCTTAAACGATTTGGAGAGTTCCCTATGGATTACTCAACAGGAACAATAAATATAGCTATACCGGTTCATAATATTGTAACAAAAGATTTTTCAATCCCCATAAAAATGAGTTTTAATGCCAGAGGAAGGATGGGAACCCTTAACTACTCTCCCTTAGGAGTAGGGTGGGCATTAACCTCTTTGGATTATATAACAAGAGAGATAAACGGGAAGCCGGATGAATATTCAAATTTAAGAATTGAAGAAACCAAGGAGTCTCTTCTGGATGTAGGCACAGGACCTGAGTATAATAATAAAGTACATGAAATGTATGAGAAAATAATATCTGCAGATCCGGAAATTACAACCTATAACGATTACCCTATATGGGATGCCTCACCTGATATATATTCCTACAGTATCAATGGAAACTCTGGTAAGTATATTATAAACAATGACGGCAATAGAGTGCCTCTTGCATATACAACCCTGAGATTCAGTCACGGGGAAGTAGTAATGGATGATAAGGGCAACGAGTATTTTTTTGGAGAAACGGCCTCCTCTATTGAATATTATCCGTTTACTACTGTTGGAAATCAATCGGTGAATCTGCCTACTACTTGGTATCTTTCCCGCATAATCACTGCTGCCGGAGATACGATTAAGTACAATTACGAGTCTCTATATACCGGTGTTGAGCCTGCCATTCAATCCAAAAAAAGTAATTATCGCATATACACATACTCTAAGCGTACCGGCGGAGGTTTTATTGCACCTAACCCGCTTGCAGATGGAGTATATGAGACCCAAGATGTATATAAAACAAGACCATATATGGTTTCGTTATTGAGAAGTATTGTATATCCAACCGGAAAGTTGGAATTATTTTATGATAACGGTAATAAAAAGCTTGATTCAATAGTTGTATCTGATGTCGCGAATAAAGTAATTAAAACGGTGAACTTTAATTATATAAATACTCCAGGTACTCATTACATATCTAATAATAACAGTATTTCATTAGCTAATATTAATATCAAGGGCGATAATAATGTAGTTGCTGAATGTTACAATTTTGAATATTATAATGTTCCGCTTCCTCTTTCCGAGATCAATAACGACCAGAAATTTTCCTGCAATAACGATTGGTGGGGGTATTGTAATGATTATGGAGAATATCCTCCCGTTATCCCTGATGATAATGACTTTATCTATGGACGGAACGGGAGCAAAGATGCAAATGAAATACTGAAATTAAACGGGATGTTAAAAAAAATCATTTACCCTACAGGCGGTATAACTGAATTTGTTTTTGAGAATAACAAGTGTGTTTCAGTTAACGGTGTAGGACAAATATATGGCCCGGGGCTTCGTATCATTGAAGTTAAATCCACCACAGATGATGGAAAAGTACTGATTAAAAAAATAAAATACGGTCAGAATGAAAATGGATTAGGAATTTTACCTTATTTACCTAATCCAAACGATTTCAGATCTCATTTAATATATAAAGGTTATTTGGTATATGAAACTGATAGCGATTGGTGGAATTCGGATATGAGCGTTTACCTAAAAAAGACATATACTCCGTTTCCCGCTCCTTATCTTTCAAAACTGTACACTATGCCGATTTTCTATGACTATGTAACAGAATACCGATTAGATGCTGCAAACAATAGCCTGGGGAAAACAGAATATTATTATTATACGCCATCTTTGACAACAGAGCCTAGCGAAATCACTGATTTAAAATATACCGCCCTAAAAGAATGGACCCAAAGTAAGCTACGGGAGAAAAAAATATATAAAAGCACAACGTCAGGATATCAGCTTCTGGAGCACAGTTCTTTTCAGTATACAGATCTGAATTACATAAAAGTGCCTGGCGTAAGCTTTATAAGAAATACTGAGCTTTGGCTATACCCCCATCCAACTACTTCTATTCCTTACAGCGGTAGACAAAACGGAACATTAAACGAGGAACGCTTTGTAAGACAGAACGGCATTGCCAGTATTTATACGATTATCAACCATCCTATAGAATCGGCAATAAGCGTTCTTACGAATGAGCATATCAAAACTTATACAGACAATAATAATGAAATTGCTACGACAAAAAATTATGAATACGGGAACTTGGTAAATGTGCTTCCGACGAGAGTTACTACTTTAGGGAGTGATGGAAAATTACAGGTGTCGCGATTCAGATACACCAATGACTTTATTGCTGGTTCGAATGTATATTTTAATATGGTACAATATAAAAATATGGTTAGCAACATTATTGAGCGGGTTGATAGTGTTGGTACCCATCAGAAAAGATATATAAAAACTAATTACTTTTCTCCTTATACAAATGTTTTTGTGCCGCTAGATGTAGTAGTTAGTAATGGAAGTAACGGGGCTCTTTATACCTTATATAGCTTTAAAAAATATAATCAGAAAGGAGGTGTGCTGGAGCGACAACAAGCCACCGGGGCTAATGAGGTATATGTTTGGGGATATGGAGGCCAATACCCAGTAGCTAAAATAGAAACTTATAAAAGCTATGATGAAGTTATGTCACAAACTGGTGTTAATCAGGTTATCTTGAATTCCCTATCTTCTTCCGAAGCGAGCGTAAAAACAGAATTAAATAAATTGAACACTTTGGATGGGTCTCTGGTTTCTTTGTTTACATATAAACCTGAAATCGGGGTAACTTCAGTATCTGATCCTTCAAACAGGCTAAGTTCTTTTGTTTATGACAACTACGGAAGGTTGCATTCAATGAAGGATGATCAATCTCATATTACCGCAAGTTATCGTTATAAATATAATAATATAGTTAGCGGATCGGAGCCTTTATGGTCTCCTACAGGAGCCTACAGGTGCATTGTTGATGCTTACGCCTTAAACACGGGCGTTCAGGAGCGGGAAGAAAAAGATTTGAATAGTTCCAGTGTTACTTACAATCAAATCAGATGGTCGATTACCGGTGCAAATCCGCAGACCTGCCCGATTAATACAGAGCCTGTCTGGCGTACAACAGGTAATACGCGCTGCCAGAAAGGAGTAGATGGCCGATACACACACTACGAAGAGCTTGAAATGAGAGACTTGAATCCTAACAGCAGTTCCTTTAATCAGCTTAGCTGGTTTCTGGGGGGCTATAGAACTGATATATGCTTTAATGCAGACGATCCTAAATGGCAAGACATAACGGGAACAGAACGTTGTGCAAAGGATTCGAATGGTGATAATATCGGCTCTCAGGAGATTCAGCAAAAAGACATAAATCCGTTAAGCTCTACATATAATCAATACCGATGGTTTGCCACAGGATATAATCACAGTGCCTGTCCACTTCCCAGTTCAAATTATTTTTCACCCGCGTACGGCATTACAATAAACAGCAGCACCTTATATAATGTGGGAACATATGCTTCTTTTAGTCTACAATTTTCAAGTTACAATACGATTAGTACTAGCCCGGTTCATGTTGCAACAATTTATGGTAATTGCCGCCCATCGCAAACCAGAACCCTTGATTACAATTATGAAGGAAGACTTTGGCATATTACTATAAATACTGATGGCACGGTGTATTGGTTTGTTGATAATAATTCAACATCTCTGCCTCCAAATACTGTTGTAAACGTTTCCTATTTGCAATATAATTTATAATGAACATGCAAGAGTCTATTATTAAATAATTCTAATGATAAAAAACAAATGGATATAAGAGCCTTGAAATTAATATTTACAATCATATTGTATTTATATACTTATCTGGCTGTTGCTCAGCAATCAACAAATTTGCCAACATATGGCGCGGGTACTCCTATAAACTATATCCGTACGTGGACTCCTACAGCTCCTACAACGGATGCCAATGCTTTACTGACCAAAGGGGTATTAGAAGTCAAAGAGGCCACGCAGTATTTTGACGGCCTGGGCAGGCCATTGCAAACAGTGGTTAAAAAGGGTTCCATGACCACTACTGATGTAAACAACGTAGCTACCGACACCGTAAATGCCAAAGACCTTGTAACACCCGTGCTGTATGATGAGTTTGGCAGGGAGCAGTACCAGTTTTTGCCTTTTGCCGCCAACAATGCCGGTGGCAATACATCCCTGTCTGATGGTTTGTTCAAAATCAACCCCTATGCCCAGCAGCAGCAGTTTATGAACAGCCAGTACGGCAGCCAGGGCAATGACAAAAACTATGGCTACAGTCAGACGGTGTTTGAGGCCTCCCCGTTAAACCGTGTATTAGAGCAGTATGCTCCCGGGGAGAACTGGGCAGGCACTGTATCCACATCTAAACATGGCATTAAAACAGGTTACTGGATCAACACCGCCACGGATGCCGTAAGGATCTGGAATGTTACGGATGGTCAGCCGGGTTCAGGCGGCAGTGGGGTTCAGGCCAATATTACTATTTCTTCCAGAACCGCCACGCCCCCACCTTACACGGCCACCAGCAGCATTACATTTACAGATGGGTTCCAGAGCCTGCCGGGCGACAATTTTACGGCTTTTATCTCTCCCACTTCAGGAGGAGCCGGAGGGGACATCATCACCAGTACCTATACCAGCACAGCCGCCTATCAGCCTGGTACGCTGTATAAAAATATAACCGAAGACGAGCAGGGCAAACAGGTGATCGAGTTTAAGGATAAAGAGGGACAGGTAGTCTTAAAGAAAGTACAGCTTACGGCAGCCAAAGACACCGGACAGGGCAATGGCCACGATGGGTGGATGTGCACCTATTATATTTATGATGACCTGGGCAATTTAAGATGCGTCATCCAACCCGAAGGCGTAAAACAGTTGACAGTGAACAATTGGCAGCTAACAGCCACCCTTTTGGCCGAACAATGCTTCAGGTACGAGTATGACGGGCGGCAAAGGATGATCCTCAAAAAAGTGCCTGGCGCAGCAGAGGTAGTGATGGTGTATGATGTAAGGGACCGGCTGGTGATGACACAGGATGGCAACCTGCGTGCCGGCAGCAACTGGAACTATACGCAGTACGACAACCTCAACCGTCCCGTAAAGACGGGGCTTTTTAATACAAGCGACACCAACCCCAATACGCATTGGACAGCGGCTATGAGCTTAACCGGGGGGACCAACGATGCTATCCAGTATCCTACGGCAATGATGCTTGCCACCCCCACCGTGCTTACTGAAACTTTTTATGATACTTATGATTGGGTAAATAACCCTTCTTACGCCGGCGTAATAACGAACCCCAATGTTTTTAAAGAATTTGATGCAGTGCATAACAGCTACCTGCTTACTGCTTCCAACAGCGTGTTTCCTTATGCACAGCAGCCAGCCAAAGACATCCGAACCAAGGGCATGGTAACCGGCAGCCGGGTAAAAGTGCTGAACGATCCCGGCAACCGGTATATTTATACGCTTACACTATACGACGATAAAGCCCGGCCGGTACAGGTGAAAATCATTAACCACACTGCAGGGACGGATATTTCCACCACACAATACAGCTGGAGCGGTCAGCCCCTGGTAACCGTAATCCGTCAGCAAAAGGCCGATGCCGGTACTTCCACTATTACCACCGTAACAAAGCATACTTATGATGCTTTAGGCCGTATTACCCAAACCACGAAGAATGTGATTAATAATACTACCAGCGTACAAAGCGGTGACAGAATAATAACCCGGAAGCAGTATGATGCTTTAGGGCAGCTAAAGACAAAACAACTTCATACAGGGAGCAGCACTGTACTGGAAACCCAAACCTACGATTACAATATCCGTAGCTGGCTGCTGGGGATGAACCGCGATTATGCCAATGGCAGTAATAACAGCCGCTATTTTGGATTTGATCTGTCGTATGATAAGCTCCCGTCGCTTGGAGGGGCCGGAGGGGTGCTGTACAATGGCAATATTGCCGCCATGAGCTGGCGGGGCAAAACAGGCAATGCAGAGATAAGAAGATACAGTTACAGCTATGATGCTGCCAACCGGCTGCTGAAAGCAGATTTTGGCCAGTATAACGGCAGTTTATTTTCAGCATCAACCGTAGATTTTAGTATGAAGATGGGTGATGGTGTATCTGCTGTAACAGCTTACGACCAGAATGGGAATATATTAAAGATGTGGCAAAAAGGGCTGTTAAACGGTAGTCCGCAGGTAATAGACGATCTGACCTATACCTACAACAGCGTCAGTAACAAGCTGGCAAAAGTAACCGATGGTGCCGCAGCCACTACGGGGCTGGGTGATTTTAACAATGGTATAAACAGTGATGATGATTATGCGTATGATGTTAACGGGAACCTTATATTGGATAAGAACAAATCCATTAGCAGTATAGCGTATAATATTTTAAACCTTCCTGAAATCATTACAGTAGCAGGAAAGGGAACAATAACGTATCTTTATGATGCAGCGGGTAATAAGCTGCGGAAAAAGGTAATAGAAGGAAGCAGTCAGAAGATCACGGATTATGTAGGAGGCATGCTCTTTGAAAACAATACGCTGCAATTTGTAAGCACAGAAGAGGGCCGTGCAAGGTTGGAGAATGGCGTATGGAAGTTTGATTACTTCTTAAGGGATCATTTAGGTAACACGCGGGTGGTAGTAAATGATGCGGGAACAGTGTTACAGGAAACCATGTATTACCCCTTTGGGTTACCGATAGAAACGTACACGGGAGTACCTAATAATTATTTATACCAGGGTAAGGAGCTGCAAAGGGAGCTGGCACAGTTTGATTTTGGGGCGAGATTTTACGATCCGCAGATAGGTAGATGGCATGTGATAGACCCCTTAAGCGAGCAGATGCGTCGGCACAATCCATACAATTTTGCTTTTAATAACGCAATGCGCTTTATTGATCCAGATGGAATGGCGCCTTTATCAACTCACATAGATAAAGACGGAAATGTTTTGGCAGTTTTTAATGATGGGGATTTAGGTGTTTATCAACATGGGGATAATGCAGACGGAAGTGTACCTACAGAATCTATGCTATCTAAGCGAGCTAAAGATAAAGGAACGTCAAGCGGAGGAACAAAGATTGGTGAAACTGAACATTGGGACGAGTTTGTAAGTCCTGAAACAGGCAAGACGATGACTAACTATAAAATTCAGGTTGGAAAATCATTTGATCCAATAATTGCAGCAATGCATAAGAAAGCAGAAGATATGGACTTGAAAGATATTGCAATGGCTTCAAGAGGCGGGGGTTTATTTGACATTAAAAAAGATTATGCGAATGTTGGGGGATTATTAAATGGCAAATATGCTACTTCTCGTTCAGCAGGTAATTTTTTAGCGGGCTACAATGCAGAAGGTGCAACATATTTTGGTGCTGGAATCTCATTTACCACATTCCAGAAATTAGCAGGTGCATTACATATTGAGGAAAGTTATGGAGCCAAACTGGTTAAAGGTCAAATGTTTGATATTGTTGTTTCTGGCGATTATATAAGTGCTGATCCAGACAAGAATAAAAAATTTATTGCTCCTGCTTACGGGGAGGTCAATTATCAATATAGAATGAGTAAGGCAGGTTGGAATTTTGGTAAGAAAAAGTAGAATGTAATGAGTAAAATAAAAAAGAGTTTGTGGCTTTTTTTGATATTGTTGATCATTGGAGGAATTTGGTTTTATCGTAGCTGGAGACAAGGAGAATTTATGTCAACAAAAGAAAATTCAATATCTATAAATTTAAGAAACGGCAACGAGCCTCTTTTTTTGAGAGCAAAAGTTTGGGGTGTTGCTGGAAATCATGAAGAAATAGTATTATCTCGGTCAGAAAATAGTCTTCCTGATAAAGCAAATGATTATATTTTCTATACATCGGAAATTTTTTACAAAATAAAAGGAGATAGTAGTGTTTTTGTATATGCTCCCGAAAGCTCCACTAGTGAGCCTGTAAACAAAATCTCAAATGTTACTATAAAAGGTCTAAAAACAGCCGATGAGATACGGGACTACAGTATTAACTATAAGAGATATGGATTACAACGAATTAGTATTTACGAACAATAAATAATAAATCCCAGGCTTAGGCTTGGGCTTTATTATTTACTGTAAGCCTGTTTATTTTTAAAGTCCCTGATAAGTGCATCAAGTGTAACGAAGATGTACTCTTTGTCTTTATCGGATAGTTTGGTTACTTCCTGCACGCGGTCGAGGGTATTTTTATCCAGTTCAATATCGGAGTTGCCTGTGAGGTAATCCAGTGATACTTCGAGGGCCTGTGCAATTTTTACCGCCATTTCAATGGTCGGTTTTACTTCGTTACGTTCGTAGCGGCCATAGGCATCACCATTGATACCGATCTTTTTACCCACATCTGCCTGGGAAAGTCCTTTTTTTTTCGGCTCAGCATCATATTATCTCCAAAATCCATAATGATAAGTATTTAAAAAGCCCGATAAATAAGCGTTTTATCAAAATTAAATGAATGATGCGTCCTAAACAATACTAATAATGTTTGTTATTTTAAGATAGATGCTGTAGCTATCCAAGCTGTATGATATTTAAATAGCTGGCAGCATTGAACAAGTTGCGCAATTGCTGCAAAATCTAATATTCAAACTTACGCAGGGTAGGGGCTTTGAACCAGGTAGTGATCACTACGGCCAATGTCATGCACCCGCCAAAAACCACGGAAGGAATAACACCCAGTGCGCGGGACATAACGCCGCTTTCAAACTGGCCCAGCTCATTGCTGCTTAGCACAAACATGCCGCTTACACTGCTTACACGGCCCCGCATATGGTCGGGGGTGAGCAGCTGCATGACCGTGCCTCTAACCACTACGCTTATTCCATCCAGTATGCCAGCCACTACCAGGGCAAAAAAAGACACCCAGAACATTTTTGAGATCCCGAACAGTATAATGCACGTGCCAAAGCCGGCAACAGCAAGAAGCATTTTCAGGCCCTGTGCCTTCTTCATAGGCCGTAGGGTAAGCAGGATAACAATAAAAATGGCGCCGATATCTGTGGCGGCATTGAGCCATCCAAATCCTTTTGGACCGATTTTCAGGATGTCGCTGGCAAATACCGGGATCATGGCTACTGCTCCTCCAAAAAGAACAGCGAACATATCAAGCGCCATGGCAGCCAGTAAAGCCTTGGTCTGGAATACAAAAGCCAGCCCTTCCCTAATGCTTTCCCAGGTTTTCTTTTCCGGAGCCTGTGCAAACCCAACCTTACTGTCTTCAACGGGCACCAGGAAAGGAGGTTTGGGCTTTAGCTGGAACAGGAAAATAAGGCTGAGAAAAATAAGGCTGCTGATCACCAGTAACGTAGCGCTGGTACCCGCAAGAGCGATCAGAAAGCCACCCGCAGCATGGCCGGTAACCGATGCGGAGAGCCAGGTGCCCTGGTTCCAGGTAGTAGCGTTCTGTAACAGGTTCTTAGGTACAATGGTCGCGATCATAGCGCTGAAACAGGGGCCTACAAAAGATCTCAGGATACCGGTAAAAAAGAATACGCCATATATGAACCAGGCAATATGACTGGTATGCAGGAATGCCTGGGTGGTTGTAGTAGAAAGGGCAAACAGGGTAAGAGCGGCTATTAAATACCCGGAAATGCCCTGTAGTATGAGTCTTCTTTTGTCTTTTATATCTACGCGGTGGCCTGAATAAAGTGCCAGAGAAAGGGCGGGTATTACTTCCGAAAGCCCTATCATACCAATAGCTAAAGGGTCCCTGGTTAATTGATAGATCCACCAGCCAACCACGGTAGTGATCATACGCATCGCCGCCACAAAAGTGAAACGGCCTATCATAAGATTCCGGTATTCCGGTATGCGAACTGCTGCAAAAGGATCGTTGGTGATTTGAACTTCAGGAGGGAGTGTGCTTGCCATTGAACGGCAAATTTAAAATATCGAATGGAAAGTTGATCTTTCGGTGTTTGGTTTTTAGGTTGGATGCTTGATGCTGGATACTGACCGCTGTTTTCAGGTTTAAAGTTCCATGAACTATGAACCTTGAACTATTCGTGTTTTTGGCTTTGATCCGGTAGTATAGCATTTCTATATCACCTGTTTGATAATCATTTTTTTACTTTCTTATTAACCTTAAACTTTTCAACCTGTCGTCCGTCATCTGTCTCTTTTATGTTACTGTTACCAATCTCCAATATCAGGCATCCAGTATCGCTTGAAACTTCAAACCTGAAACCTTCCTTTACGGCAGCAAAACAGGGTGTATGCCTGGTTCATACTCCCGCTCCAATGCGTCGTAAATAATGGTAAGATGGGTATTGTTGGTTAAAAAATCAGCGGCGGATGCATCTACCAGCAGCACCGGCATATTGAGTAAGCGTATATATTGCAGGTAGGTGTCCTGTATGCTTAATAAATAATCATCCGGTATATTTTGCTCATATTCCCGCTGGCGTTTTTTTATGTTTTCCTGTAGCTTTCTTACGGGTGCATGCAGGTAAATGAGTATTTGCGGGTGAATGAGGTTTTGTTGCACAATCTCGAAAAGGCGCTGGTAGAGCTTAAACTCATCTTCAGCAAGCGTTACTTTGGCAAATAGCAATGATTTGGTAAAAAGATAATCGCTAATGGTTGCCTGCTGAAACATATTTTTCTGAACCAGTATTTCCTGTAGCTGTTTATAACGCTCGGCCATAAAAAAGAGCTCCAGTGGAAAAGCAAACTGTTTCGGGTTTTTATAAAATTTAGGCAGGAAAGGATTGTCGGCAAAAGCTTCCAGCACCAGCCGGGCATTGTAGTGTTTACTAAGCGCTGTGGCCAGCGTGGTTTTACCGGCGCCAATATTGCCTTCTATGGTTATGAACTCGTATCGCAAGTGAGATGACTGTTAAAAGTTGACGGATGACCGTAATAATCTGAATCCGGGGCAAATATAAAGCGGTGCGGCGTGGCATGTAAAGTTTTTTACTTTATTTGGATAGCGCGTCTGACAGAAAAGGACTGATACGGTAGATTATTCCGGAATTCGTATCCTGATAAATAGTGCTGCTGTCCTGATTGTACGATGGCCTGAAAGTCAAACCTTTTTTACATACAACGGGTCTTTGCTTTGCGGTAACAGGGCGCTCACAGGTTGTTGCAGCACCGGGTGGATAAAATGACCGGCTATCTCCGCCAATGGCATTAATACAAAATTCCTTTCGGTAATCCGGGGGTGCGGAATGATTAATGTTTCTGTATCGTAAATTTCATGGTTGAAAAACAAAATATCAATGTCGATGATCCTTGTACCGTACTTTTCCAGCCTTATACGCCCCATAGCTTTTTCGGTTCGATGGATAGCTGCCAATACCTCATCAGCTGTAAGGCGGGTATGCACCAACAGCACCTGGTTGTAGAAAGCCGGCTGTCCGGCAAGCCCCCAGGGTTCTGTTTCGTAAACGGATGAGCGCTTTACCACCAGGCCTATATCTTTTTCGATAAAGCCCGTGGCTGTGTTAAGATTTTTCAGCCTGTTACCCAGGTTGGTGCCGGTAATAAGATATATTTCGTTTACTTTATTTTTCATAAACCAGGTCAAATATCTTTAATTTTGGCGATTGTGAAGGGCTGCATAACACTTTTTCGCCGAAATACCTCACTTCCGGATCTCTCATCGAAGGAGAAGGGAGTAGAAAAGCGAAGTTGTATACACCCTTGTGAAATGCCGCTGGCTACAAATATTGCTGAGGTTTGCAGCGGTGATAAACCAAGCGTGGCAAAATGGATGATAGCCGCACCGTCGGTCATACAATAAAAATTAAATCTGGCAAATGAAATCTTTCTTAAAAATTTTCCTGGCTGTTTTCCTGGCGTTAGTGGTTTTTTGTTTTGTACTGTTTTTCATTTTTGCGGGTATAGCCGGCAGCGCCATGTCTAAGACCGCAACGGTGATCGGCGAAAAATCGGTACTCGAAATCGATCTGGGCAAAACCTATGCAGAAAGGCCGCAGAAGGATCTGCAGGATGTGATCCGTACAGAATCGCTGGAAGCAACTCCTTCTTTTTTTGATGTGATCCGGCTGATCGAAAAGGCAAAGGAGGATAAAAATATCAGCGGGATACTATTAACGGCTAATGGCAATGGCAACGGGTTTGCTAACAGCGATGAGATACGCAACGCCCTGATCGATTTTAAATCGTCAAAGAAGTTCATCATCGCATACGCGGATATGATGTCGCAGAAAGCTTACAGTGTAGCAAATGTGGCCGATAAAATTTATGTAAGCCCGAAAGGTTTTTTTGAATGGGTAGGATTGAGTGTAAATTACATGTTTTTGAAAGGCACGCTGGATAAGCTGGAAATAAAACCCCAGATCTTTTATGCAGGCAGGTTTAAAAGCGCTACGGAGCCGCTGCGGGTGGAAAAAATGACGGAGGCTAACCGGCTGCAGACCACCGTGTGGCTGGATGATATTTATAAACACTTCCTGCTGAAAACTGCCGCAGCAAGAAAAACAGATACGGCCACCTTACACAGCCTTGCCAATACCGGTGCAGTACAAACTCCCCAGGATGCTGTACAATATAAGCTGATCGATGGCGTGAAATATGACGATGAAATTAAAGATGAAATTAAAAGCCGCCTGAAGATCGATAAGGATACGAAGATCAGCTTTGTAAGCATCGGCAAGTATGCTTCAGCCAATACAGGGCTGGATGGAAAAGGGGATAAAATTGCGGTGATTTATGCCACCGGCAATATTGTAGACGGGAAAGGCGACGATGATAATATCGGCAGCTTTAACTATATCGATCTCTTGAGAAAAGCGCGCCTCGATAATTCCATTAAGGCCATTGTGGTTCGTGTAAACTCGGGTGGTGGAAGCGCCCTGGCCAGCGAAAACATCTGGCGTGAAATGAGCCTTGCTAAAAAAGAAAAACCATTAATGGTAAGCTTTGGCGATGTAGCAGCATCAGGCGGTTATTATATATCCGTTGCAGCAGATAGCATCTTTGCATCAGAAAATACCATTACAGGCTCTATCGGGGTTTTTGGCATCGTTCCTGATATGAGTACATTCTTTAAGAATAAGCTGGGTGTAACTTTTGATGGCGTGCAGACCGGCCCGCTGGCCAATGCAGGCAACGTAGACCATCCGATGACGGAGCAGGAAAAGCAGTTGGTGCAGGCCAGTATAGAAAAAGTATACACCAGTTTCAAGGAGCGGGTTGCCGAAGGACGTAAGAAAGATACGGCTTATGTTGAAACGATTGCCCAGGGGAGGGTATGGACAGGGTTAAAGGCTAAAGAGGCCGGGCTTGTAGATGCTTATGGCGGTTTGAATGCAGCTATTGCTGCTGCGGCTAAAAAAGCTAAACTGAGCGATTATAAAATAGTAGAATATCCCAGGCCCGCCAGCTTGATAGAACGTATCCTGGGCCTCGATAAAGCTATTATGACGCATACACAAATGAAGGAACAGCTCGGTGCTGATTATTATAACGTTTACCGGCAGCTGTTAAAGGTAAAAGACATGACCAACGGGGCGCAGGCCAGGCTGCCGTTCGATTTTGTTATAAAATAATTTCAATCAGAAATCTTACATTCGTAAATGTCGTACAGTCAGTCACGAGCTTTATGGGCGGTAATCAAGGCCAGCTTTAAAGCCATCTTCAGCCAGCCCTCCTCTATATTCTTTAGTTTTCTTTTTCCCATAGTTTTTATATTAATCTTTGGCGCTTTCAGCGAGCGCCCGGCAGATCCGTTCAGGATTGCTGTAAGCCCCGCCAGCGATACCACCAGCGCTTTATACGATAGCATCAGGAGCAGCCCAAGGGTCAAAATAGTGGCTTACGGAGGCGATACGGCTAAAACCTATGCCGATCTCAGGAAAGGCAACCTTGCCGCCGTGATGGATATACAACCGGTTAAAAAAGATGCTGCTACCTACTATAAGGTGCACCTTACATCCAGCGAAGCGGGAGGGGGCAGTGTGTACAACCTTATTCGCACACTCGATTACCAGGCATTGCAGATCGAGCTGGATGAGGCGCACCGGCTGCAAAGAGAATACTCGTTTGTTCCGGAAATTGTTCCCGGTAAAAAATACCGCCAGATAGATTTTGTATTGCCCGGCCAGCTGGGGTTCTCCATTTTATTTGCCACCATGTTCGGTATCGCTTTTGTATTTTTCAACCTGCGCGAACAACTGGTATTAAAAAGGTTCTATGCTTCTCCTATCAAAAAAATAAATATCCTTATCGGTATCGGGGCCAGCCGCCTCGTGTTCCAGTTAATCAACGTGATCGTTCTGATACTTTTCGGACATTTCTTTTTAAAATTTACGCTGGTGAATGGCGCGCTTACTTTTTTTGAAATGATCATTCTTACTGTGTATATGCTTTTCCTGCTCATGGGGGTGGGGCTTATATTCAGCAGCGTGGCTAAAACTGATACCAGTATCCCTTTGCTCATTAACCTGTTTGGTTTCCCCCAGATGTTGCTGTCGGGTACTTTTTTCTCCATCAGCGTATTTCCCCAGTGGTTGCAGAATATTTGCCAGGCACTTCCGCTAACACAGTTTAACAATGCTATGAGAAAGATCTCGTTCGAAGGCCTTCACTTGTACGATTGCTGGAAGGAGATAGGTATTTTAGGTATATGGATCATTATTATTTATATGGTTGTAATAAAAGTAATGAAATGGGAGTAGCCGGAAATTCAGAATATAAAATGTAGCATTTTAAATTCACTACTCACTATTCACACTCACCACTCGATGAAATTTATCAGGCTCATACTTTTAAGCGGTATTGTTTTTTTTGTGCTGGCGTGCATTGTATCTTTTTTTATCCCTGCTCACATACGTGTGCTCAGAATGGTGAGCATAGCCAACAGCAATGACCGTGTTTTAAATAAAGTACGGGACCTGGCACAATGGAAGAGCTGGTACCCCGGTTTTGAAAATATAGAACTGAAAAATGTAAAGATGCAGAACGGGAGAGTAGTGGAAGCAGCAGCCGGCGACATTTTACTTTCTATAAAAGCATCTACTGATAGTGCTGTAGTAGTAAGCATGCAGAAAGGAGCACGTTCCGTGATCAGCGGGTGGCAGGTAAATAAGGATTATAGAAAAGATTCCCTCGCTTTACAGGGCTATATAGATCTTCGTTTAAAATGGTATCCCTGGGAAAAGTTCTCCAGCCTCCTGCTCGATAAAAACTATGGAGAAACCCTGGCGCAGGGTTTAAGGAATTTAAAGGAATAAGTTTAAAGCAGTGCCGGCGCAATCCTGCCTGGTGCTTGCTGCGATTGTATTTAGTAAGATGGTAAGCAATTGGAAAAGGTCGGATAACCACTCCTGGCCAATCAGGGGAAATGGATCGGCGCGTTCATAATAAATAGAAGTACGCATTCTCTGCGTTCGTGAATGGATGTGGATGGGTTCAGGATTACAGAAACGAAGCATTATCAATTTAATATCAGTATTTTAAAAAGTATGCCGTTGTATTTGCGGCAATAAAACGTTTATATAGAAAACTATTTTTGATAAGGATGGCAGAACTGCATTATGTGTGTATGCTCAGTATGGTTCGTTACCCGGTCTTTTTTGAAATGACCCCCTTTTTTAAAATAAAATTTTATATTTTTTTTAAACTGCGGGTTCATCTTTTTCTTTCTTTTTAGCGTCTAATTAAATATAAAAGACATTTAAAATGAAAAGATTTAGACTGTTGGGAGTGATTGCCGTTTTAGCGATGGTATTATCTGGTTGTGGGCCGACAGCACATATAGAAAAAGCCAGAAATGTAGATTTTGGAAATTATCAAACCTTTGCCTGGGCGCAAAAGAATGAAAGAGGTGCGCGAAGCAGCCTGGCAGAACAACGCATCAAAGAGGCGGTGAGCCGCGAGCTTGAAAAAACACAGGGCTGGAAAGAGGTGAGCCGTAACCCCGATGTACTGTTAAGTTATGATGTACTGGTAGAAAAAGGCAGCCGTGTAGAATCTGAACCTATGTACTCCTGGGGTGGTTTCAGAACTTTTTATAATCCTTACAGCAGGCGTTTTTACAGGGTAT
The DNA here is from genome assembly GCF_054779315.1 of Niabella aquatica. NCBI lineage: Bacteria > Pseudomonadati > Bacteroidota > Chitinophagia > Chitinophagales > Chitinophagaceae > Niabella > Niabella aquatica. The sequence continues at coordinate 196,041 of NZ_BAAGYM010000013.1, forward strand.
ATTATCCGCAACGTTTTGTTGGGTACGATACCTACCGTGTACCCGTAAAAGAAGGAACGATTACTATAACAATGGTCGATGCCAATACCGATAAAACCATTTTGCAGGGCTGGGCAACGGATCAGGTGGATAATAAAAGAATTACTTCGAGGGAAGTAGACAGGATCGTGAATGCCATTTTTAGAAAATGGGAAGAAGTAAAAAGAAACGGGAATTATTAAATGATGTGCTCAAAATGTTAAACAAGGTTTGGTAGTTAAAAGCAAAGGCTCCGGCTCCGGGGCTTTTGCTTTAATAGTATCCATCTGTACCAAAAGCAATGATGCATTGCAAATAGAAAAAAGCTACTGAAGCTGTTTTATATTTTACAAAACCGGGCTTACACGATAGATATGGCTATTACCTGTTACTTATTTTACAAATGAATCCCGAAATATTGAAAGCATTAGGTATTCACAGGGGCTTCCTCGATTCTTTTGTGGCAAAGCGAGCGCGGGTTTATCAACACAGATGGGTAAAGGCAGCTGCAGGAATGGTACAGGCGGCGCTGCGAAGAGCTTATCAATTTTCTTATAGGGAAATAGGAAGCGGTTTTTCACTTAAAGGATCAGGGACAGTGTCGCTGTGCGGCGCTATCCATCACCCTGTATAAACTTCAGGTTTCTTTGTATGCCTTTATACTTGCTGCGTTTTAAAGGCGAGTTTTTGAATATTTTCCTGAAACTGTCTTCTGTCATGGCTTCCCACTCGCTGGAAGAAAGGTCCAGTATTTCAGACAGTGGATCGAAAGCCGTTTCTGTATGAGGCTTGCTGAAGCGGTTCCAGGGGCATACATCCTGGCAGGTATCGCAACCAAACATCCAGTTGCTGAACTTCCCTTCCATCTCACCGGGTAATAACATCTCTTTCAGCTCGATAGTAAAATAAGAAATGCAACGGCTGCCATCAATCACTTTATCAGGTAATATAGCTTCAGTAGGACAGGCGTCAATACATTTGGTACAGGATCCGCAAAAGTCTTTAGCAAAAGGATCGTCCGGTATTAGCTCCAGGTCGGTGATCAGTGTAGCAATAAAAAAGAAAGAGCCGCTTTGTTTATGAATCAGATTTCCATTCTTTCCTACCCAGCCTAACCCGCTCTTCCTGGCCCAGGTGCGTTCCAGTACAGGGGCCGAGTCTACAAAGCCTCTTCCCTGTATAGCTCCCAGCTTTTCCCTCACTATAAACAAAAATTCATTAAGCTTTGCTCTGATTACCTCATGGTAGTCTTCACCATAAGCGTACTTAGCTACTTTTGGTGCTTCCGGGCGCTGATGCTGTCGGGGAAAATAATTCAGCAACAGGGTAATAACCGATTTTGCACCGGGTACCAGCCTGGTGGGATCAATGCGCAGGTCAAAATGATTTTCCATATATTTCATCTGACCGTGCATACCTTTATTCAGCCAGGCCTCCAGCTTTCTTGCATCTTCTGTAAGAGGCGCCGCTTTAGCAATACCACAATAATCGAAGCCAAGTCTTTTGCCGGTTTGCTTGATAAATAAGGTATGGTTATCGATGACCATTTTTAGTTGACAGCTTTTTGTTCATAGTTAACAGTTCATGGGCTTAATCCCTGAACCATATGCAATCCTACTTGCCTATCCATTTCAGGCATACTGGAGCATCCACTTTGATCCGCTCATGGATATCGGTGAGCCGGCCGGTGCGGGTATTTATTTTAAAAACAGTGATGTCGTTTGACTTTTGATTAGCTGCCAGTAAAAATTTTCCGGAAGGGTGTATAACAAAATTACGCGGAAAATTACCCATTGTAGATTGTTCTGCAATAAAACGGATCCTTCCGTTCCCGGGGTTTACTTTAAATATTTGTATAGTACTGTTGCTTCTTTGCGAAACATACAGGAATTGTTCGTCCGGCGATAAGTGAATATCTGCCCCCGCGCCTTCCTGCCCTACAGGCAAATGGTTTGCTGTCTGAACGATTTTGTATCCATTTCCTGCTTTTGATATGACATCTACAGTACCAGACATTTCTTCAACCAGGTAGGCAAACTCTCCGGTTTTTGAAAAAATAATATGCCGGGGGCCTCCTCCGGGTTTTACATCAATAGATGATTTGCCGGTAGTGTCGAGCCATCCTGTTTCAGCATCGAATGGGTAAACAACGACTTTGTCCAGACCCAGATCCGGTACAAAAACATTTTTATTGTCAACGCCTACATAAGTGCAATGCACATGCGGCGTTTCCTGCCTCGACTTATTGATGCTGCTTCCGCTATGCTTTATGAACTGGTGCATATTTCCAACGGAGCCATCTGTAAGAACAGGGTGAACTGTAAGGCTGCCGTCTCCATAATTGCCGGCAAATAACCATTTACCCGTTTGGTCGATACTTATATAACACGGAGCGCTTCCGTTGTTAGGCTGCCGGTTAAGCAGGATAAGCTCCCCGGAACTTTTATCATAAGCAAACGATGATATTTTTCCTTGATCGCTTTCGTTTACGCTGTACACAAATTGATGGTCATTACTGATGCACAGGTAGGAGGGGTTTCCGGCTTCGGCAATGCTTACCTGCTTCGCCCTGCCTGTTTTGCTGTCAAAATCATATACATAAATGCCTTTGCTTTGGTTGTTATTGGTGTAGGTGCCAATAACCAGGCGTTGGGCAGATAAGGTGCTTATGAAAATGAGCAAAAACTCTAGGGTTAAAAAAATGCTGCGCTTCATGTTTATAATTATAGGCGATAAAAGTAAAGATTATTATGGTTCATTGTGCTGTTCATGGTTGACAGATACCGGCTGCCGGTTCGGGGTTAACAATAAATAGTAAGTGTATGCTCTCAGCTTCAACCTCAGCTTTTAGCATTCGCTATGGCCTGTCCATTCCTCTAATATGTTATAAAATTTTTAACAATCCGCTACAAACCCTTTACAGCCCTGCATCAATCTATATATCAAACAACAGTATTTAAAAAACTACTAAACTTATAAAAATGAAAAAGATATTCACCTTTGCTCTTCTAATGATAGCCGGTATTGTTTTATTGGCAAGCTGCACTAAAAGAGATTATTATAATGATGAGCCTGTTAATGTAGAATATGCAACTGTGTTTTATTTTGAAAATAATAACCCATTGACTATTATACGATTTGATTCTGATGGTACATATGCATTAATAGAAAGTGTTGATAATAATTATCCTAACGATTATGATGAGCTATCAGGGATTTTTGATTTGGGGCGTAGAACAATTTTTAATGAAACACAACGAAGAAATATGCGCGTAGAAATATTGAAATATGCTAATACTAGAGACGAAGCCTATGATGATTTCGACTACTATACTTCAAGATTGGGATATGCGAAAATGAGTATGATACTAAGGGCTCCATCCAAAATAATGAAAATAAAATAATACAAAAAGATAGTTTTATCCGTTCTCTATACATATAAGGGTCGCGATTTGCGGCCCTTATTTTATTGCACTAAAACAAAAAAACTCCTGCCAAAGCCGGTATATCAGTAAATGGGAATTTTTATGGTAAAAAATTTGGAATATTTATTTATTATCTATTAACTTTGAATTGCAAAGTGCTTTTTATTAATAATATTTACTAAAAATGAAAAAACAGGAAACATTAACCCGGGCGTTTATTACGGTAGCTGCTGTAACACTGTTATTGCTCATGGTGCCTTTTATCGCCATGCAATTAACCAGCCAGGTACGTTGGAGCGTTGGCGACTTTATGATTATGGGTAGCTTGCTGTCGGGTACCGGCATAGCGTATAAAATGCTCGTGAGAAAAGCGCCTAACTGGATCTATCGTATTGGTGTTATGCTGGCACTGGGAACTACCTTTTTTATGGTATGGGCCAATATGGCTGTAGGTCTTATCGGCAATGGAGCCGGTTTAGCTAATATGATGTATGGGATAATAGTGTTGATAGTGGTTATTGGTGCTGTATACTGCCGTTTCAGGCCGGCAGGGATGGGGCGGGTTATGTATGCTGCCGTACTGGCGCTTATATTATCAGCTATCATCGCTTTTATTATGAACCTACAGCATTATACCGGTAGTTCAGCACATGAAATACTGTTTGTAAGCGGATTTTTTGCTGCGCTCTTTCTTGTAGCAGGTGCGTTGTTTCGTCATTCCGCAAGGGAGGAAAAGACCGAACAGTCCTGTACCGGAAAATAACTGGCTGATCCGAATAGACTAACTACAATCAAACGAAAGATATATTGTTAGTATCCGGCGATTTTAGTATCGTTTTAGTGCCTGCGATATTTTTTCTGCCTGCTCCTGCGTGCTTGTTTTTTGGGGATGAAATGTAGAACCGATCACTTTTTCATATAGTTCAATATACCGGTTGGAAATAGTGTTGATCCATTCATCCGTCATTTCCGGTACCTGTTGTCCCTCTTTACCCATGAAATTATTTTCAATCAGCCATTCGCGAACAAACTCCTTGCTTAGCTGCTTTTGTTTTTCGTTTTTTTGCTGGCGCTCTTCAAAGCCGTCAGCGTAAAAGTACCGGGAGCTGTCAGGTGTATGTATCTCATCCATCAATACAATCTCTCCGTTCAGCTTGCCAAACTCGTATTTGGTATCCACTAATATCAAACCCTGTTTCAAAGCCAGTTCCTGTCCGCGTTTAAATAATGATAAAGCCAGTGTTGCAAGCTGCTCCCACTCTCCGGCAGTGGCTAATCCCTGGGCTATGATCTCTTCTTTGCTGATATCCTCATCGTGGCCTTCGCTGGCTTTGGTGCTGGGCGTAATAATGGGTGTTTCAAAAGCATCGTTTTCATTCATGCCTTCGGGTAAGGCTACGCCGCATAATACCCGGCTACCATTATTATAGGTTCTCCACGCATGGCCGGTCAAATGCCCCCGCACTACCATTTCAATTTTGAATGGGTCGCATTTATAACCTACAGAGCTCTCTGCTGTAGGGGTTTCAAGCAGCCAGTTCCTGCAGATATCTTTAGTAGCGTTCAGCATATAAGCGGCAATCTGGTTTAACACCTGCCCTTTGTATGGTATCGGCCGGGGCAATATAACGTCAAACGCAGAAATACGGTTGGAGGCAATCATTACCAGCAGCCGGTCATCAATGGTATATACATCTCTTACTTTGCCACGGTAAAAGCTGGTTTGTTGGGGAAAGTAAAGTTCAGACATGGCGCGAAAATAATGAGAAAACACTGAATGCTAACGGGAGATAAGCGAGCTGCCTGTAAAATATTTTAAGCAAGCGCTTGATTTATTTTTTCTTCTTCGCTGCAGCCCTTTTCTTTGCTGCAGCTTTCCCGCCTGCCGGGCGGGCAGGTTTTACAGGTTTATCAAAAGCTGTGGGCTCCTCAGCCAGGATCATTTTTTTTACCTCCTCTAAAGAAACCGCAGCTAATTCTTCAGGAGTATATTTTTCACCATTTTCTTTTCTGCCGATTTTGATCATTTTTTTACCAAAACGGATAAAAGGACCCCATCGCCCATTTTCCAATGCAATTTTTTCGGTTTCCCATTGCTGAATATACCGGTTCGCTTCTTTTTCAACCTTGGTTTCTATCAGCTCTTTGATATCACCGGCAGAGAGGTTGTCGAAATTGTAGCGGCGCGGCACATTAATGAACATATCATTCCATTTAATAAATGGGCCAAAGCGTCCTTTGCCTTTCGTAACCGGTTTGCCTTCAAAATTGGCAATAGGAGCATCTGCCTGCTGCTTTTCCCTGATCAACGTTATGGCACGGTCCAGATCAACGCTGAAGGGATCTTCTCCTTTAGGTATCGAAATGAAATCATCACCCAGTTTTACATAGGGCCCGAAACGGCCTATGTTTACCGATACTTCCCTGCCTTCATATTCGCCTAATACAGCAGGCAGCCTGAAGAGGTCCAATGCTTCTTCAAGCGTTATGGTTTCTATACTCTGGCCTTTTTGCAGCGAGGCAAATCTCGGAGTTGCTGCTTCCTCGGTACCGCCAATCTGTATCATGGGCCCAAATCTCCCCATGCGTGCTATTACCGGTTTCCCGGTTTGAGGGTCAGTCCCCAACTCTCGCTCTCCTTTAATACGTTCTGCCGTTTCAATAGTTTTTTCAACATCTACTTTAAAAGGGTTGTAGAAGTCGTCGATCATTTTGTTCCACTGTAACTTCCCTTCGGCCACATCATCAAACTCGTTTTCAATACGTGCAGTAAAACCGTAATCCATGATATCATCAAAATACTGCTTTAAAAAGTCGGTTACCACCAGTCCCAGATCAGTAGGGAACAGTTTTGCTTTTTCCGCACCGGTTATTTCTTTCTGCGTAGCCCTGGAAATATGGTCATTTTTCAATGTAAGCACTTGGAAATCTCTTGGTACGCCTTCCTTGTCGCGCTTTTCCACGTATTCTCTTTTTATAATGGTAGAAATAGTAGGCGCATAAGTAGAAGGGCGTCCGATACCCAGCTCTTCCAGCTTTTTAACCAGCGATGCTTCGGTATATCTTGGAGAGGGGCGGGTGAATTTTTCTGTTGCCGTCATTTGTACCAATGGCAGTTCCTGCTTTACCTGCAACGGTGGTAACATGCCTTCGGCAGAGTCATCTTCTGTTATATCTTCTTCATCCCTGTCCTCACGGTACACCTTTAAAAACCCTTCAAATTTAATAACCTCACCCGATGCGCTAAGCGATTCTTTGTTGGTGGAAATGTCAATAGTGGCGGTTGTTTTTTCCAGTTGCGCATCTGCCATCTGGCTGGCCATGGTTCTTTTCCAGATCAGCTCATACAACCTTTTCCATTCTGCATTTTCAACAGTAGAATGGCTCATGTAAGTAGGCCGTATGGCTTCATGCGCTTCCTGCGCGCTTTGGTTTTTATTTTTATACCGCCGGAACTGGTGGTAATGCTCGCCATACATGCTTTTTACGGTATGGGTAATATCTCCCAGCGCCGTATCGCTCAGGTTTACACTGTCGGTACGCATATAAGTGATATGCCCGTTTTCGTAAAGCTGCTGTGCAATCAGCATGGTTTTACTAACGCTGTAGCCCAGCTTGCGGCTGGCTTCCTGCTGAAGGGTAGACGTGGTAAATGGGGCTGCAGGCGTTCGTTTGCCAGGCCTTACCTGTATATTGCCCACCGTATAGTCAGCATTGATGCAGGATTGTAAAAATTGTTCTGCGCCTTCGCTGTCATTATATCTCTTGCCTTCTGCTTTAAAGTTGATCTGCCTGCCTGTTGTATCAGTAGCGGTAAAAATTGCTTCAATCTTGAAGCTGTTTTGTATTTCAAAAGCATTGATCTCTCTTTCCCTTTCCGCGATCAGCCTTACGGCAACACTTTGCACACGCCCTGCGCTCAGGTTATTTTTTACACTGATCTTCCGCCATAAAACCGGGCTTAATTCAAAGCCCACAATCCTGTCTAGCACACGGCGGGCCTGCTGCGCATTTACCAGGTTCATGTCCAGCCTGCGTGGCGAATCAACGGCTGCTTTGATGGCCGGCTTGGTAATTTCATGAAACACAATACGCTTGGTCTTATCAGGGTCCAGGCCCAGCACTTCGCATAAATGCCAGCTGATAGCTTCTCCTTCACGGTCCTCATCCGTTGCCAGCCACACTTCTTTGCTTTTGCCTGCCAGTGCTTTTAGCTCCCTTACTACCTTCTCCTTGCCATCGCTTACAATATATCTTGGTTGATATTTTTTTTCTATATCAATACCCATACCTGCTTTTTCAAGGTCGCGTATATGCCCAAAACAGCTTTTAACCTGGAAGTCCTTTCCCAGGAATTTCTCAATTGTTTTAGCCTTTGCAGGGCTCTCCACGATCAATAAATTCTTCGCCATGTATTAAGTACAATATTATATTTTATTTACCCGGCTGCGGTGCATGAGGCAACAAAATTGCGTCGCTCTCCTCTACACCTGAACATATTTTAGCAGGTAATTTCGGCAACAAGATTAGCACATTTTTTATAAATGCAAATTATTTATGAATAAAAAAAGGTTTTTGAGCACCTTTTACAGGAAATCAATAATAGCAGAAACCACTTTTTCATCCCTGTAAATACGCCGGTGTCCCAGGTGGTTTGTAAACAGGAAATGAAAGTTAGGCGGTTTTTTTTGCTGTAGCTGAAAAGCGTCACCGACAGGTGTTACCTTATCACCTGTGTCGTGTACCCAAAGTACTGCTCCTTTAATCCCATTGGCGGCACGGTTGATGGAGAACCACCCAATATCTTTATTGCTGAGGTGGCGGATCCTGTTATAAAAATGCTGCTGAACAGCCGGGTCATTAAGTCGCATCTTTTTGAAAAAGTCCTCACATAATTGTTGGGTATTAGCAGCGGGGGCTATTAAAACTGTTTTGACAGTTGTATTGTTGGCGATCTCTTCAAGGTGTAAACTTACAGCAAGTCCTCCGAAAGAATGGGCCAGGTAGGCATTAAAAGGCCCGTAATGTTCATTTATTGCATCAATGAAGCTTTTATAAACAAGCGCATTAATCGTTTTACCCTCGCTTAATCCGTGGGCAGGGGCATCAAATGCCAGCACTTCGTACCCCTTGGCAGAGAGCTTTTCAGCAAAATGTTCAAAATTGGCCGATGCCGACCTGAAGCCATGTACAAGAAGCAGCTTTTTGCCGGCCCCTTTGTTCCATTGGTGTCCTGTAATTGTAAGTCCGCGGAAATTAAACGAAAGGTGGCTTGCATTCTGCAGTTGCTTAATATCATAACCTGTATTAAAATGAGGCGTACAAAAAATTTGAAAAGCCTTACTGCCTGCCTGTTTTTTTGAGAATAGAGCAAGCAGCTTTAGCCGGGCACGGAAATAATATAAAAAGAGGTTTTGTATTTTCATAATGAGAAAAGTGCCAAAAAGGCGAAATTAGAATCCAATCTCTGTTTTATGCAAAAGAAAGTGATTTATTATATTTTGATCTTTTTATTGATGGGAATTAAGAGATATGCCCAAACAGCGCGGGGGTAGGAGTGGGAAAAGCGCGGTCAGGAGAGAACCAGAGTGGGCCTGTAACCTGTTGATTCATTTATGAGCATGTAAGCGCACCTGTTTGAGGCAGGCAGGTTGGTTCATTCACGCTAATTATTATCCAAGTATGTAACTTTACGGTATGGATATAGTTATTATTGGTTCGGGAAATGTGGCGGCGGTGCTGGGCAGGAAATTTGTTAGCGCCGGACACCATATATTACAGGTATTGGCCCGAAATGCAAGCGCAGCGTCGGAGCTGGCCTACGAATGGAATACAGAGTCTGCCAATTATTCAAGCCTTATTAACAGGGAGGCAGAGGTATATATAGTTGCTGTAGCCGATGATGCTATTGAAGATGCGGTGAAGGACCTGGTGCTGCCCGGTAAAGTGGTGGTGCATACCGCTGCTGCAGTAAAGATGGACATATTAAAAAAGGTTACTGATAACTATGGCGTATTTTACCCATTGCAGAGCCTGAGAAAAGAGCAGGGCCAGATTCCGGAGATACCTGTTTATATAGAAGCAGTAAATGACAGGACGGCAAAAGTTTTAGACAGGCTGGCAAGATCGGTTTATAAAGAAGCGTGCTTTACTGCTGATTATGATAAAAGAGCAAAGTTGCATGTAGCAGCCGTTCTGGTAAATAACTTTACCAATCATATTTTTTCCCTGGCAGAAGCTTATTGTAAAAAGGAAGGTATTGATTTTGCTGAATTATTGCCCCTTATAGATAATACGTTTTACCGGTTGCACGAAACTTCACCTGCTGCGCTGCAAACGGGGCCTGCTGCAAGGGGTGATGCAGAGACAATTCATAAGCACAGGATTTTGCTGGAGAAGCACCCTCAGTTATTGAAACTTTATGAATTTTTAACAGAAAGTATTTTGGGCTACTCATTATCTGCTCCCATTTGATGATCGGATTGTTCATTCTTTTACTTTTGCACCAGCAAAAACCATAGAATGAATGTTTTAAGCAGTTTTAAGCAAATAGACACTTTTATCTTTGATATAGATGGAGTGCTTACAAATGGCAGTGTGCTGGTTCTTGAAAGCGGGGAAATGGCGCGACTGATGAATGTGAAGGATGGCTACGCCATCGCGCTCGCAATAAAAAAAGGATATAAGATCTTTATAACCAGCGGCTCTTCTCCCAATCCCGCAAGGATACGGTTAAATAACTTAGGAGTTAAAGATGTTTTTTTCAGAGTAGAAGATAAGGGTGTTTTTGTTAAAAATTTAATCTGCGAGCACCAGCTTAACCCCAACAGTATCTTATACATGGGCGACGACATGCCCGATTTACCGGTATTTGATATTGTAAAGCTCAGCAGTTGCCCGGCAGATGCTGCAACTGAACTAAGACATGCTGCAAAATATGTCTCTACAAGAAAAGGGGGAGAAGGTTGTGTGCGCGATGTGATAGAAAAGGTTTTAAAGATGAGGGGCGACTGGGACGGCTCTCCATTTATTGCATCAGCATAAAATCTAAATTAATTAAGCTCATGGCGCTAATAAAGCCATTTTTAAGATTAATCCGCTGGCCTAACCTTGTATTTATTATACTTACACAGGTTTTGTTTGAATACTGCATTTACCATCCTGTATATGCCGGCCACGTTCCCGCGCACAATACTTTTCAATTTATAATGATCGCGGCAGCCTCCGTTTTCATTGCGGCGGGGGGATATATCATCAATGATTATTTTGATATAAATATCGACCTCGTAAATAAACCGGGCAAAATGGTGCTGGATAAAAAGCTTAGCAGGCGTTGGGCGCTTGCATGGCACCTGGGTTTTAGTATTGCCGGTATCATTTGTACAGCCATTGCTGTGAATCCTTTTTCAAGATGGTACCTGGTAGTGGCTAATATGATTTGTGTGTTTCTTTTATGGTTTTATTCTGCGAGGTTTAAGAAAGACCTGTTAATAGGTAATATTATAGTATCGCTGTTAACAGCATGGACTATTTTGATCGTATTTCTATCCAAATATTCATTGCATAATGCTTTTGGCAATGCTGATCCCGGACAGGTAAGGTTGTTTAGGTTTGCTATTCTTTACGCAGGGTTTGCTTTTATCATTTCATTAATAAGAGAAGCGGTAAAAGATATTGAGGATATGCCCGGCGATGAAAAATTTGGTTGTAAAACCATGCCCATCGCTTGGGGCATAAATGCAGCGAAAATATATGTTACGGTATGGCTGACCATTATAACGGTAGTATTGTTGGTGATCCAGTTCTATGTACTGCAGTTCGGGTGGTGGCTGGCAGTTGCATATTGCTTTCTGTTTATAGTATTGCCTTTACTGTATATATTCCGGAAGCTGGTAAGGGCACAATCCACGCAGGATTATCATCAGCTAAGTAATTATACGAAAGGCGTTATGCTGACCGGAATTTTATCCATGTTGTTTTTTTATATTTATTTGTAGTTTTATGAATGATACTATTGTGCTGGCCTCGTCTTCTCCCCGCAGGAAACAACTACTGGAGTGGGCAGAACTGCCTTTTGAAATAATAGTAAGGCCAACTGACGAAACCTTTCCACCAATGCTAAGCAGCGAAGAAGCTGCCATACATATTGCTTTAAAAAAAGCATTGGCAGTAAAAGATGATATTGGCGCTGATCGTATTATAGTTGCCGCAGATACTATCGTTGTGTTAAACAACGAAATAATCGGAAAGCCGGAAAATGAAGCAGATGCTGTTCGCATTCTTACCCGGCTGCAGGGTGCTACACACCAGGTTATTACAGGAGTCGCCATTATAAAGGAAGATAAGCAGGTTTTATTTGCTGATGTTACAGAAGTTATTTTCCACAGTCTGGCTCCTGGGCAGATACAATTTTATGTAGAAAAATATAAACCTTATGATAAGGCCGGTGCTTATGCTATACAGGAGTGGATCGGCGTTGTGGGTATCAAATCCATTAAAGGAGATTTTTATAATGTAATGGGACTACCTGTAAGCCGGGTGGTGCAAACTTTGAAGAATATTTAATAACTTTAAAGATGGAATGTGCTAAACCCGTTCCATCAGCTTATGAACGAACACCTGCTGCAATTTATATGGCAGTTCCAGTATTTTAATAAATCGGCGTTAGCCTCCGTTTTGGGCGAGCCTGTTGAAGTAATAGCGCCGGGAACTTTAAATACCAACCAGGGACCTGACTTTATCAATGCAAAAATCAGGATCAGTAATACTCTTTGGGTAGGATCGGTGGAAATGCACCTGAAAACCTCCTACTGGCTGAAACATGGCCATACGGGCGATGATAATTATACCAATGTTATTTTGCATGTGGTTTATGAGAACGATGTGGAAGAAAGTCCTGTTCCTGTTTTAGAGCTACGCGATAGAATTGCCAGAAGCCTTTTGTATCGCTATAATGAATTAATGCTTTCCAAGCAGTTTATTGCCTGCGAAAAGCTGATCTGTAATGTGCCTGAGCTCACGATCAACATCTGGAAAGACAGGCTGATCGCAGAACGATTACAGCGTAAGACCTTATTAATTCAAAAATACTTAGAGCAGAATAAACAGCATTGGGAAGAAAGTTTCTGGTGGCTGCTGGCCAGGACTTTTGGTACTACCATAAACGCCGAAGCCTTTGAGGCACTAGCCAGAAGTATTTCTCTGAATATTCTTGCAAAGCATAAAAATCAGCAGATACAATTAGAGGCTTTACTGCTCGGGCAGGCTGGAATGCTTGCGGGTACTGCTTCTGACGATAAATATGTTTTGTTATTACAAAGAGAATACAGGTTTTTGCAGGCAAAGTATAATCTGGTACCCATCGTATTTCCCGTACATTTTTTTAGGATGAGGCCCGGCAATTTCCCTACCGTTCGCCTGGCACAGCTGGCCGCTTTGGTGTTTAATTCAGCACACCTGTTTTCTAAGATAACAGAAGAACCGGATCTGGGTAAAGTTAAAAAATGGCTTGCTGCAACTCCCAACGATTTCTGGAGCTGCCATTATACTTTAAATGATGAATCCTGTTTCAAAGAAAAGCCTGTAGGTACAGGTATGATCAATAATATAGTTATTAACACGATCGTGCCGGTGCTTTTCGTATATGGGTGCAGGCATCATTTACAGGAAATGAAGAATAAGGCATTGCAGTGGCTGGAAGAAACCCGGGCAGAACAGAATACGATCACAAAAAGCTTCAAAACATTAGGTATTCAAAATAAAACAGCCTACGATTCCCAGGCCCTTGTTGAATTAAAGTTACAATATTGTGAATATAAAAAATGCCTTCATTGTGCTATCGGTAATGCAGTAATAAAAGGCTAAGGTAAATCACTTAATAAATTTTTTATGCTTCCATGCAACCATCTTGGCACGGCATTTGTCTGAATATGCGAAATCTTTAATGATGATGCACATTCCCGTAACTCAAAAAAGAGTCCGGGCGTCATTATAGAAAAATAATAAATTAAAATGTACAGATATGAAAAGAGGGAAAGCAATTTTAATAGGAGCGGCCATGTTATTTGCAACAGCAGCAGTACATGCGCAAAGCATGAAAAATATGATCAAAATCGGGGCACTGGCCGGAGCTTCAGTACCTGCTAATAATGCCGCTGCGTCAGCCGGTCTTGATGTGGCTTATCAGAACCTGGTAACTCCTCATTTTGGCTTGGGTATTGCAACAGGCTATCAGCATCATTTTGGTAAAGAAAATGATATCAATGGAACTAAGCTTGATAACAATAGTTTTGGTGTAGTGCCTGTTGCAGCATTGGTGAGGTATTATCCGAAAGCTGAAGGTATTTATATTGGCACCGATCTTGGTTATGGCGTTATTACGGGAGATAAGAACGTAGCTTCAAAGTCAGCAGTAGTACGTCCCGATGGCGGTTTTTATATAAAACCTGAAATAGGATATCATAACCGTAACTGGAACATTTTTGCACATTACTCAAAAGCCTTTACAGGCGATAAAGGATCAATTGCTGTTGGCAACGAAACTCAAAAGTATAATACAGGTATCGTTGGCATTGGCTTGGCATATAATATTGGCCTGGGCGCCGGCAGATAATTTTTACAAACACCGAACCATTATCTTATCCATGATCCGGCTGTTAACCGCAGTCGGATTTTTTTATGTCGCCTTACCACCTTTACGTTGCTTCTTCTTTCCGGAGCTCCTGTATATCAATATTGATTTCATTATTTTTGCCCGATGCGAAAGTTAAGTATGGATGAGCTGGGGCGTAAATCTGTTGACGAAGTAAAAGCCTCTGAGAAGATGCCCATTGTGGTAGTACTCGAAAATATCAGGAGTGCATATAATGTTGGTAGTGTATTTCGCACCAGCGATGCCTTTTTGATAGAAGCTATTTATATAACGGGCTATGCTGCCCGGCCTCCTCATAAAGAGATCAAAAAGACAGCTTTGGGAGCCGAAGAGTCGGTAAACTGGAAGCACTTTGCCAATGCCGGCGCCGCTATTGATGTATTGCGTAAGGATGGATTTAAAGTGTACGCCGTAGAACAGGTAGAGAATAGTACGCTCCTTCAAAACCTGCGCTGGGAGGCACACGAAAAAATAGCCATAATTTTTGGAAATGAGGTAACGGGAGTGGAGCAGTCTACCATTGGCCTTTGCGATGGAACTATTGAGATCCCACAATTAGGAATGAAGCATTCATTAAATATAGCTACCGCTGCAGGCGTTGTGCTTTGGGAGTTAGTGCGCAGAAAATTGCAGGAGAGTGTTTAACTTTGCATGATGGCGGAGCAAGAGTTATCACCCGTGTTATGAATAAGCCTGAAAAAGAAATCATTACCAATGCTGAGCTAAAGCCCGGTTGAAAAATATTTTAAATTAAAGTGTCTGCAGTAAAAAAATATCTAAATCTTATAAAGTTTTCACATACCATTTTTGCAATGCCTTTTGCAATGATTGGCTTTTTTCTCGGTTTCAGAATCTTTCAAAATGTATATAAGGATGATGCTCTTTTAATAGATATGCCTTATTGGGATACTTTTAAAATATTATTCAGGGAAAAATGGCTGACGTTGTTGCTTGTCATTTTATGCATGATCTTTGCTCGCAGCGCTGCCATGGCATTTAACCGGTACCTTGACAGGCATTTTGATGCAAAAAATCCGCGTACGGCCGTAAGAGAGATCCCGGCAGGTATTTTAAAAGCAGACCGGGTGCTATGGTTCACTATTTTCAATTCCATCCTGTTTATCGTTTGTACTTATTTTATAAATCCTGTTTGCCTGTATTTATCTCCTGTGGCTCTGGCTGTAGTGTTAGGGTATAGTTATACCAAGCGTTTTACTTCCTTATGTCATCTTGTTTTGGGCCTGGGCTTATCTTTAGCTCCCATAGGAGCTTATCTGGCCGTTACAGGGCGATTTGATGTATTACCTGTGCTGTTTTCTTTTGCTGTAATATTTTGGGTAAGCGGTTTTGATATTATTTATGCTTTGCAGGATGAAGAGTTTGACCGCAGCAATGACCTGTATTCTATACCTTCTGCTTTGGGCAAGAAGAAAGCATTGCGGGTATCGGAGCTGTTACATTTTTTAAGCGCTGCCTGTGTAATTGTTGCCGGTATAAACGGGGGTTTTGGCTGGCTGTATTGGGCCGGGATTGCTGTTTTTACCGGGATGTTGGTATACCAGCACAGCATTGTAAAACCTAATGATCTGCGGCGTGTTAACCTGGCTTTTATGACTGCAAATGGCATAGCGTCCGTTGTATTTGCAATATTTGTAATTGCAGACCTACTAGTAAATCATCATTTTTAATAAATTTATCTCTTGTCCCGCATCCTTTCAATAGACTATGGTCTTAAACGTACCGGTATCGCAGTAACCGATCCTTTACAAATAATAGCAACCGGGCTAACAACGATCGGGTCAAAGCAGTTATTGCCTTTTTTAAAAGATTATTTTTCTAAAGAGCCGGTAGAAAAAATAATCATTGGTATGCCAAAAAACTGGGATGAAACCGATACCCATGCCACGCCATTGGTACACAAAGCCATCAGGGAACTGAAGAAAAACTTTCCCGCTATTCCCATAGAAACGGTTGATGAACGCTATACCTCTAAAATGGCCAAAGATGCCATGCTCGAAATGGGGCTAAAAAAAATGCAGCGTCGCAATAAAGCACTGGTAGATGAAATAGCGGCTACGATTATGCTGCAGGAGTATCTGAACAGGTGAGTGTAGTTGACAGCTCAAAGATACGGAGCGCCTGGTAACTGGTAATCAACATTAAGCTTGCTATCTTTAGCTACGATCCACCGTCTATGCACTTCCGGACTTCTCGACTTTCCCGCTAAATAATTACCTTTGCGCTCATGATTCTTCCAATTGTAGCTTACGGGAACCCTGTTTTAAGAAAAGTAGCAGAAGATATTGAGCCTGGCTATCCGGGTTTAAAAGAGTTTATTGCCAATATGTGGGAAACAATGTATGCCAGTAATGGTGTAGGATTGGCGGCACCACAGGTCAACAGGCCGGTAAGGCTGTTTGTAGTGGATTCTGAACAGATCATTAAAAATATGGAAGACGAGGAAGAGAAGAACCAGTATCCCGGCGATAATGGTATAAAAAAAGTGTTCATTAACGCTTATATTAAAGAACTGAACGGAACTCCCTGGGCCTATAATGAAGGCTGTCTCAGCATTCCCAGGATCAGGGAAGATGTAACGAGGCCTGAATCGGTAACGATTGAATATGAAGATGAAGATTTCAATCTTCATACGGATACTTATACCGGCATTTCCGCCCGTGTAATCCTGCACGAGTATGATCATATTGAAGGAAAGCTCTTCATTGATCATCTGCCTGCGTTAAAGAAAAAATTGCTTAAAAGAAAACTGAGTGATATTTCATCCGGAAAAGTAAAAGTAGATTATAAAATGTCGTTCAGCTAATATGCCCGGGATGAAAAAAGTATGCCTGATTATTTTTTTCTTCATTACCAATCCCGGCTGGGCGCAGCCCCAGAAATATTCCGTCCAGAATGCCCATTCGCATAACGACTATGAACAAAGCCGCCCGTTTGAATTAGCTTATGAATACGGTTTTGGTTCTGTTGAAGCCGATGTATTTTTAACGAATGACGATCTTTTGGTTTCCCATAATATTAAGGATACCCAATCGCTAAGAAATTTAAAAAATTTTTACCTGGTTCCTTTGCTCAGGCATATTCGCGAAAACAAAGGCAGGGTATATGCCAACCCGCACAAAAAGCTTTTACTTTTAATTGATTGCAAAACAGAAGCTCTTCCCACGCTTAAAAAGATCATTGAACAGTTGAAGGAATACCCTCAGATAATAAAATGCAACAGCGTTCAGGTTGTCATTACCGGTAACCAACCCGATAAAGATTCACTGTTTACCTATCCGTCTTTTATTTGGTTCGACGGCAATCTTAATTATAATTACACTAAAAAGAATAAGTCCAGGATAGCGCTTTTCAGTGCTGATTTTAGAAATTACTCTCACTGGACTGGAGCGGGGGCACAAAACCTCGAATCAATAAAAGCCATAGAAGCGGCAGTAGGTGCAGCGCATAAAGCAGCCAGGCCTATCCGTTTTTGGGGGGCACCTGATCATCCGAACGCATGGGTATTTTTTCAACGCATTGGTGCAGATTATATTAATACCGATGACATTCCGGGTCTCGCCGGTTTTCTAAAATAGTTTATAAACCTCCTTCATCTGCAAAACTATAATAGCCCTCATCACTTACAATTACATGATCAAGTACCTTAATGTCTAAAAATGAGGCAGCCCGTTTTATTTTATCGGTCAGGTATTCATCGGCTTTGCTGGGATGCAGGCTGCCGGATGGATGATTGTGGCTTAATATGATTTTTACAGCATTTTTTTCCAGTGCGCGCTTTAAAATAACACGTGGATCAGCAACGGTGCCGGTAATGCCACCCTCGCTTACGATATCAAAGCTCAAAACCTTATGGGCCTGGTTCAGGTAAATAACAGCAAATACCTCGTGCTGATAATCTTTAAGCCGTTCTTTTAAGAAGGTGGCAATATCCTTAGATGTCAGGATGATATCTCTGTTAGGTAAACTGCCTGTTTGCCGCCTCCGGCCGAGTTCAAGTGCAGCAGCGATGGTAACGGCTTTAGCTTCACCAATACCCTTAACCCGGGTAAGTTGTTTAATGCTGAGTGCTCCCAGCTCATTCAGGTTATCGTTGCCAAGTTTTAAAACCTCCTTGGCAAGATCTATTGCCGATTTTTGTTGGATTCCATTATGAATCAGAATAGCAATCAGTTCCGAATTACTAAGGTTGCCGGCACCAATTGATAAGAGTTTTTCCCTGGGCCGGTCATCTTTTGCCCACTGTTTGATGGTGTTTTTAGATTTCATGATCATAAGTTAAATGTTTTTTATCGGGTTTGCTGCAAGCATCCGTGCCTGTTTGTTTTTCAGGATCAATAAAAATAAAAAAATCATGGTTCAGAAAAAATAAAAAAATATCTTCGCCGCTCATTCACGAAAACCATGCATAAAGCTCAATCCATTCCACACGCGGCTAAGATATTTTCAGGTGCTGCATCGCAGGAATTAGCGGCCGAAATAGCAACCCATTTTGGTTGCGAACCAGGAAAACTTAGTATTCAGCGCTTTGCTGACGGAGAAATTTCGCCTAATTTTCTTGAAAGTGTCAGAGGCGACTATATCTTTCTGATCCAGAGCACCTATTCTCCTGCCGACAATCTAATGGAATTATTACTGTTAATTGATGCGGCGAAGAGAGCATCGGCCTACAAAGTGATAGCTGTATTACCATACTATGGCTACGCAAGGCAGGACAGGAAGGACAGGCCACGGGTAGCCATAGGCAGTAAGCTGGTGGCGAATATGCTTACAGCGGCCGGTGCAGATCGCATTATTACGATGGATTTACACGCGCCGCAGATACAGGGTTATTTTGACATTCCGGTAGATCACCTCGATAGCCACGCTGTATTTATCCCTTATGTAGAAAAATTACAGTTAAAAAACCTTACCTTTGCGGCCCCCGATGTGGGCGCAACCAATCGTATCAGGGAAATAGCCAGCTATTTTAATGCTGAAATGGTTATTTGCGACAAACATCGCAAACGTGCAAATGAAATAGGAAGTATGACGCTGATTGGAGATGTAGAGGGGAGAGATGTGGTAATTATTGATGATATATGTGATACCGGAGGCACTTTGGCTAAATGCGCATCACTTATCAAAGAAAAAGGTGCGAATAGCGTAAGGGCAATGATCACCCACCCGCTTTTAAGTGGTAAGGCGTATGAGAATATAGAAAACAGTGTGCTGGAAGAGCTGGTGGTTTGTAATACTATTCCGTTAAAAAGAGAAAGCCCCAGAATTAAAGTCATTTCGGTAGCAGCGCTTTTTTCAGTAGCGATCCGGCATGCATTCGAAAATAAGAGTATCACCAGCTTATTCGTGCACTCTAATTTAAGAACAAGTTAAGTAAATATTAAAACAACATAAAAATGAAAACAATTACAATCGAAGGACAACTGAGGACCGATTTTGGCAAAAGAGCCACCCGCCAGATTCGCTCTCAGGGAAAAGTGCCTGCTGTAATTTACGGGGGTGCTAAAGAAATCAACTTCAGCGCGTCAGCAGTATTATTCAAACCATTGGTTTACACGCCAAACTTTCAGTTAGCTGAAGTTAAAATTGATGGAACTACTTACAAATGTATTTTAAAAGATCTTCAGTTTGATAAAGTAACCGATGCGCTTATTCACGTAGATTTGTTAGAGCTGGTAGATGATAAAAAAGTGATCGCTACCGTTCCTCTTAAGTTTACAGGTACTGCAAAAGGGGTTAAAGCGGGCGGACGCTTTGTTTCCAAGATCAAATCTGTAAAGGTAAAGGCTTTGCCGAAGTACCTGGCAGAAACTATTGAAGTTCCCGTTGATGAGCTAGATATTAACGGTAATATCAGGGTTGAAGATATTAAGGTTTCAGAAATGGAAATACTGAACTCTCCCCGTATTCCTGTTGCATCAGTGGTTATGACAAGGCAGTTAAAGCAGGAAGAAGCCGCAGCAGCTAAAAAATAATTACTTGTAATAAGTCTCTTAAGCTTAAAGCGGCTGTTTCAATCATTGAAGCAGCCGTTTTTGTTTTTGCTCGATTCTACGAACCCTGTACCTCAACTTTTATGCTATTGCTTCCCGGACGCTTAGTAAAATATGAAAAGTAAATTTGCTCCGGCCCTTTGTACTGAATTTTGCCGGCAGACTAAAATAATTTAAATATCTTTTCGTAGTATTATTTAAAAGAACAGAAAATGAGAATCGAATACGAAGTTAAACTGGGATTTAAAGATGTAATGATACGTCCTAAGCGCTCAACCCTTAAGACCCGGGCTGCTGTTGATTTAGAGCGGGAGTTTAGTTTTTTGCATTCAAAAAAGCCATGGCAGGGAATTCCCGTTATAGCTGCGAATATGGATACTGTGGGTACTTTCGGAATGGCTGTAGCGCTATCCTCTGAGAAAATACTAACAGCTATACATAAACACTACTCTATTCATGAATGGACTGTATTTCTGCAAAGCCAGCCTGTCGAAATATATCAGTATATAGCCGCAAGTACCGGTACGGGCAAAGCGGATGCTGATAAACTTGAATTATTATTAAGCAGGTTCCCGGAGTTGAATTTTATTTGTATTGATGTAGCAAACGGCTACTCAGAGCATTTCGTGCATTTTGTTAAGGAAACGCGTAACCGGTACCCTGATAAAACGATCATTGCAGGTAATGTAGTAACGGGTGAAATGGTAGAAGAGCTGCTGCTTGCCGGAGCTGATATAATTAAAGTAGGTATTGGGCCGGGTTCTGTTTGTACTACAAGAGTAAAAACCGGTGTGGGCTATCCCCAATTATCTGCTATTATAGAATGTGCCGATGCTGCCCACGGTCTTGAAGGGCAAATCATTTCCGATGGTGGCTGTAAAGTGCCCGGTGATGTAGCCAAAGCATATGGTGCCGGTGCTGATTTCGTCATGCTTGGTGGAATGCTTGCGGGTCATGATGAAAGCGGGGGTGAATTGATCGTTGAAGGAAATGAAAAATTTAAACTGTTTTATGGTATGAGCTCACAAACTGCTATGAATAAGCATGCCGGGGGCGTTGCCAACTACAGGGCTTCGGAGGGTAAAACGGTAAAGGTCCCATACCGCGGCCCGGTAGCAGAGACGGTGAAAGACCTGCTGGGCGGCATACGTTCTACCTGTACCTATGTAGGAGCAGCCAGGCTGAAGGAGTTAACAAAGCGTACCACTTTTATCCGGGTAGCAGAGCAGCATAACGAGGTATTTGGATCATAAAGTTTCCCCGGCAGGTCAGCAGATCGCACTAATATACCTTATCGGTCTTGCCATGCTCGCTTATGCTGCAGTGCAGGAGCCAACTGTTTGCGCTTTACAGGCGCTCCCTTTTTTTATTTATACTGTTTTTTTAAAAAAAAGTCTTATAAATTTGTTATTTTAGGTAAAGTCGTTATCTTCGCGTCCCGTTTGAGACCAGGCGGTAGAATAGTTCTTAAAAAGCTCCAGTTGGGCGAAGGATAATAAATTAATAATGAATCCTTTAATTAAGGAATTCCGCTTATTTTCCATCTTGTAGTATACGCTACTTCTTGAAAAAAAATAAGAAAAAGTTGGTTAATGTTTCAAAAAAAATCCTTATCTTTGCCGTCCGAAATTAATTGCTCGGGTAGTTCTTAAAAAGTTGATCTTTAGAATTTTTTTGGAGATTTTGCAAATAAAGATTTGGTAGATTGGTAGGAAGTTTTTACCTTTGCAACCCCCCAAAGTAAACGATACTCACTCAGTATCAAGTTCTTCGAAAAAAATTCAGAAAAATAGTTTTGGTGATTTGAAAAAATGGTTTTACCTTTGCAATCCCAAAACGAAAAATAGTGTAGAAAATACACATTAGTTCTTCTGAAAAATTTTACAAAAAATGATATAGCGTTTGAGGCGCTGTAGTGGTTCAATTCCGCTGATATCATCAGTTTCGGTCCGGGCGAATATGTTCGGTAATTTCCGGAGAAGTTCTT
>NZ_BAAGYM010000014.1:0-145818 GCF_054779315.1 Niabella aquatica
TGCCTCACTTAAAGCAATTTTTGCTCCAAATGAGGCATTTTTTATATTCTTTTGCTAATAAAATACAAGCCTACACTGCATTACATATTTTCAGGAAGACCCTTAATAAACGTGTAATACCTGCGGCAGAATACAGCTCCAAAAATACCTCGGGTCACAAGAGAAGCTTTATCTAAATCTGTCTAAAACAGATAATACCGTTATCATTTTAAGTACCGGTCTCGTAAAAAGATTATCCCCGTCGCTTGTTCCATATAGACAAAACATTCACAGGCTTTAATTTATCTTATGTTCCTGCACGCCGAGGTGCTAAAATATATTTTCCAGCTCTTTTAATGATCTAACCATATAAGTTGGTTTAAAATCCGGTGCGGCATCTACATGGTTAATAAATACCTGGTCCAGCCCGGCATTGCTGGCGCCAATAATATCAGCCTCCATGTCATCACCCAGCATGATGCTCTCACTAATATTGGCTTTGGTTGCAGCTAATGCAAATTCAAAAATCTCTTTATTCGGCTTTAGGCTATTGCTGCCTTCAGATGTTATTACCTTATCAAAGAAGTGGTTAATCTTTGAATTGTTTATTTTATGATGCTGCACTTCTTCAAAACCATTGGTAATGAGGTGCAGCCTGTAATTTTTATTATGCAGGTACTCTAAAATTTCAATAGCGTAAGGAAATAATACATTTCGGGTAGGGAGCATTTCTAAAAATTGCCTGCTCATGGATTCTGCCAGGGTTTCGTCGCCAATTTTAAAGTCGAGCAGAGACAGGCGCATTCTTTTTACGCGCAGCTCTGCCTGTTTAATAAACCCATTCCGGTATCTTGCCCAAAGCATGGTATTGTGGGCAAGATAATTCCTGTAAAACAACTCAAAATCATACACACCTCTTTCTTTAAGCTTTAGTGTATGATAAAGATCGGCCAGGGTAAGCTTTGCGTTTGAGTCGAAATCCCAAAGCGTATGATCCAGGTCAAAAAATAAATGTTTATATCGCATAGCCTGTAAAAATAAAATACTAAATCTTAAATACAGAACTTTGCACGGTATGTTTATTGCAGATCAAGAAAAGATAATATTATGAAAAATGTAATAATTACAGGCGCATCAAGGGGGATAGGCTTTGCCATTGCAGAAATATTTGCACAAAATGGTTATAACCTGACGATCACCTCACGTAGCGGCTTTAAGCTATACGAGGCGATGGAAACACTTCAAACAAGATACCCCAAGGTTGAAATACAGGCTAAAGCTTTTGATCTTTCACAAAAAGAAAAAGCCATTGATTTTGGAAACTGGTGCCTGGAAAATACCCAGCCACAGGTTTTGATTAACAATGCCGGTTTTTTTGAACCGGGCAATATCAGTGATGAACCGGATGGAACGCTCGAAAGGCAGGTAGCTATCAACCTCTACAGTGCCTACCACGTTACAAGAGCTCTATTGCCTGTAATGATGCAGCACCAGCAGGGACATATCTTTAATATATGCTCTATTGCATCTTTAAAGGCATATCCTAACGGGGGTGCTTACAGTATCAGCAAATATGCTCTTCACGGATTTAGTGCTAATCTCCGGGAAGAGCTGATGCCGTATGGAATAAAAGTTACATCCGTATTTCCGGGCGCTGTGTTTACCGATTCCTGGGAAGGATTTGATAACAGCAATAAACGGATAATGGAAGCTGAAGATATCGCGAAGATGGTTTTTGCCGCTTCACAGCTTTCTTTTGCAGCATGTGTAGAAGATATTATATTGAGGCCACAGGCGGGTGACCTCTAATTATCCTTACAGTTCGTAAACGGAGGCACACTGCTGCTATTGGGTCAAAACAGGCGAGCAAACAATAATCTGGTTATTAATGAGAACACTTTTATCTATATTTTTTATCTTGTTAACGGGCATTTGCCGTGCACAGGGTGATGAATACGTTTCTTTACAGGATCGTTTAAAAAGCAATATCTTCTTAAAAGTTGAAGCAAGCAGCACTGATGTATTTGTAGGCGAACCTATCACCGTTACCTATAAGCTGTACAGTGCCATGGCTTCTGAATCGAATATCGTGAAAAGACCATCTTTTGACGGATTTGATATAAAAGATCTTATGGGAGAAGCAGATATAACTCCTGCGCGCGAAAATGTTGACGGTGTTGTTTTTGATGTACATACCATTTTAAAGCTGCAGCTTACGCCTTACAAAGCAGGAAGGTTTATATTGGGGGCATTAACCATGCGTAACCGCGTGAGGCTGGTGGATGCGAATGGCAATAAAGATCCTGTCCTGGATGGTGTAAGCGAAGACTATTCCTTAAACAACGGCTATTACACCTTGCAGATAGCGTCTGTTCCCCTGTCGGTTTTGGTTACTGCATTGCCTGCCGCCTCTCAGCCTCAGGGTTTTGACGGTGTAACAGGCGATTTTAAAATGAATGTAGAACTGTCTAAAGTTATTTATGCCCCGGGAGAGCAGGGACACTTAACCATAACTTTTTTAGGCAAAGGTGATTTTTCTAAGGTAAAGCAGCCCGAAATAAACTGGCCAGGTGGCGTAGAAGTATTTCCTTCGAAGATAGATGAAGACAAAGCAAAAACTCCTGAAGGTAATGGCTATAAGTCTTTTACTATACCTTTTAAGGCTGAGAGGGCAGGACGATATACGATTCCCTCTGTTCAGTTTACCTTTTTTGATGTAATAACCAACCAGTACAAGACTATTACCAATATTCCGGTTGAGTTTAACGTAGTGCAGGAAAGAAATGCGGGGGCGGAAGGCATAATGCAGGATCAAAAGGGAAAGGATAATACAGCGCTGCTGATTGCCGGAGCAGTCATCCTGGGCACATTATTGTTATTGTTCGTGATCAGGAATAGAAAGAACCGCATGCGTCCTGCAGCTATTCCGGAACAAAATAAGCAGGAACCTGTACACCTCTCTGGTAATACCAGCCGCGCAGAAGAATTGTTGAAGGAGGCCGGGGATACCCTTCACTATACCGGGGATACGTTTTATGTGACTCTGAAGCGGGCATTAACCGCCTGGCTTGAGGAACGGCTCGCTTTGCCTCAAAATATTACTACGAACAGGCTCATACAGGTAATGACAGAAAACCGTTTCCCTTCAACCCGGCAAAATGAAGTGATTAGTTTACTGAATGAGCTGGATATGAATATTTACAGCGGAGGCGGCCTTTCCGGCGATAAAGAACGGCTGCTGAATATAGCAAGAAATATTATTCTGAATGATGACAGACGTTAAGTCTATGCTGTTTTTACTTCAGGATATTCTTTCTTTAGTCTTGCATCCAGTAAAAATGTGCCGAAAGGCACTAATGATGCGACAAAAGCAATAAGGACTTTCCCTAAACTCCATTTCAGACCAATCCATACTTTTAACAGGTATATACAGAATAAAACAAACAGTATACCGTGCAACCAGCCGGTGTATTTCACCACTTCAGGAAAATCAGCGTAATATTTAAGAGGCATCGCTATAAGTAGCAACAGCAGGTAAGAAATGCCTTCTGAAAAGGCAATCTTCATAAAAATTTTTAAATCTTTAAGGGAACGATCCATGTATAAAGTGTTTCATAGAAAACACCTTCATAAGTAAAAAGTTCGTATAAACACTATCTGTGTATTACACGAAGCCAAGCGTATTATAATGCCCGCCTAATATCTTATCGGCGTCAGCATTCAGCCAGTTTTTCAATACCGTTGCATACACATCTTTAAAGTCAATATGATACTTCAAATCGCCATCGTTTAAGTCTGACAGGTCTGGCATGGCATTTAAAATGCCTTTTTGCTTTAGGTCCCCGCTTATTAAAAACATGTTATTGGCGGTACCATGGTCGGTGCCATTACTGGCGTTTTGCGCTACCCTTCTTCCAAATTCAGAGAAGGTGAACAGCAGCACATCATTCATACGGCCATTCTTCTTCAAATCATCAGTAAAAGCTCTTACGGCGTCATTCATTTGTGTGAAGAGCCTTTCCTGCTGGGCTTCCTGGCCTACATGGGTATCAAAACTGCCTAAAGAAATATAATATACTTTGGTATTGATATCAGAATAAATAAGAGAGGCGATTGTTTTAAATCCATTCCCTAACTCGGTATTGGGATAGCTGGCTCCTGTTGGATGCAAACGGCTTTGTTTAAAAATATAATCAGCAGAGGATAGCGTTTGAGCCATTGTTTTATAAAGATATTCCACCGGCTCTTCATCATCATGATCATGGGCATGATTTTTCATTACCTCTTTAAAAAATTTTTCATTAGAAGTTCCATATAAACGCCGGGGATCTTTCACCGCAATGGCATTGGCGGTTTCTCCTTTCAAGGCCAGGCTTAATACATCATCTACCTCAAGCGCCTGAGTGGGTTTATCGCAGCCGCTGCACTGGGCATCCAGGTAACGCCCTATCCAGCCGGTGTTCCAGTAATCATTGCTTTTGCTTGCCGAATGCCAGATATCCATGCTCCTGAAATGCGAGCGGTCGGGATTGGGATAGCCTACGTTATTAAGGATAGCCAGGTTCCCTTCATCATACAGGCTTTTAAATACTGTTAAAGCGGGGTGCAGGCTTACCTCATCCGTAAGCGCAGCCGTTTTATCCATCTTAATACCCAGGCCGGGCCGAAGCTTATAGTAAATATCGTTCCGAACGGGTATAACGGTATTTAATCCGTCATTGCCACCGCTTAACTGTACCACTACCACTACCTTATTGCCCGGTGGTACCAAAGCGTTAGACTCAAAAGCCTTTAAAAATTTGGGCATCATCATAGATGCGGTTGCCAGCGAACCTATCTGTAAAAATTCTTTACGCCTGATTAACATAGTAATATGTTCAATGTTGAATGCCTAATATGGGATACTTACACCTTATATTTTAACCACTATTCACCCCTCACGCTCCACTTATCAGCACATCTGGTATTCCGGTGTGCTCATCAGCTGCACTGTAGCCGACTTTATATATGCCTCCCGGGACGAAGTGTCTATATTTCTGCTTACCACTTCTTCTACTTTAGAGTGTCCTGCCTGTAATAAATTATTTTTTATAGCATCGAGCAATTGTTCTTTTTTTATTTTTTCATATTGACTGATATTTCCAGACCAATTGATCTTTGCTGCTACCGCGCCATACACTTTTTTAGGTGCCGGTGCTTTTACCGGCACCGCAGCGCTCCCGTCTGTTTTTCTTCCCATCATCACGTCGTCATCCTGCTTGGGCGCTACGTTTAACTCGTCTTTATCATTAAACATTTGTGGTATCCGCAACCGCATCATCAGGGTGCTGCTGTCGATCCACGATCTGCCGCCCGGCCAGCCTGCAACATTGGGCGGGTACAATAACTGCTGGCCTAATATTTTTTGCATGTTCAGCAATGCGTAATCATTTTCCAGCTTCATAGGGATCATGCGTTGTATGCCTGCCAATAAATCAACAGGTGATTTTATTTTAGCGCCGATATTCCTGGCGTCATAAAACCAGCCGCTGGTAAAAATGGCTTCCATCAACGCCGCTATATTATATTTATTATTGTAAAACTGTTCAGCAAGGTTATTAACAATCGGCTCATCTATCTTATCGTTCACAAAAAAGGTATAGATTTTTTGAGCAATGAATCTTGCTGTCTGCTTATTCGCTAAGATTATATCCAGCACATCTTCCCCGTTAAAATTGCCGGTTTGACCCAATACGGTTTTCTCGCCGTTATCGTGAAAGTTCTCCCGAAAAACAAATTCGCCTTTGCTGTTGGCTGTCCATCCGGTAAAAGCACGGGCCGCTTCTTTAATATCTTTCTCGGTGTAGTTTCCGCGCCCCATCGTGAACAGCTCCATTACTTCACGGGCAAAATTTTCATTGGGTCTGCCTTTCCGGTTCTGCTGGTTATTTAAGAAATAAAGCATGGACGCTGACTGAGAAACCTGTTTGAGTAAAGTTCCGAAATCGCTTAACCCATATTTTCTGAAAACATGCAGTAGCAGCTGATTATAGAAGATATTATTATTCCTGCTGGCAAAATGACCATGCCAGAAAAAAGCCATTTTTTCGCGTAATTGTGCCGGAGTGCTGACCATTTCTTTGAACCAGTAAAGGTTTAGGTCCCTTACCGCGGCTTGCTGCATCTTATTAATCTCGCGACGCTGCGTTTCATCCAGGTTTTTTCTTTTTCCGGCGTCTTGTTGTTGCTCATAAAGATCTATAAGAGTATCGCTTGCTACATTAATGTATTGCGGCTCTTTTGCCGATGCTTTTACCAAAGCCTTATAATATCTTTCCGGCTTGTATTTAGGCAGATCGCCCAACTGCTCTACTGAGGGACCAAAACCGGCCCGCCACATTAGGTGTTGATTTTTTAACTGGTTTGAAATCTCCATGCCAACAGCTTTTTTACTTGACTCCGGATCGTATGAAAAGTTTAAATGCAATGCAGGGTAAAGATTACAAAAAACATGCGGGAATACTTTTACCTGGTAGGTGTACAACGGTCATTATCCTATTTTATACCTAATAAAAAGCGGATTTACAATTAGTTGTAAATCCGCTTTTCCAGAATGGCGTATTATTTTAAAGACGATGTTATTTTTTTGCGTTGGCTTTTACATAAGCCATAAGATCGATCGTTTCCTCTGGTGTAAGCTTCGCTTTTTTAGCCATTGCCTGCATCAGCTTTTCCTGCTCTTCGAATGTATGATTAGGCACATGATCTTTTTCATCTTTATGGCACCTGGTACATTTGGCCGAGCTAATTAATATACCTCCTGCTTCTTTGTTGCCTGCTTTAACGGCCGCTTCAACTACGGGCGGTGACGCAGGTGTTTTTGAAGCTTTGGGAGTACAAGCCACTATAACAGAAGTTAGTACACTTAAAGCAATGATTGTTTTCTTCATATATTTTTATTTAGAGATCGTTTCCCTTCCGAAATATGAATGTAACACTTTTGGTAATCGGATCTCCGTTTCTGTTTGATTATTTTCTAAAATACAGGCTACTATCCTCGGCAGTGCCAGGGAGCTGCCATTGAGCGAATGCACCAGCTGGGTTTTATTGTTTTCATCTTTAAAGCGGATCTTCATGCGGTTGGTTTGATAGCTTTCAAAGTTAGAAGTAGAGCTCACTTCCAGCCAGCGCTCCTGTGCCGCGCTGTACACCTCAAAATCGTAGGTAAGCGCCGAAGTAAAGCTCATGTCGCCACCACAAAGCCTTAAAATACGATAGGGAAGTTCCAGGGAGCTCAGCAGCTGTTCCACATGCGCGACCATTTCGTCCAGGGCCTCGTAGCTTTGGGCAGGATGCACCAATTGTACAATTTCTACTTTTTCAAACTGGTGCACGCGGTTCAACCCACGCACGTCCTTGCCAAAGCTACCCGCTTCTCTTCTGAAACAGGGAGAATAGGCTGTCATCTTAACAGGCAATTGCTCTGCTTTTAAGATCTCATCGCGGTAAATATTGGTAACCGGTACCTCGGATGTAGGGATCATATAAAAATTGTCAGCGGGCATATGGTACATCTGGCCTTCTTTATCTGGCAACTGGCCGGTACCATAAGCGGATGCCTCGTTTACCATAAACGGTGGCAGGTATTCGGTATAGCCCGCTTTAATATTATAGTCCAGGAAATACTGAACCAATGCTCTCTGTAATTTTGCGCCCGCACCTTTATATAACGGGAACCCGCTGCCGGTAAGCTTGGCGCCTGTTTCAAAATCAACGATATCATATTCCCTGATGAGGTCCCAGTGTGGCTGGGCCCCTGCGTATAGCACCGGCCTGTGGCCTCCTTCACGTATTACTTCATTATCTTCCGCGCTATGGCCTTCAGGTACCAGTGGGGATGGTAAATTAGGTAACTGCACCAGTATTTCCTGCAATGCTGCTTCTGTACCTGTTAGCTCTTCATTGACCGGTTGTAAGCGGGCTTTCAATTCTGCCACTTCTTTTTTCTTAGCTTCAGCAGCTTCTTTCTCGCCTTTCGCCATCAGGCCGCCAATTTCTTTGGATACGCTGTTCACCGAGGCCTGCGTGGTATCGAATTCTAATTGCAGTTTTTTACGCCGGTCGTCCAGTTCAATGACCTTATCAACCAGCTCGGGGTTTTTAAAGTTCTTCACTGCCAGGCGTTCTTTCACTTCCTGCACATTTTGCCTGATCACATTTACTTGTAACATTATAAATCAATTTTGCGCAAAAATAAAACCATTGCGAGAGTATACGGGATTTTTTTATGCAAAGGAATTTCGGCGTTTACATCCTGTTTTGAGCGATACCAGGCCGAATGCATTATTTTACTTTTACCATATTAAAGCTTATACCTCCCTGCAACCATCGGCCGGGCATGGGTGCGCCTAACAGATCGCTGTAATTTCTATCAAAAATATTATCCACCTGTATAAAAGCTGCCAGGCGTTTTTGAATAAAGCTATAGGATCCCCTGCCATTTAATACAAAATAGTCTTTGCTTACAAAAGCATTAATGGGAGAGGCCTGCTGCGGATTGCGGCTTTTGTAAATACCGGTCAACCCAAGTGCCCAATTACCTGCTTCATATTGTATATTAAAGTTACTTAAAAATCTTGCATGAGAGGATATATAAAACGAGGGGGCTGCTTCGCTGCTGCTGCTATACAGCCATACTACCCCGCCGTTTAGCACTAAGCGCTGTTTATCGTTAATCCTACCCAGGTATTGGGCGTCTGTTTCAAACCCGGTTGTACTGACTTCGGCAATATTCTTTGCCAGTGCATAAGTGCCTGCAGCGTCAAGGTTATCTTTTCTTGGCATATCGGCATAAGGGGTAGAGATCCAGTCTATCAGCCGGCTATGAAAACGCTGGAAAAACGTAGAAGACAGCCTGAACCGGGATTGGTAAAACCAGTCAAATCCAGCCTCATAATTCCAGGATACTTCGGGTACCAGCCCGGGATACCCCACTCGTTGACCATTGGAAATAGCGGACTTCCCATAATTGTTATATCGCTCCGTAAAATCGGCATCGCGTATGGTTCTGCCACCGCTTGCTCTCATCTGCCAGTTACTGATATGTAAAGAAGCGTTTAGCTGAGGCAGCCACTCTGCTTTATTTTCTCCGATAAATTCTATCCTTACAGATGGCAATAAATTAAGATTCCGGCCGATTTGCTGCGAAATACCTGCAAACGGCGCTGCTATATTTAAAGAGTGATTGCCCCTGTCGTTAGAAACAATAGTTTTATGCTGGTAATTCAGCCCGGTGGTCAGCAATGTGTTTTCTGCCAGTTGTTGCTGAAATAGTAATAACGACTGAAAGAGTTTGGAAGTATTTTGATTGGCAGGGGCAACGCTGTTAAAGGCATATGCATCGTTCAGGGTCTTATACCCCGCATTCACACTAAGTTTGGAACGTTTTTTTTCAAAACCAACTTTTAACTGGTGCCACCAGCTGCGCACTGTTTCTGAAGCGGTATCTGATGCAGACGTGGTATAAAAATTCTGTGCAGCAAAATCCCTGTTATCATAGGCTGTTCGGGCAGATATATTCCAGTATCTGTTCAATTGATAACGGAAGCCTGCAGAAACAGATGTATTATGAAAATATCCTCTTGTACCTCTTTGTAAAACACCTGTGGAATGATTGGACAAAATGCCTGCATCCGCACTTAATCTGCCTGCCTGCCAAAAGCCGCCAACGCTGGTGTTTACAAGATTGTATTCACCGGCTCCTACCTGTGCCTGTAAAACTTTAGCATCTTTTTGTACGGCGCCGGAGCTTTTGGTAATGATATTAATAACGCCACCTACCGCATCTGAGCCATAAACTGCCGCAGATGCTCCTTTCAGTACTTCGATCCGGTCTATTTGTGCGGGTGTCAGGGGAATATAAGCAGTAAAGTGGCCTGTATTAGGGTCGTTTAACCTTAATCCATCTAAAATAACCAGCACCTGTTGAAAGGTACCGCCCCGTATACTGATGTCGCTTTGCGAGCCCTGGGGCCCGCGGGATTGTATTTCTAACCCGGGAATGTATTTGAGCAGTTCATCTAAAGAATGAACCGGTAGTTTTGAAATATCATCGCCCCGGATAATGGTAATATTTCTGCCCGTTTCCGATATCCGTTTTTCTGCTAAAGAAGAAGTTACGGTTACAGGATCTAATGTTTGCTCCTGCGCGTTGATCTTTTGTACAGCAGCCAGCGTATGCAATAAGCCGATTATCGATATAAAGCCTTTCTTCATATTTTTTTAAAGTTTATGATTTTAAACAAAAAGGGCTGATAGCAATACCTGCCATCAGCCAATAAATAAAAAAACCGCACCTGCATGGTAACGGTATAAATAATTTCCAGAAGTTTCGTCGAAATGACGGGTAAGCCTATTGTTTCTCCGGCCAGAGATCAGCAAACAGGTATTAAAAGAAAAAGTATTTTGTATTCCTGATGGTAATTCTGCCAGCAACTGCAGCCAGTCGTCCGGCGGATCGGCAGGACATCCCTCTTCTTGCTCCGGCTTTACTTCATCGTTGTAAAAAAAACTGTTTTTTTGTTTGCCCAAAAAAGTATCAGCAACCACGCTTTTTAAATTACCAATAGTAACATGCCTGCCAACGCTGTAAAAAGCGGCGTATGATTTACGGCTCCAGCCTTTGAAGCGTAAAGATGTTGTACTATGTGTTTGAGCAAACATTTTGAAGGCGCGAAAATAGGGGAGATTTGTCGCAGGTGTACAGATTATTTTTTGAAGCGAATGAATCCCTTATTACCTTTTCATTTAAATCCCCAATTCTTCCACCGGATTCCAGAACAACTTTTTAAAATCGACTACCTTATCGTTTTTTACCTTAACTCCCTCTTTCTTTAAAAGCTCTTCCATTAACGTGGGCGTTTTAAAAGCATGTTTACCCGAAAGAAGGCCCACACTGTTCACTACACGGTGCGCAGGAACCTTTGGTTTTACTTTATTGCTGCTGCTCATAGCCCAGCCCACCAGCCTGGCCGATTTGCCGGTGCCAATACACCTGGCAATAGCCCCATAGGACGTAACGCGTCCTTTGGGGATCTGGCGGGCTATATCAAATACCTGCTCGAAAAAGCCCTGATCAGTTGTTCCTGATGGTGTAATGCTTTTTAAGCTATGGGTCTTTTTTATTGTTTTTTTGTCTTTCATTCAACAAATAACTGCGTGTTGGCTCAGGAACTCTTATATAATCATAAGGACAACGCAGGCATCCTTTACCACAGCAAAATCGGCGTTCCAGCAAATACTTTGCCGTAAGCGTTACCATCCCGGCTTCATCCTGGTAGTAATCTTCACCCTCTATCCAACTCATACTTAATGGCTTCTTTTAGGTCCGTATCCTTTTCAGGCCCGGGAAGCTGTTCCGGTAAAGTAAAGCATATATAATGAATGCGGCTGCTTTGAGCAATGTCAAGCGCTTCATAATGGGTTTTTAATTTCAGCGCTTCCGGCCTGTCTTCCTGTTGATACAGGTCATCTATATCGGCCAGCAGGTTACAGTGATACATGCCGATCACTTCTTTTGTGAACCGGTACAGGTCAGGACTGTCTGTTTTTAGATGGATCTTACCCCCCGGTTTCAGTACCTGCTGATATATTCTTAAGAACCGCGGGTGGGTTAATCGTTTTTTGGCCTTGGAATAGCGCAACTGCGGATCGGGAAAGGTGATCCATATTTCGTCTACTTCGCCGCCGGCAAAATATTGTGTAAGCCCTTCTATCTGCGCCCGTAAAAAAGCCACATTGCTTAGATTATTTTGCAGTGCTTTTTTAGCGCCTACCCAGAGGCGGTTTCCCTTAATATCTACGCCAATGGCATTTTGCTGGGGGAACAGCTGGCCCAGGCCAAACGCATATTCACCTTTGCCACAGGCCAGTTCTAATACAATAGGATGATCATTGTTAAAATGCTGATGCCAGTTACCCGCCATATTTCCGGGAAACTGCAATACATTTTTGAAAGTATCTAATTCCGCAAAGCGGATAAGCTTTTTTTGACCCATTCTTTTGAGTTGACAGATGACCTATCTTAGCTGACAGATGTCGATTGACAGATGACAGAAAGTTGACTTTAAGAAAATATGAAATCCAGCACCATTTCCTTACGATCAACAATTATCTGCCCGCAATCAGCTTTTTGGAGAAAATACTTCTGCTAAAGTTTTCTGAGCATTATTAAATTCTTGCCAGTCGTCACAATTGGCTTTTATAACAGCTATCCCCGAAGTAGGCAACGAATCTATATCCGAACCGGTTACATCATTTACAAAATTAGTAACACCAGGATTATGGCCCACAACCGCCAAAGTATCAATATTTTTTTGCAGCCAGTTTACCGCCTCTGTTATTTGCAGGGTATCTCCCAGGTACAGGTTGTCAAAATATTTAATATCTTCTTTTTCTACCTGGTGCACTTTAGCAAAAATAGCGGTTGTTTCCCTGGTTCTTACTGCCGGACTGGAAAATATCTTATCTAACTTATACCCTTTGTCAAGTAATCTCTTTGCCATTAACTCAGCATCTTGCAAACCTCTTTCGGTAAGCCTTCGTTTGCTATCGGCTTCTCCATGACTTTCTTCTGCTTTCGCATGGCGGATAATGATTAATGTCTTCATTTAATGCTCACAATTTTGCCAAAAATAGTAATAATGTCGGCATAAAAAAGAGACATAGCCATGAAACGGAAAATATAGTAAAAACAGGGTTGAATCCGTTTGAAACCGGCAAAAAGTGTTGTGGAGAGCCACAGACCTGATACATTGCGTACCCAGCTTTAGCACGGTTTTGTAAAAGGGAGTTCTCTGCGTATTTTAATGCGTTTGAGCCGGAAATAAAACAGCCCACATATATACACGCGTGTAATGCAGGCTGGATAAGCTTTTAAAATATCCTTTGCTGTTAATATCCCCGCTCGTTCTTGCCTTCCATATAATTCATAAAGGCCTGGTTTACCACACGATTGCCTCCCGGAGTGGGATAGTTACCGGTAAAATACCAATCGCCCAGGTTATTAGGGCAGGCTTTATGTAAATCCTCAATACTCTGGAAAATCACCTGTACAGGAATATTTAAATCTTTGGGAGTAATCATTTCCGCTATTTTATAGGCTATTTCAGTGCTGGTGCTGCTTTTATAAATCTGCTTCACCATGTTTTCTTCATGCAGGCGGCTTTCGGCTTTCATTTCTTTACACTGCTGCCAAAGATCGTCCAGCAGGCTTTCTTTGCCCCGGTCTTTTAAGATCTCAACCGCAGCATTAAAGGCTATAAAATCGCCCATTTTGCTCATGTCTATACCGTAACAATCGGGGTAACGGATCTGCGGAGCTGAAGAAAGAATTAGTATCTTTTTGGGTTTAAGGCGTGCCAGCATTTTAATGATGCTTTGCTTCAGGGTGGTACCGCGTACAATAGAGTCATCTATTACCACAATAGTATCAATACCGGGCCTTACAGTGCCATAGGTCACATCGTAAACGTGCTGTACCATTTCATTTCTGCTGGCGTCCTCGGTAATAAACGTGCGCATTTTTACATCTTTGATGGCTATTTTGCCCACGCGGATGCGCCGGTTGATCATTTCGCTCAGCTTCTCTTCGTCATAATCTTTACCCCAGCTTAAAATACGCTCGGTCTTGATCTTGTTCAGGTACATCTGCATTCCCTTCTGCAGGCCCAGGAAGGCTACTTCGGCTGTATTGGGAATATATGAAAAGATGGTGTTTTTTAAATCGAAATCAATAGCATTGAGCACCTGTTCGCTCAAATTAAAGCCCAGCGCTTTTCTTTCTTTATAAATTTTTTCATCGCTGCCGCGCGAGAAATAGATACGCTCAAAGCTACACGCTTTACGTTCTTTGGGGGTTACTACTTCCTCAATTTCATAGCTGCCGTTTTCATGTACTATCAACGCATTGCCCGGCATCAGCTCTTTTACTGCATTTTCACCTACGTTAAAAGTGGTGCGAATGGCAGCGCGCTCGGAGGCCGCAACAATTACTTCGTCATCAATATAATAATAGCAGGGACGTATACCATGCGGATCGCGGAAAACAAAACCCACACCGTCGCCCGTAACGCCTCCTACTGTGAATCCTCCATCAAACTGGGGGATCACTTCTTTCAGCACTTGATTAATATCAGGCTTGGCAGGAGAAGCTTCATCTGCATCTACCAGGTGCTTATGAACCATCTCCATCATAGCGGCCAGGTCGCTTTGCTTTTGGAAAGGTCCGGGATCTATGTTCAGTTTGCTGAAAAGATCTTCAGTATTTACCAGGTTAAAATTACCCGCTAAAGCAAGATTGCGGGTGGTAATAGTATGTCTTTTAATAAACGGATGGCAAAACTCCACATTGTTTTTACCCTGTGTTCCATAACGCAAATGCCCCAGCAATAATTCCCCTAAAAATTTTACATGTCCCTTCATTAATCCCGGGTGGTTTACAATATCAGGATTGTATTTTGCAAGGTCATTAACTTCTTCAGCAATATTTTGAAAAAGAGCAGATATGGCTCCAGCCTGGGCACTTCTTATGCGGTGCATAAAAGGATGGCCGGGCTCCACATTTAATTTAATTGCGGCAATACCGGCGCCATCCTGGCCGCGGTTATGTTGTTTTTCCATAAGCAGGTACAGCTTGTTCAGCCCCCACATTACGGTTCCATATTTTTTTAAATAATGGGAAAAACTTTTTCGGAGTCTGATGAATGCCAATCCGCATTCGTGTTTTATTGCATCACTCATAATTGCAAAAGGAAATGCAAATTTAGGAGAATAGTTGTTAACCGTAAATTAATATAGCTTAATGAGCACATCCTTTTTTCCCGGACGGTAATGCCCGGGGTTCTAAATGAAGCAAATATACCCTACCTGACTGTCAGAGAATAAAACTGTTTTGTACCCTATCTACTGGCACAGCACCTAAACAGGTGCCACTTTTGATCAACAGTCCTTTATGTGATAGTGCAGGCTGCCACAAAACAGAAACTGCTGTCATCTCTTTTCAACTATTTCGGGATAGAATATAAAAAATGAATTTGTAGAAAGAACAGCAAATTTATCGAACCAGTTATTAGTAGATTTAGTTGCTTTTTCTGAATTGCCTGACTGTAAAGATAGTAGTAGCATAGGGGCCTGATATACTTACTTGACCTTGCGCAGCCGAAAGGGAAAGCTATTTATACTATTTTCTTACCTTTATACGGTGGTTAGCAATAAGTAATTTTGCTTATAAAGCATTCACATATATACATTCTTGCTTTAAACACCAAATATGTATTCAATAGAATGAAAACAAAACAACTACCTAACAGCCTAAGGGTTTATTTATTTTGCCTACTTGTAACATTGTTATCAGGATGTCAAAAATCCGCTCCTGAAGAGAAAAAGGAAGATCCTGATGGATATATTCAATTTAAGATCGATGGTGTTCAAAAAAAATATAGTGTTCGCCCCTCTGCAGGCCCAATAACACAAACGGAAAAAAAAGCTGTTTATCACATCGGTGTTTCTGCTTCAGCAGATAATAGCAATTCCGGAGGTCAGATGATTTATATTGTAATGTATGGAAACAATAAAATTGAGGCTCCATCGATATTCAAGGATCCAATGAAAACCTACACTTCCGAGAATATTCCTGGTACGGGTAATAAAAGGCCGCAGGTCGGAATTGGCTATACTGATGAAAATAAAGTTAGTTGGACGACTGTAGGCGCTCTTACAGAAATATTCGGGCAACCTGGGTTTGAAAACCTTGTAGCAGATGCTGTATCTGAAATTATCGAAATAAAGAATGGATATATAAAAGGAACTTTTTCATCTACCTTATTTGCTTCGGATCTGAAGTCATTCAAAAAAGTTACAAACGGAGAATTTTACATTAAAATGAGCGAAACCTATTTTGAGTAGTATGAGTATCGGTAAGCTTCAACAACATCGTATAATAGATTCGCATCAGGTTATCTGAACTGTCAAAAACAAGTTCGAAAGGTTCTGTTTTCTGACGCTAATGCCTCATTTGAGAAAAAAAGAAAAGGTAAGTAGGCGCAACACGAACATCAACGCCTGATTAAAAATAAAAAAACTGACAATTGATGGTATTAATTAATTATCATGTTTTTATGTAGAGCGGGCCGGAAATGTTGCGAACTTAATTGTTGAAGATTTTCTGAAGTTTTGTGAATTGCAGGACTGTCAAGATGGCGTCTTTACTGATACATAATTATAAAATGCTGATAGGAACGAAAAAGAATGTGATGGATTCACAAAAAATCTTATCCGACAAAATTTGAATTTCGCTTTTTCATTTGAGCTAATTCGCTGATTACGTTTTGTGAAAAATAATAAAAAAGTTTTTTATTCATAATAATGTTCATACATTTGCACAAGCTATATGAATTTGTCCATTGATCATACAAGTAAATTGCCACTCCACGTACAGGTTGAAGAGCTACTTCGAAATTTGATTTCTTCAGCAGAATTTAAGAATGGTGCATTTTTGCCCAAGGAAGTGGAATTGGCCAATACTTTAGGCGTTTCCAGAAACACTATACGCCAGGCTACCAATAGACTTGAGTACGAAGGTTTGCTAAAAAGAAAAAAGGGGGTAGGAACAAAAGTCGCATCCAAAAGTAAACCCTATTCTACTGAACTGGATCACTGGCAAAGCTTTACTAAAGAAATGCAAGAAAGAGGGATCCATGTATCCAATCTTTTTATTAAAACAACGTGGGTAATACCCACCGAAAAGCTCATTCAGTTTTTCAACATTTCTCCTGAAAAAAAGGTATTAAAGCTATCCAAGCTTAAAGGTACAAAGGACGGACCAATCGTATATTTTGAAAGTTATTTTCACCCACGTATAGGAATTTTACCAACTGATGATTTTTCTATGCCTCTTTATACGTTGCTTGAAAGCAAATATGGCGTACGTGTTCTGAGATCTGATGAACATATTAGCGCAAAGCTTGCGGGAGATCTTGCCAGTAAACTTCAGGTTGCGAATGAATCTCCTATTCTGGTGAGAGAACGTTTTGTGTATGATCCGGGTGACCGGCCTGTGGAATATAATGTTGGCTATTACCGCTCTGATAAATTCTCGTATTCAATAAGCATTAAAGCTAATATTTAAATTTTTTTGTCAAAAACAATTATGTCTGAACATCCCAACAAATATATGTCTGAACATTCTAACAAATATTATTTTGGAATTGATATAGGTGGATCGCATATTTCCTCTGTGCTGATTGATGCCAATACCAATGAGCTGTTAAAGGAAACTTATAACAATCAACCTGTAACCAGTAATGGTGACAGAAAACAGATACTCAAAGAATGGAAATTGGGTATGCAGCAATCGCTTAAGCTTTCAGGTAAGAAAGGCCGGTTAAGCGGCGTAGCTGTAGCCGTTCCGGGACCATTTGATTATGAGAACGGTATTTGCCTGATGCAGGATGTTAATAAATATAATGCGCTTTATGGATTGAATATTGAAATCGTGGTGAGACAACTATTGGAAATTGAAGATCATATACCTGTCTTATTTGAAAATGATGCTGCATGTTTTGCTCTTGGTGAAAGCCTTCACCCAAGCCATAAAGATAAGCAACGCTTTATTGCGATCACCCTGGGAACTGGTTTGGGAGCGGCTTTTATTATTAATAGTAAAATAATTAAAGGGGGTGATCAAATCCCTCCCAACGGGGAATTATACAATCTGCCTTATTTAAAGGGGATTAGCGAAGATTATATCTCTTCCAAATGGATACTGAATACATATAATGCTCAATCGCCCCTGAAGGCTCATACGGTTTATGATATAGCCCGGAGAGCTAAAGAGTATAATGACCAGGAAGCCATTAACATTTTCAGTGATTTTGGTAAGCACCTCGCCAGCATCCTCAAAGACTGGTTAAAAACGTTTAAGCCTGATTGCATCGTTATTGGCGGAAGCATTGCTAAATCAGCTTCACTATTTCTCCCCTCCTTTAAAAAATATATCTATAACAGTGATTATTCAACTACCATAAAAATTTCTGAAAACATGGAACTATCATCGATCATCGGAGCGACAGCCTTAATTAAGGAAAATGAAATCAAAACAGAAAAGGAGCCAAAAGGATTTAGGAAAACTTCACAACCCTTGATGCCTCAATACAACGGGGATAAAGGTTTGGCCAATTACGCGTATGATTTATACCCTTCCTTTAATATTGGAAATAATAAAATTTATACGGGGTATGACACTTTAGGTGAATGGCTGGCAACCCGTCAATACGTAATGATTGATGGTATTGTTGGCAATGACTGGCAGGCGGTTCAGCAAAATCTATCAGGTTATTTTGAAAAAAATAGCATCACAGTAAACTGGTATAACACATCGGACTTTCAACTCCCTACGGAAAAGATAAACGAATTAATACAACCTTTTGTATCAGAACCCGGAGATGTTTGGGGAAAGCATGCAAATCTGCAATTAAAAGATTTTTTTAGAGAAGAAATAGAAGTGTTTAAGCCTTCTGAAAAAGGGGGTGTACATATATTCATAGGTTGTGGCGCAGCACTTGCAAATTGGCCAGATCTTATATACCTGGATGTACCGAAAAATGAAATTCAATATCGTATGAGAGCCGGCCAGAAAGTAAGTATGGCAGATACTTTCCATCTTTCTAACCCTGAAATATATAAGCGCTTGTATTTTGTTGATTGGGTTGTTAACGACCAGCACAGGCAACTTATTTATGACAGGATAAATATTATAGCTGATTGTCAATGGAGGGATAATGTAT
Organism: Niabella aquatica; assembly: GCF_054779315.1. Taxonomy (NCBI): domain Bacteria; kingdom Pseudomonadati; phylum Bacteroidota; class Chitinophagia; order Chitinophagales; family Chitinophagaceae; genus Niabella; species Niabella aquatica. The sequence goes on from NZ_BAAGYM010000014.1 coordinate 18,801, forward strand.
CCTGGGCATACGCAGATTCGATTTATGACGCGTTAAAAACGTTAAGCGCTAATCCTATTCGCGTGCGACCCTGGTTTGAAGCTGGTGCCTGGGGAGGACAATGGTTGAAGCAACATATCAATGCCCTTAACAAAGATGAGGTAAACTATGCCTGGTCTTTTGAATTAATAGTTCCTGAAAACGGCGTAGTGCTGGAGAGTAATGGAAACGTTCTGGAAGTGGCGTTTAAATGGTTAATGGATATAGCGGGCAAAAACATTCTTGGAAAGGATTATACAACTTTTGGCAATGAATTCCCGATCCGTTTCGATTATCTCGACACAGTAGAAGGAGGAAATCTTTCGATACAATGCCATCCTTCGCTCGATTATATTCAAAAAGAATTTGGTGAAAAGATAACACAGGATGAAACTTATTATATTCTTGATTGCAAAGAAGAGGCCACGGTATACCTGGGATTCCAGGAAGGGGTAGAGCGCCAGGAATTTAAAAATGTGCTGGAGGAAAGCTTTAATAATAATGTGCCTGTAGCAATCGAAAATTATGTACAAAAGCATAACGCTAAAAAACACGATTTCTTCCTGATTCCTAACCAAACTGTACATAGCGCTGGGAAAAATAATCTTGTATTAGAAATAAGCGCCACACCTTACATATTTACGTTTAAGATGTATGACTGGTTACGTCCCGACCTTGATGGAAACCCGCGTCCTATCAATATTGAGCACGCTTTTAAAAATCTGGACTTTTCCAGGAAAGGAGAGAAAGTTATCGAAGAGTTGATCTCCAGGCCATCGGTTATAGAACAAAACGATCAATATACTTTAGTGCATCTTCCAACCCATACCGAGCATTTTTATGATGTACACCGGATTGAATTTAAATCATCGATACATCTTAACACTAATAATAAATGTTGGGTTATGATGCTGGTAGAGGGAAAATCTATCTTGGTTAAATCCGGGCAAAATAGCGATGCGGCTCGGTTCAACTATGCAGAAACATTTATTATTCCCGCGGCACTCGGAGAATTTGAGATACTGAATGAAACAAATGAACCTGTAAAAATCATTAAAGCATTTATAAAATAAAATATTCACATGCTTGCCACTAATACTGATATTAGGCCGTTGCCGACAAAAAAGCATTATAACGGATATGTAACAGGAATTTGCATAATAGCCGCAATTGGAGGTTTTTTATTTGGCTTCGATACGGCGGTTATATCTGGTGTATTACCCTTTGTAGTGAAAGACTTTGGTTTTACATCATTTATGGAAGGTTGGTTCGTGAGCTCGGCCTTACTGGGTTGTATCATCGGGGTAATTCTTTCCGGGAAGTTAAGCGACTGGCGGGGACGAAAGTTTGTTATGCTATTGTCTGCTGGGTTATTTTTCCTGTCGGCAATTGGGTGTATGTTCGCATCCAGCAGTTTTTGGCTGATTGTCTTCCGGCTTATCGGCGGTTTAGGAATTGGGGTAGCATCAATGATTTGCCCCTTATATATATCGGAAATTTCGCCGCCCTCTTTCAGGGGGAGAATGGTAGCGATTTACCAGTTGGCCATTACCGTTGGCATTGTTGCAGCCTATTTTTCAAATGTCCTTATTCTGAAATTTTCTGCAAATCAATACTCATCCTCCTTTTTACATTTTGTTTTGGCAGAAAATCCCTGGCGGGCTATGATAGGGTGTGGGTTGATACCCAGTCTCATCTTCTGGGCCGGGTTATTATTTATTCCGGAATCGCCACGGTGGTTGATTTTTAAAAATGAAGAGGCTAAAGCAAAGCGCATTCTTTTAAAGATTACAGATACAAATCTTGCCGACGCTGAAATGAATGCCATCAGGCAGGGCATCCGGGAAGAAAAAGGAACATTCAAAGAAATATTTTCACCCATCTACAGAACCGCACTGATCATAGGTATTGCACTGCCCTTTCTATCCCAGGTATCTGGTATTAATGCCATTATTTATTATGGCCCATCCATTCTCGATAAGGCTGGTTTTTCATTAGGTGATGCTTTTGGGGGGCAGGTAACCATTGGCCTGGTAAATGTTGTATTTACATTTGTTGCTATATTAACTGTTGATAAATGGGGACGACGCCCTTTGCTTGTTTTGGGTATTTTTTTAGCAGTTATATCCCTTGTTGTCATTGGTTTCTTATTTTATAATGATCTTACAAGCGGCCCCTGGATTTTATTATTTATTCTGCTTTTCATTTCAAGTTTTGCTTTTTCATTTGGACCTGTGTCCTTTATCATCATCAGTGAAATATTTCCTACCGCAATCCGTGCGCAAGCCGTGTCATTAGGTATATTATCCATGTGGATCGCCAATTTTTTTGTAGGCCAGATGACACCTCTCATGCTAAAAAGTACCCACTGGGGCCCTGCAGCAACGTTCTGGACTTTTGCCGTTTTATGCGCACCCGCCTTATATCTCACTTTCAAATTAATTCCTGAAACAAAGGGTAAGTCGTTGGAAGAAATTGAAGATTTCTGGAAAACAAAATATGATATGCAAACCAAATAAAAACGATCTCTCTTTTGCCATTATTTACAAATTAAAACAAACGTTATGAAACTGACCAGGCATTTATTCTCTCACGCGATTGTTAAAATATGCATGATAACTGCGGGATTACTCCTGTGGGTATTTATATCACAAGCCCAGGAAACCCGTATTATTACCGGAACAGTCACCGACAGCTCCGGCACTCCGTTACAAGGTACTTCTGTTGCCGTGAAAAACAGTAAAACAGGTACTACAACCGATGCCCAGGGAAATTACTCTATAGCTGTTACAGGAAATGCAGATGCAAAGGCTTTGGTATTTTCGTTTGCAGGGTTTATTTCACAGCAAATTTTAATTGGTAGTAATACTACTATTAATGTTTCTTTAAAAAGCAATATTGAAACCACACTGGAAGATATAGTTGTTGTGGGTTACGGAACGCAAAGAAAAGTGTCGTTAACAGGCGCTGTAAGCCAGGTTGGAAGTGAAAATATAGAAAATAAACCTGTTACCAATGCGCTTCAGGCTTTACAGGGAGAAGCACCTAATCTTATCATACAGCAACCTTCCCTGGAACCGGGTAGTGGCGTAAATCTTAATATCCGCGGAATCGGCACAACCGGAGATAATACGCCACTTATCGTTGTTGATGGAATCATCGGTGGTAATATAAATACGATAAATCCCAATGACATTGCAAGTGTTTCTGTTTTAAAAGATGCAGGATCTGCGGCAATATATGGCTCCCGGGCTGCTAACGGCGTGATACTGGTTACAACAAAAAGCGGTAGACTTAACCAGAAGCCAACCGTAAGTTACGATGGGAGTTTTGGTATCCAGGTGCCCAGGGTTTTGGTGGAAAAAGTGAGCGCATGGGACAATGCATATTACAAAAATCTTGCTTTGATCAATTCTGATTTACCTCCAGCCTACACACCCGAACAGATCCAAAAATTAAAAGAGCAGGGAAATGGCACATGGGATGTAGAGCACTTGCTCAAAAATGCTCCTATGCAGCAACATACTTTAAACATTAGTGGTGGTGGTGAAAATAATTCCTACTATATATCTGGAGGCTATCAAAATCAGGGGAGCAACCTCATCGGAAATGGAGGGTCAGGAAAGCCATTTGGATACCAGGTATATAATCTTCGCTTAAATCAATCTTCCATTATCGGGAGGTTAAAAACCAATATCATTTTAAATTATACCAAAACCCGCAACAAAACAAATACAGTTGGGAATAACAACATTTTTGCAGATGCCAACCGTGTCCCGTTAAATTATAGCTGGACGGACTCTGCCGGAAATTTTTTAACGAATGATGTTGCTTCACAGTACAATGAGTATGGTGTTTTAATGAAGGGCGGATTTGGCCAGTCTGATAATGATGAGATTTTCGGAAACTTCAACGCTCAACTTACGCTTGCCAAAGGGTTAAAGCTGACGGGCGTTTTCGGAGGTACACTGAACAGTTATAATTTAATTTTTAGAAGGCAACAGGTAAGCTACCTGCCTTCGGGAATATATGGCGATGACAGAACAGTATTCGATAATAATAGTAAATCCCAGCTTTTCAACACACAACTATTTGCTGAATATTCTAATGCGGTAAAAAACCATTACTTTAAAATATTGTTTGGCGGTTCTAATGAAAACTACAGGCAGCAAGGGTCGCAGGTTCAAAAGTTATATACCGATCAATATCTTGGTACGCCCACTACCGGAACGATTGTTGACCCGCTCAATTCCTATAATAGTATTGCTGTTAACGAGTCAAGTATCAGTTCTCTTTTTGGCCGCGTTAATTATTCCTTTGCCAATAAATACCTTTTAGAGGGCAATTTCCGCGTGGATGCTTCATCCAGATTTGCAAAAGGAAACCGTACGGGCTTCTTTCCTTCGATAAGCGCCGGATGGGTAGTTTCTGATGAACAATTTATGGCATCCCTGAATAAGGCAATCAATCATTTAAAAATTCGTGCAACTTATGGTGTATTAGGAAATCAGAACGTTGGCGCCTATCAATACCAGGCAACTTATTTTAATTATGCTGCTGCTTATGGTTATAACAACTCAGTTGTTGGAGGCGCCGGATATGTTTTAGGCAACCCTGACCTTACATGGGAAAAAGCCGCTACCCTGAATCTGGGAATGGACCTGGGGCTATTTAATAACAGGCTTACTTTTGCGTTTGATTATTTCGACAAGAAAACTACCGATATTTTACAAAGCCGTCAGGATGTGCCACTCATCTTTGGCCTTTCTACATTCCCTGATTATAACGTTGCAGCCGTAAGAAATCGTGGATGGGAAGCGCAGGCTACCTACAAACTGGTAAGCGGCAAACTAACCCAAAGTTTTAGCGTCAATATTGCAGATACCAAGAATGAGCTGCTCCGGCTTACAGGCGGCGCAACAGAACAAATCATAAACCAGGATGTGTATTCTTTATTGCGAAGAGTAGGACAACCGATAACACAGTACTATGGGTTTGTTACAAATGGCTTTTTCCAAAACAACGCAGATGTGCAAAGTTCCGCAAAGCCCTCCGGCGTTACGGTAGGGCCTGGCGACATTAAATTTAAAGACCTGAACAATGATGGTAAGATAGATGATGCTGATAAAACAGTTTTAGGCAATCCGTTTCCGAGGTATACATTTGGTTTTACGTACCGGCTGGACTATAAAGGTTTCGATATGCAGCTTTTTATTCAGGGCGTAGGTAAAAGAGATCAGTTTTTGCGCGGTGAACTGGTAGAGCCTTTTCATTATAATTATGGAGCAACAGTTTATACCCATCAAACCAATTTCTGGACACCGGATAATCCTGATGCCCGCTACCCGAGGCTTGCCGTTATTGGGTCTCAGTCCAATAGCAACAACTGGCGTCTGGGTTCTGATATGTATAAATATGACGCAGCATACGTACGGTTAAAAAATATTAACCTGGGTTATACGCTACCTGCATCTGTTACACAAAAATGGAGTGTTAAAAGGTTACGCGTATCATTCATTGGACAAAACCTGGTGACACTCAGCAAGCTCACTTTCATTGATCCCGAAACTACGGAGTTTGATAACCGTCTGAATCTCGGGAACGCTTCTAACAGTGCCAGAACTTATCCATTACCTGTTTTTTACGGAGGCAGTATTGAAATAACCTTCTAAAAAAATAAAAATATTGTATATGAAATATTCTAACAAGCTTTATATAGCCATCCTGATATTGTTCATTGCTGCAGGCTGCAAAAAACTGGATCTTGCTCCTACAGACCGGTTCTCTGAATCCAACTTCTGGACAATTGACGCCAACGTTTACAATGCGCTGAACAATAACTACAGCCTCAGCTACAACAGCGGACTTTACTTTTACAACGAAGCATTGTCTGATAATGCTTACAGCCCTTCGGGAGATGTAAATGCAATAGCTGCAGGAATTTATACACCTTCTCTGGCAAAGTTTCGCAATGATTGGGGGCTTTACTATACCACCATTTTATCCTGTAACTTATTCCTGGAAAATATAGACAAAAACAAAACCCTTGATCCTTCCGCTATTTCAAGGCTGAAACTGGAAACAAGGTTTTTAAGGGCATTCGCGCACTTTAATCTTACAAGGTGGTTTGGTGATGTACCTCTGGTAGATCGGGTACTTACGCCGGAAGAAGCACAAACTATCGCACGTACACCCAAAGCAGACGTGGTTAATTTCATCGTTAGAGAGCTGCAGGCTGCCGCAGACTCTTTACCATCAAACGCACAAATTCCTCAAAGTGAAGATGGCAGGATAACCAAAGGCGCTGCTTTAGCGCTACAGGCAAGAGTATTATTATACCAGGGAAACAGGATGCAGGAAGTAGCAAATATCTGCGAAGCGCTTATGAACAACCAGCAAACAAACGGAACGTATTCGCTAAACAGCAGTTATACTAATCTTTTTACCAATCCTGCTATAAACAAAAACAACCCGGAAGATATATGGTCATTGCAATATATACCGGCTGAACGAACCTGGACCGAGTTTTTTGATTTTGCACCCAGGTCGGTGGGAGGCCGTGTAAGCAGTATGGCGCCCACGCAATCACTGGTAGAAAGTTATATTATGCTGAATGGCAGAAACATTCGCGATGCAGGTTCGGGTTATGATGAAAACAATCCCTATATAAACAGGGATCCCCGGCTTACAGCAACTGTCGTATATGATAAATTCAACTGGGTACGTGCAGACGGTTCAACAAAAGTAATTTATATAAAGCCTGGAACTGACCCTGATCCTGCTGCTTTGGACGAGTATAGCCAGACATCGCAAAGTTCATCCAAAACCGGTTACTACTGGCGTAAATATTTTGACCCCAGCGCCTTGTCTGGTTTTGCTTCAGGACTTAATCTTCATCTGATACGTTACGCAGAGATCCTGCTGAACTATGCTGAAGCCAAAAATAGTTTAGGTCAAATGAATGAAACTGTTTGGAACCAAACTATAAGAGCATTGCGTATACGTGCCGGATTTACAGATGCGGGTGCTGTAAATTATCCCGGCGCCGGTGCAGATATGACAAACATTATAAGAAATGAAAGGCGAGCAGAACTGGCTATGGAAGGTTTGCGAATAGATGATATTAAAAGGTGGAAAACCGCGGAAACTACGATGAATGGCTTTGTACATGGCGCAAAGTATGGCGATCCATCTGTAGATAATGGCTATATACGGGTACAGCAGAGGAAGTTTACAGCTCCTGCCAACTACTTGTGGCCTGTTCCGGCATCCGAACGGTCTCTGAATAAAAATCTTTCTCAAAACGAGGGGTACTGATTGTCTTAAAATTAAAAACTTTTTTATGCGTAAAAATATTCACATCCTTAACTGGATATTATTGGTTATGGTTGCCCTTGCTTCCTGTAAAAAAGATGAGCGAACTTTGAATGTTGAACTTACCCCTGTAAGTACGTTAGCCGCTCCTGCTGACAAATCCAACATAAAATTGAACCCTACAACAGGCGGAAATATTATTTTTCAATGGTCAGCAGCCAGTACACCTGACAGTGGTGTTATACTATACGAAGTAGCGTTTGACAAAATGGACGGAAATTTTAGCAACCCGGTTTACAAAATAGTTGCTGATGGTGGCGGGCTGCAAACAACAGCCGGGATATTACAAAAAGACCTCAATAAGATCGCTGCGCTTGCAGGAATTGAATCTTCTTCATCCGGGCAATTAAAATGGGCCGTTCGGGCTACAAAAGCCGCTAACGTCATACTTAGCAGTCAGACATATTCCCTTACCCTGGAAAGGCCGGCCGGGTTTGCAGTATTACCGGAAGCATTGTATATAACCGGCACGGCTACGGAATCCGGAGATGACATTACCAAAGCGATACAATTGAAGAAAACCGCAGATGGTAATTATGAATTATACACATCGTTAAAAGCGGGCAGCTATTTTTTAACTGACAAACCAGGTGAAGGTGGTACACCCTATTATATGGATGAAAATAATATAATCAAAGAGGGGAACTCCACAACAACAGTTACGGGGGATACCAGGGCTTACCGGTTAAATTATGATTTTAATATCGCTTTGGCAAGCCAGACTGCTATTGATTCTATCGGGCTTTTTATGTCTGCTTATAATACCTCTATAGGAACGCTCAATTATGCAGGTAACAGTACCTGGGAAGCTGCTAAAATTCCTGTAGAGTTTTACCAGTTTAGCTGGGGAAGGGATGAGCGGTATAAGTTTATTCTGCACACGTCCAATGGAAAAGAATACATGGGTAGTTCTAATGTGAACAATATTGCTCCTGCTGGACAGCCTGCTTCTTATTTTTATCTATGGCCGGTAAATAATGCACAATGGGATAATACCTATAAATTTGATCCTTCTGCGGACCGGGCTAATATAAAAGCCACCCTATATTTTCAACCCAACTCGTCTTACAAGCATGTCATAACAAAACTATAATTCCTTTTAAAATAGTTTAGAAAATGATTATAAAAAATACATCTATAAAGGGTTGTTCGCGAATTACTTTATTAACATCTACCGTAATTTTCATCGTAATATTTAGTTCGTGCAGGAAAAGTGACAACCCGGGTGATCCCACAGATCCAGGTAATGGCGGAGATCCTCCTACGCAGGTTTCTGCATATTTTACGAAGGCAGAAGAAACACATGAGTTTAGTGTGAATCATTTGCTCACTGCTTATGGCGGCTACCGTGTGAATACTACTACAAATACCAATATAACGTATGAGTGGTACAATACCAGCCAGTTGTATGCCGATATCGCTATGGTAGCCTTAGGTCACGAAAGCTATCTTTCTCACATGGACAAGACATTTTTATGGCTTCAGAATATGTGGGATAAAAATAGTCCTATAGGTGGTTATTTTGCGCAGGCAAACATAGATGGGTCAGGCGCTGCTGGTGATAAATATGTCGATGACAATTCGTTGACAGGGGTGATTTATCTTGCTGCTTATGATATAACAACAGGATCAAGGAAAAGCGATTACCTGAGCAAAGCTAAAGCCTGTGCCAACTGGTTAATCAATAGTAATCTTTGGGATGATTTCAAAGGAGGCGGTTTTTGGTGGAGTACCCAAAAAACATATAAGCCTACCCAAACCAATGGACTTGCCCTGCAGTTGTTTTTAAAATTATACAAAATCACCGGAGAACAGGTCTATAAACAATGGGCAGAATCTGTAAACACCTGGTTGAATAATGTTATGTACGATGCCCCAAAAGGTTTGTATATATGGCAGTATGATAACAGTGGTAAAAAATACAGCACATTTTTTACCTATGATAATGCAATTATGATAGAAGCCTTTTTGCTATACGCTGATGCAATGCAGGATAATAGCTATATAAGCAAGGCACAGTCGTTAGGCAATGCCATGAATAAGGTTTTATGGAACAGCACTTATAACCTGTATATATTTAACACAGATGACATTCGGACCACGCCCGCCTGGTGTGGCTGGGGGTCCCAGGCCATGATAAGCTTGTACGAGAGAGATAAAAACAATTCCTGGCTGAGTTATGCAAAAGGTAATATAGATGCTATTAATGTTATCTTGAGAGATGCTGCCACGAAAGGCTATTACCAGTTTGCCAGTCTTAATGGATCCGGGAGATACACGAATATGGAAGGCGTAGATGCGGCATGGATGCAGCGGGTACAGGCGTTATTGTCCAGTTATAAATAATAATTTGTGATCCCTAAAAAATATTGCAATGAATATCAAGAAAAAAATTCTTATTAGCTTTTTGTCTATCATTTTTTTACTGAATGGGTCCTCTTCACAAAATGTGCTGCAATATGTAGACCCAAACATTGGTACGGCACACAGCCGGTGGTTTTTTTACACACCTGCAGCAGTTCCTTATGGGATGGCAAAACTGGCTCCTTCAACAAACGGACATTATGGAAACCCATCGGGATGGGAAGCGGTAGGATATGATACGCGTCAAAATTCTATTGAAGGGTTTGTTCATTTTCATGAGTGGCAGATTGGAGGTGTAAGTTTTATGCCAACAACAGGTAAATTAAAAACTAAACCCGGTGATCTTAATGATACTGAATCCGGCTACCGATCCGTTTTTAGCAGAACGCAGCAGATTGCAGAAGCCGGCTATTATAAAGTCCTGTTGGATGATTATAATATTACAGCCGAGCTTACAGCTACTAAAAGGGTTGGCTTTCACCGATACACTTTTCCAAAATCAGATAGCGCTCATATTATTCTGGACATTGGCAATACTCAGGGGGAAAGCGGCACTGTTACAGATGCAGCAATCCGGATGATTAGTGATACACATTTCGAAGGATTTGTATACACCTATCCTAAGTATGTTGAAAAATATGACCCATCCGGTAAAGTATGCATGTATTTTTATGGAGAGATCAGTACAAAACCCAGAAGTATTACAGCGTTTGATGTGGAGAATTTATATCAAAATACCGACTCTGCAAGCGGCAAAGGAGCAGGGCTTGCATTAAATTATTTAACAAGCACAAATGAGCAAATCGAAATAAAAGTTGGACTTTCTTACACTTCCATTGCAAATGCAAAAAATAATTTGCAAAAAGAGGCTTCTTCACTTTCGTTTGATGAAGTCAAAGCAAAGGCCCAGGAGAGTTGGCAAAAGGAATTAAGCAAAATTTTTGTGAGCGGCAGTAATGAAAGCGATAAAAAGAAGTTTTACACAGGTTTGTATCATGCTTTATCAGGCCGTGGTATTGCAAGTGATGTAAATGGTGACTATCCTAAACATGGAGGCGCTATTGGCCATTCCGCAACAACAGATGACCCCTATAGGCAGTATATTAATACAGATGCTATCTGGGGTGCTTATTGGAACATAACGCAATTATGGGCATTGAGTTATCCGCAGTGGTATTCCAGCTATGTATATACACAGCTTCAGTTGTACAAGGATAGAAACTGGTTTGGTGATGGTATAGCTAACAGCGAATTTGTTTCTGGCGTAGGAACAAATATGGTAGGACTGGCAGTAGCAGCGGCCTATCAGGTGGGCATCAGGAATTATGATATTAGTGCTGCTTATGAGGCGGTAAAAGCAAACGAATTAAGCTGGGAAAAAAGACCGGTAGGTTCAGGAAAAATGGATACTAAAGCTTTTGTTGAACTGGGTTTTTCACCTTACCTGGAAGAAGATAAAACAGATTCTACAGGTTCTCATTTTTCAGTTTCCCACACGCTTGAATATAATTTCAGCGCTTTCGCTGCTGCACAAATGGCGAAGGCATTGGGGAAAAAAGATGATTACAAAAAGTTGATCCGGTATTCGAATGGATGGAAAAACGTATTCAACCAGGAAAACAAATTAATGCAGCCAAAGAAAGCCGAGGGCTCTTTTGTAGATCAATTTGATCCTTATGAAGCATGGCGTGGTTTCCAGGAAGGCAATGCCGTGCAATATTCATTCTTTGTTCCTCAAAATCCTGCAGCGTTAATTGCTGCAATCGGAAAAGACAAATTTAACAAACGCCTGGACAGTATTTTCTCCGCTTCAGAAAAAGATGGCTTTGGCGGCGGTAAAACAATAGATGCATTTGCGGGAATTAAATCCATTTATAATCATGGCAACCAGCCTTGTTTGCATATAAGCTGGCTGTTTAATTTTTCGGGCAAACCCTGGCTGACACAAAAATGGACGAGACGTATATGTGATGAGTTTTATGGGACGGATACCATACATGGCTATGGCTATGGTCAGGATGAGGACCAGGGACAATTAGGCTCCTGGTATGTAATGGCGGCACTGGGATTGTTTGATGTAAAGGGTTTTACTGATAGCAGGCCCATTATAGAATTGGGCAGCCCCTTATTTGATAGAGCTGAGATTAAACTGGACAATAATAAAAAGCTTATTATTGAAGCAAAGAATAATTCAAAAGAAAATATGTATGTGCAGTCCGCCGAGTTTAATGGGAACCCTTTACAGAAATGCTGGTTGTACCGTAATGAATTGATGCAGGGCGGCAAACTGGTATTTCACATGGGAGATAAACCTAATAAAAACTGGGGTGTAAAAATACCGCCTCCTTCTATCCAATAAATTTTCAGAAAAAAATACTTCTACTTCAATATGAAAATGCTCCTGGCGTTCTTTCTTGTCACTGCTTCATCACTTGCTTCTGCGCAGGATAAGCACCGTATTTATCTTGAAAGAGCAGAAAGCATGTATATAAATGTTTGGCAACATTTCAGGGTTACAAAGTATCCCGGTTTATTTTCAGAGCATTTCCCTTCAGCAGGTACCGATTCCCTGACCTATTTTCAGGGCAATGCAGTAAAAGAAAAAGAAGTAAGTTTTCTATGGCCTTTTTCTGGAGTGTTTTCGGCAACAAACGTGCTGCTGAAATTTCCTTCGCTAAAAGAAAAATACCTGTTTTATTTGGATAGTTGCGTTACAGGTGTTGAATACTATCGCGATACGACACGTAAACCAGTAGGTTACCAGGCTTACCCTTTAATGTTTGAAAAAGTTGACAGGTATTATGATGATAATGGCTTAGTTGGTATTGATTATATGGAAGCTTATTTCAATACTAAAAACATTTTATACCTCCAACGCGCACAAGAGGTTTTCAAATTCATTATCAGCGGGTGGAATGATGATGCTGGTGGTGGTGTTACATGGCTTGAAGGCCATAATGACCAGAAGCCTGCCTGCAGCAATGGGACTGCATTGCTCGTTGCCCTGAAAATCTACCGGGGTTCAAAGGATAAGTATTATCTCGATTGGGGCAAAAAGTTTTATAACTGGGAATATCAAAATCTTAAAGACACAAACGGCTTGTATAGTAACGATAAAAAGCTGGATGGTACTGTAAACAGGACTTTTTACACCTACAATTCCGGTTTTATGCTTGAGGCTGCTGTATTGTTGTACAGCTTCACAAAAGATAAAAAATACCTGCAACAGGCGCAACAGTTGGCAAAGGACACCTATAACTACTTCAGCAACATCCCACACGATAAAAGGCTTGTTTTTAGAATTGACCTGCCCTGGTTTGTAACTGTTTTATTCAGAGGTTATGAAGCATTATATCATGTAGATAGAAATGATCAGTATATCGCAGCAATAGAAAAAGACCTGAATTATGCCTGGGAAAATTCAAAAGACCAATATGGATTTATAACAAATAACTGGTTGCCTGATGAGAAAGAATTAGCAAAGCCGAAATGGCTGCTGGATGAAGCCTGTATTGCTGAGTTCTATGCGAGACTAAGCGCTCTTTATAGTGATGACAAGTAAGCGAAGAGCATTCATATGAATTATTAATACACAAATGGAGAAATTAAAGATTCTGTTTTTATTGGGTCCGATGCACTATTAGTTGTCTGTAATGATTCCAAACGATACAGAAACACTTATAAAAACCTAAGCGAACTTATTTTAAAAAAATACCCTTTCGACCTTATTTATTATATTGATAAAGTAAAGAAAAGGATCGTTATAATTTCTATCTATCATCATAAGAAACCCCCAAAGAGGAGGTATATTAAAACAAAAAATAAACGCTAAGGCGGATATTAAGATAAAGTACCCTGGGAAAAAAATTGGCTTTCCATAAGAATTACTGAATAAGCTAAGCAAGAAATCCATTCAAAATCAATAAGCTGCACTCTTGCCTCTTTTAATAAGAGAATAGTATCATCTTGTAGATTAAATGATTTAAAGTCTATCAATTACCGGTATTGGCTTTAGCCTGTATTCTTGCCCATCTGAACTAAATCGCGGAATGCAGGTACGCTGCTTAAAAATAGTGCCCAAGCTGGTAAAAGTTGAGCTTCCGAACTGCAGTTGGCTATTTGGCCCGGAAAAAGAACTTACACTATTACAGGTGTCTAAAATGTAAAGGCGTCAGTTTAAATGCGAAAACAGGAATAAAAAAACCTCGAAGAGTTGGGGGCTATGCATTTCTTGATCTGTTAAATAGATATGTATCGAACTTTCAAGATTAACGTTGTTTTACTAACAACCTACAATATTTCAAATACATATATATTAAATAAAAACCGGAACTTTCACGATTTTTGTGAAAACTCCGGTTTGGTAGCCCGGACAAGAATCGAACTTGTATCTAGAGTTTAGGAAACTCCTATTCTATCCATTGAACTACCGGGCCGAAAGAATTCATATAAAAGAACTTAAAAGGGGTGGCAAATATATAAAGAATTATTGAAGCCCAGTTTTTAAAGGTGATCAACCTCCATAATTTTTTTATTTATACCGGCTGGGATCAATATTGCTGCATGATCTGCCTGCATATTTCTGCACCGGTTTTTACCAGGTTAGGGTAAGTTTGTACCAGGGCCAGGCTCAATGAAACTCCGGGCTCATTAATGCAGATCAGCCTGTCGAAATACCTTGCCAGCTTCCTGCTTCTTTTTTCAGGGATCTTACCTGCTACCCCGATCACTTTTATCCCTCTTGCCTTGGCCATTTTAGCCACACCAAAAGGTGCTTTACCGTCCAGTGTCTGGAGGTCTATGGTACCTTCACCGGTAACGACCCAGTCGGCTTTTCCCAGCTGTTCTTCAAAGCCGGTAAGCGTTAAAAAGTAATCAATTCCCTGCACGATCTTGGCATTACAATAAGCCACCAATGCTGCTGCAATACCGCCGGCGGCACCACCCGACATCAATGTCCTCATTTTTTCCCCGGTTATTTTTTCAGTAACTGCATCCAGCCGGGAAAGTGCTTTTTCCAGTGCTATAACATCTTCCGGTGTTGCTCCTTTTTGAGGGCCAAAAACAGCTGCTGCCCCGGCAGTTCCCAATAGTTTGTTTTTGACATCGCAGAGAATTGTAATCTTTGTACCAGCCAACCGGCGGTCTAATTCCCTGGTTGATACAGTTGCTAAGTTTTGTAAACCTATTGGCAGATTTTCTATGGCAGTTTCGTTTTCAGCATAAAAAACAATGCCCAGCTCTGTTAACAGGCCAGACCCGCCGTCAATGGTAGCACTGCCACCCACACAAAGAAGGATTTCCTTGGCGTTTTTCTCAAGCGCCGCTTTTATCAACTGTCCGCATCCTGCTGTAGTGGCCTTAAGCGGGGCATGTTCTCCAGGTTTTAAGAGCCGCAGGCCGGCAGCATCTGCCAGTTCTATGATGGCCGTCCGCGTTCCTGCTATCCATCCGAAGGGTGCTTGTATGGGTGTTCCCAGCGGATTTTTTACATTACAGAAAACCCGTTCCGCATTAAAATACCGGCATAATAACTCCCCGGTTCCATCACCTCCATCTCCCACCGGGCAACTGCTGATATAGCCTTTGAACCCGGCTTTTTTGAATCCTTCAGCGAGGGCGGCAGCCACTTCATCAGCCGGTAAGCTGTTTTTAAAGGCGTTGGGTGCAATTATGATTTTCATTCGTACAATTTTATCCCTGAACGTTGAGCGTGAAATATCACAATAAAAATAAGGAGTGCACCTACACGGCTAAAAATCCGGCTACAGCCATCAAAAACGACGCCACGGTAAACACCCTTAGCATGAGTTTTAATTCAAGAACCCGAAAAAGGGACAATTGGGATGCGGCCATTGCCGGATTCCAGGCCCATACCCGGGAAGAAAGGGAAATGCCGATAGTGCAAACGCCAGTTTTTAAATCCGATACAGAAAACTTTCTATGGAATCATTCCTGTTTTGATGTAACTGAAAACAGCAAACGCAACCAATAGAACGATCTTCAAAAAGCAGGATAATATTCTGTACTACCTCCTGCTAATCAGCTATCGGAAGCCTGCTGCTTTTTCTTATAATAATATCCGGTGGCAGGCTTTCCAGTTTAAAATCGGTTACGGTACGTTTACTTTCTATAAGATCCAGCAGAAGCGATGCCGCTTTTTCTCCCATTTCAAATGCCGGCTGGCTGATAACTGATAGGGCCGGATCAAACAGCGATGTATATTTGGAATTATTAAAGCCTATTACTCCTATATCCCGGGGCATGTTAACACCTCTCTTTTTAAGAATGCTGAAAGTTTCGGTAGTGATCTTGTCAGCCAGCAATAATAACGCATCAGGTTTTTTCTTAGCCGTAAGCAGCGCTTCTACTGCGATTTCTACTTCTTCAACCAAAAGTCCGCCATGATCGCAATATTTTATTAAAGATGCTTCAACCGGTATCGCATGATCTTTTAATGCTTTCATATAGCCGGCCAGCCGGTCCCTGGTTATGGAAAGGGTAGCATTATTCGCGATCACCGCGATCCTTTTAAATGTATTTTCGAGGAGGTGCCCCGTGGCCCTGTAGGCACCTGTAAAATTATCTGTAATAACTTTATGGGTATGGATCTCTTCCACCACCCTGTCGAAAAAAACAATAGGTAGTCCTTTTTCATGCAATTGTTTCAGGTTGCTGAAATCGTTTGTTCCGGCCGATACCGATATGATTAATCCATCCACAGACCTGGAAGTGAGATAGTCCAGTATCATCTCTTCTCTTTCTACGGATTCTTTGCTTTGGGTAATAATTACATTATAACCGTTTTTATAAGCGATGGACTCAATGCCATTAATAACCTGGCTGAAAAAAGTATTGGCAATTTCAGAAACAACCACGCCAATAGACAGTGTTCTTTTTTCTTTTAAACTTAATGCAACAGGATTAGGCCGGTAATTCATTTCGGTTGCATAATCTCTTATTTTTTTCTTGGTGGCTTCACTGATTTCATAGCTGTCTCTTAACGCCCGGGACACGGTGGAGGTAGACAGCCCCAGTGCTTTGGCAATATCTTTTATAGTAACAGCTTCAAATTTCATATGCGCATGGCACCTTTCTTGCGAAGATAATCAATTATATATACGATTCCGGCAACGTTTGCGTAAAAATAGCCGGTCCGGTTTTACAAGGTGGAAAGACCCCCTTTCCGGAACCAGCTTTTATATAGAAAATATTGAAACCGATTGTAGTTTTTTATAGGTAAAACGCATTTTTCAATGCTCTGAAAACGCAGCCATCGGATAAAATGCTTTATGCATACGATACCGGCAACGTTTGCGTAAATAAATCCATCCTGTCCTGTCCTGCATGAAAGAAAAAAATGGTAGTCTTGTTCTTCATAACGGTTTATAGGTAGCATTTTTTATTCAAACCAGCTATATGAAGAAAATTATAATTTATCTGCTTGCGCTTTTTTTTATCTGTAATACAGCAGTTGCACAGACTAAAACTATCAATGGTACTGTATTGGACGATACAGGCGCGCCCTTAGTGGGTGTAAATATTGCTGTTGGCGATGGGGATGTGGTAGCCCAAACCGCTGCCGGTGGCAGTTTTAGTATTCAGGTTCCTACATCCGGCACCCAAGTGCTTACATTTACTTTTTCCGGTTATACGCCGCAAACAGTTGCCGCAACGGATGATATGTCTGTAGCACTTGTAAAAAACATTATAACAGGTGATGAAGTAGTGGTGATTGGTTATGGTACTTCTAAAAGGAAGGACCTTACCGGGGCCATTTCATCTATCTCATCAAAAGAAATTAGCAAAGTTCCGGTGGCCAATGCCGCAGAAGCATTAAGTGGAAGACTGGCTGGTGTACAGGTGAGCTCTACAGAAGGATCGCCCGATGCAGAAATGAAAATAAGAGTACGTGGCGGAGGTTCCATTACAGGCGATAATACACCTTTGCTGATTGTAGATGGATTTCCTGTAAATACCATTTCTGATATTGCGCCATCAGATATTGAATCTATTGATGTATTAAAGGACGCTTCTTCCACAGCTATCTATGGCTCACGGGGAGCTAACGGCGTTATTATTGTAACAACCAAAAGTGGAAAAGCCGGAAAATTTTCGGTGAATTATAATGTATATGGCGGGTATAGAAAACTGGCAAAAAAACTGGGCGTGCTCTCTCCTTACGATTATACCCTGTGGCAATATGAAAGCGCATTATTAGATAATAAATTAAACGATCGGTATGCGAAGTACCTGGGAAACTGGCAGGACATTGATCTGTACCAGGATGTTCAGGCAAACGATTGGCAGGAGCAGGTGTTTGGCCGTATTGGAAGTATGGTCAGCCATAACCTCAATTTGAATGGCGGGTCTGAAAAAGTAAGGTATTCGGCAAGTTATTCGAGAATTGATGATAAGGCTATTATGCTTTTATCAGGTTATAAGCGTGATAACCTTAGCCTGAAATTGAATGGCCGGCCTAACAAAAAGGTAAATATTGACCTGTCTTTACGTTATGCTGACACTAAGGTTACAGGAGGGGGCGCTAATGAGCAAAACGAAAAATCTTCGGCAGACTCCCGTTTAAAATATGCTATGCTTTATCCTCCTTTTCCTGTTGGCGGCCTTACAGATGCTGATGAAACCGATGATGCCTTTAACCTGTATCATCCCATTACTGCACTTACGGATAATGACCGTTTACAACGCAGAACCAATTTTAACTTGGGCGGTAGTTTTGCATGGAAGATAACCAACGATCTGCAGTTTAAAACCGAATTGGGTTTAGATGAAGTAAGAATTGCAGATGATCGCTTTTACGGAACCACCACCTATTATGTAAATAATGCTCCGGCTGCCGAAAACCAGGGAAAGCCCGCTATAGAAATGGTGAAAAGCCTCAGACAGTCGTTTCGCAATACCAACACATTAAATTATGATTTTACAAGCCTGCTTCAGGGAAAACATAATCTTAATGTACTGGCAGGCCAGGAATATATTAATGCGCAATCAGAGGCGCTCACATCTGTAGTGCATGGATTCCCCTCTTCTTTTACTTTTAACGATGCGCGCAGGTTATCAGCTCAGGGTGTTCCCTTTTCTTCTGAAAATTATCTGAACCCCGATGATATTTTACTTTCCTTTTTTGGCCGGGCTAATTACAGCTTCGACAGTAAATACCTGCTGGGAGCCACTTTCCGTGCAGACGGTTCTTCCAAGTTTTCAAAAGGAAACAAATGGGGTTATTTCCCTTCTGTTTCTGCAGCATGGCGTATTTCCTCCGAAAAGTTCATGGAGGGTGCTTCTGACTGGCTGAATGATTTGAAACTGAGAGTCAGCTATGGTACCGCCGGTAATAATAACATCCCTACAGGGCAGATATTTCAGGCTTATGCGGTTAGTACCACTTCCTGGGTAAACGGCTATACCAGCTACTGGGCGCCGTCCAAAACCATGGCCAATCCTGATCTGAAATGGGAAACCACTATTACAAGAAATATCGGGTTAGATTTTACTGTATTGGATAAAAAGCTAAACGGTACCATTGATCTGTATCGTAACAGCACCAAAGACCTGCTGATCCTGTTCCCCGTTTCCGGTGCGGGGTACGATAACCAGTATCGTAATATGGGCGAAACAAGAAACCAGGGGCTTGAAGTTACTCTAAACTGGGTTGCTGTGGAAAAACAAAATTTTGGTCTGAATTTCAGCGGAAATATAGGGTTCAATAAAAGTAAGATCATATCGCTTGGACAGATGGATAATTTCGGCTGGTCATCGGGCTGGGCTTCTACCCAGATTGGGAACGATTTCTGGATAGCAACAGGGGGCGCTGTTGGAGAAATGTATGGTTATAAAATAGATGGATCTGGAAGGTACGAAGTCTCAGATTTTGAAAGATACGATGCCGCCAGCGGAAAATGGATACTGAAGCAGGGTGTGCCGGATGCCAGTTCCATTGTGGGAACCATTCGCCCAGGTTCAATGAAACTGATGGATCTGAATGGCAATGATACCGTGAACGTAGCGGACCAAACTATTATTGGTAACGCCAATCCAAAGCATACGGGTGGTTTTACCATTAATGCCAGGGTGTACAACTTTGATATAAGCGCTATGTTTAACTGGAGCTACGGCAACAGCATCTACAATGCTAATAAGATTGAATATACCTCCACTGCGCAACGCTTTGGACGCAATATGATTGATATTATGGGAAGCGGCAAAAGATGGACCAACCTGCGTGCAGATGGCACCATTTCCAACGATCCTGCCGAACTGGAATCTATGAATGCCGGTACTACGATGTGGTCGCCGTATATGAGTCGTAACATATTCAGCGATTGGGCGGTAGAAGACGGAAGTTTCCTGCGCCTGGGCACGCTTACACTTGGGTATAATCTGCCGGCGAGGCTGGTAAAAAAAGCCAGGCTTCAAAACCTGCGTTTTTATGCTACAGGGTATAATCTTTTCTGTTTAACCAATTATACAGGGTTTGATCCCGAAGTTTCTACACGTAGAAAAACAAACCTTACTCCGGGAGTAGATTACTCTGCCTATCCCAAAAGCCGGATGGTGGTGTTAGGGTTAAATCTTGGTTTTTAATTGTTAAAAATGAATTTTATGAACAAGAAGATATTCAATATTTCGTTTGTCATTGCAACTGTATTTTTTGCGGTATCCTGTAACAAAGTATTAGACGCGCCACCCAAATCGTCAATGGATGAAAGTGTGATTTTTTCCACGCCCAGCCTTGCCGAAGCTACTATTGCCAGTATCATCCAGTCTTTTGCTGAAACCAACTCTTACCGGGGCCGTTACCTGGTATTTTATGGAATTAATACTGATTGCGAAGTGAATAACGCTTTAAAGACAGTTACGGATGAAAAATCACTGCTTTCAAATTATAATACCAATGTCATTAATTCGCAAATGAATACAGACAACAATGCCTGGGCTAAATTTTACGAAGGCATTGAACGTGCCAACCTCGCTATCCGTGGTATTCGCACGTATGGTGATGTGCAAAGCAGTAAGGAAATGGCGCAGATTTTAGGAGAAATGCTCACGCTGCGCGCTGTTATTTATAATGATCTGCTGAAAGCTTGGGGTGATGTGCCTGCAAGGTTTGAGCCGGTAACTTCAGCAACAACTTATTTACCCAGAAGCGACAGGGATGTTATTTACAAACAATTACTGACCGATCTTGAAGAAGCAGCAGCCCTGGTGGGCTGGCCCAAAGAAACTGCAGCTACTCAAACAACCGAGCGAATTAATAAGGCATTTGTAAAAGGCCTGCGTGCACGTATAGCACTGGCAGCGGGCGGATATGGCCAGCGTGTGAATAATGAAATCCGCAGGAGCACAGATCCTGATCTGGCCCCGGAAAAAATGTATGCTGTCGCTAAGAAAGAATGCCTGGATGTAATTAACAGCGGCACCTGCCAGTTGCAGACTTTTGAAGGGGTATTTAAAACGCTGAACGCAGAAACCATTCAGGCGGGGAAGGAGTCTTTGTGGGAAATACCTTTTAGTGAAGGACGGGGACGGGTGATCTTCGATTTGGGTGTAAAACATACAACCACTGATAAATATACCGGGCAAAATAAAGGTGGCACCAATGGCCCTAATCCTATTATGTATTACGAATACGATAAGGATGACGTGCGCCGGGATGTAACCTGTGTTCCTTATGAATGGACCAATGGCAAACAGGTGCCTACGGCGCTCAATAAATGGTATTTTGGTAAATACAGGTACGAATGGCTGCCCCGCCGCGTAACTTCTACCAACGATGACGGGCTGAACTGGATGTATATGCGTTATGCTGATGTGGTTTTGATGGCTGCTGAAGCAATCAATGAGCTGGACGGTCCGGCAGCAGCAGCACCTTACTTAAAAATGATCCGGGACAGAGCCTTTCCAGGCAATTCCGCAAAAGTAAATACTTACATGGCCCAGGCTACGTCCAGTAAAACAGCCTTCTTTAATGCAATTGTTGATGAGCGGGCACTGGAATTTACCGGCGAAATGCTAAGGAAACAAGATCTCATCCGCTGGAATCTGCTAAGTACAAAATTGAATGAGGCTAAAACTAAATTACAGCAGTTAGAAAACAGGCAGGGCAAATATGCAGCGCTCCCTCAAAATATCTACTATAAAACAGCCGATGATGGTGAAAGCGTGGTTATCTACGGTCTGAATTATGGAGACACTGATGCAGGTGGTGCCGCCCTCAATTACGGAGCCAGCAAAAGCTGGAAGCTTTCTGCAACGGGAGACAATATTACTTACTGGAACGCGCTGTTCATACGCGATCCTAACCAGCAGCAGTTCTGGCCGATATGGCAGGTATTTATCAATGCAAGTAATGGCATGCTTAATAACGATGGCTATTCTTTTAATTAAATTTTTTGAAGCAAAAACGATTGTAATGAACAGCATAATAAAAAACATACTTTGCTTGATTGGTATAGGCGCTGTCTTGCTATTTACCGGCTGCAACAAAAGCATAGAGCCGGAGATGACCTCGCTTAACCTTGGCAGGTTGCTTTCTCCAACAGGCGTATCAGCCTTGGTGATAGATGGTAATACAGCTTCGGTTTCCTGGAATAAAGTAAGTAAGGCCACGGCCTACCAGGTAGAGGTATATGATAACGCCGGGATGACAGGTACCCCGGTGAAAACCTATCCCGATATATCTAAGGATGTGCTTACCTATACTATTACCGGGCTGGAAGGCGAAACCGATTATTATGTTCGTATTAAAGCAACCGGTACCGAGACGGATGATTCAAAGTGGACGACAGTAACATTTAAAACCAGGCCCGAGCAGATCATGAAAACAGTAGATCTGAGCGAAATTAAAGCCACTGAAGTTATTTTAAGGTGGACACCTGGTGCAAATGCAACCCGCATCACTTTATCTCCCGGGAATATTTCGCATAATGTTACGCCTTCAGAAATAGCGGCAGGCGCCGCCACTATAACCGGCCTGGCTCCGGAAACTGCGTACACAGCCACATTATTCAACGGTACAAAAACGAGGGGCTATACTACATTCTCCACACCGCTTGATCTGGGAGGGGCTATTCAGGTAAACCCTGGTGATGATCTGACCTCCATATTACAAAACGCCAACAGCGGAGATGTATTTGCATTAATGCCCGGAGAATATAATACGCAGGATATTACCATTACAAAGTCTATATCAATCAAAGGCGCGCGTCCGGCCAACAAGCCCGTATTAAAGGGAACCATTTTACGGATCGTTGCCAATGCCGGCCTTCAGTTAAAAGACCTGGTATTGGACGGTACAGGTTCAAAAGACGGTAACCAGGCCATTATCTATGACGAAGATCTGAATACAGCTTACGCAGCATTCAAAATGGAAGATTGTATGGTTAGAAACTATACAAAAGGGCTCATCTATATAAATAAGAAAACCTGGATTCAGTCTGTATTATTTAAAGGCAATATCATCTATGATATTGAGTGCAATGGCGGCGACTTTATTGACTTCCGCAATGGCCTGGCTACTGTGTTTGATTTTACAAACAATACAGTGTATAACAGCGCATTGGCCCGTGATTTCTTCAGGATGGATGCCGGGGGATCAACCAACTTTCCTGCAGTCAAAAGCATCATTACTATCAATAACAATACTTTTTACAAAGTAAGTGATGGCAACAACAGACGAATGCTTTATATAAGGTTGGCTGCTCATGAAATAACTTTCAATAAGAATATACTTGCAGCCACACTGGGTTACTATACCAATCAGGGTGCAACAACTATTAAGGAGATGAGTAAGAATAACTACTTCAATGCACCTAACTTTACGGGCAGTACTACATCCGGGGCAAAAAATGATACCGGGGATTACACCCAACTGGATCCGGGCTTTACAAGTCCTTCAACAGGGAACTTTACAATAAGTAATGTTAACCTGAAAGCGGCAGGAATAGGTGACCCGCGCTGGATTAATTAAATGATGTTTTTTGATCAGGTACAGGATTTTCCTGTACCTTTTTATTTTAAACGTAATGATCCGATATATCTCTGTTTCTGTAATATTGTTGGTGTTTGCTTCCTGTAGTAAGAACAGCAGTAATACAAATAAAAAACCCTTGCCTGATAAGCCGGTGCAGGTGCAGGAAACCGCTATAGCTTTTCCCGGAGCTGAAGGGGCAGGGAAGAATACAACCGGCGGCAGAGAGGGCAGGGTAATTAAAGTTACGAACCTGAATGATGCCGGAACAGGAAGCCTGCGAGATGCAGTTAACCAAACCGGTAAACGTATAATTGTTTTTGAAGTCTCGGGGAATATTAAGCTTAAATCAAGGTTGCAGATTAAGAACGGCGATGTTACTATTGCCGGACAAACGGCGCCCGGAGATGGTATTTGTATCCAGGATCATGAAGTGAATATTGCTGCTGATAATGTAATTATCCGGTTTATTCGTTTTAGATTAGGCGATGCTTATGTAGCTACTATTGAAAGCGATGCCATTTGGGGACGCGAAATTCAGGACATTGTTTTGGATCATTGTTCGATGAGCTGGGCGATAGATGAAACAGCTTCTTTCTATCATACCAAAAACTTTACCATGCAATGGTGCATGATTGCCGAAAGTATGAATCATTCGGGGCATTCCAAAGGAGCGCACGGTTATGGCGGTATCTGGGGAGGCTCGCCTGCAACATTCCATCATAACCTTATTGCACACCACACTAACAGGAATCCCCGCTTTGATGGTGGATTGCGTTATAGTAACGGCAGCGGTACCGGTGTAGGTATTTTCGGACCCGATAAAGTAGATTATCGGAATAATGTTATTTATAACTGGAGTGGCAACAGCGCTTATGGTGGTGAAAACGGAGAATATAATATTGTGAACAACTATTACAAACCAGGGCCGGCAACGCCATCCAATAGAAATAAGCGGATTATCCAGGTTTCAAAAGATAATGCCACTGCCGCAACCAACCCTTCTGTTTATGGAGTGGGATATGGCAGTTTTTATATAGCTGGAAATTATGTAGCAAATAATTCTACTGTAACGGCTGATAACTGGAGCGGCGGAGTAGATTTTGATGGTGGTATAACCGAGGCAATGGTTAGAAAAACCGTACCATTTGCCAGCGCTGAAATTACTCCGCATACTGCCGGGCAGGCATATGAGGCAGTACTTAACTATGCAGGGGCTTCTTATAAAAGAGATGCAGTAGATGCCCGGATCGCTAACGAAGTCAGAACCGGCACAGCTGCTTATAAAGGATCTGTTTCAGGACTACCGGGTATTATAGATACCCAGAAGGATGTAGGTGGCTGGCCTGAACTGAAGAGTGCCCCTACTTTAAAAGATACAGACGGAGATGGGATGCCTGATGATTGGGAAATAGCCAACAAGCTTGACCCCAGTAAAGCAAACGCTAATGGAAAGGATTTAAGTACCGGCTATGATAATATCGAAGTATATATTAATAGCCTCGTGAAATCTATTACAGAGAATCAAAAATCGTAGTTATTATTTAAGATCGGTTCCCGAATGCCCCTATACAGCAGGTGATTCGGTCATTCATCTTCCGTCAAACAGCAGGTTGTTAGGCTATAGAATAGAGTAAGCAATGTAATAGAGCGCATGTACTGAAAACCTGGTAAATGCTATGCCTTAATCTTCCTGCAAATACCGTTTGAAAAATCAGGCTATTTATAAAAGCGCTTCTATATACAATATTTTGAGATAAAAGTAAAAAAGAACAAATGAAAATCAACCCGATTCTATTTCTTTTTATTTGGCAGATGTTGTTTCTGTCCTGCAGATCACAGCAAACCCTTAGGACGGGTAGCAACCTGGAAGATAAGCCTATTGCCTTTCCCGGTGCAGAAGGTTTTGGCAAATACACTACAGGCGGGCGCGGAGGGAAAGTGCTGGTTGTTTCAAATTTAAATGATGCCGGCGATGGGAGCCTGAGAAAAGCTGTAAACGCTAAAGGTGCGCGTATCATTGTTTTTAACGTTTCGGGTACCATTCATTTACAGTCGAAGCTGAATATTAAAGGCGATGTAACTATTGCCGGGCAAACAGCGCCGGGCGGTGGTATCTGTTTAGCCGATTATCCAATTTCACTATCTGGTGACAATATTATTATCCGCTTTTTAAGGTTCCGGATGGGCGACCGCTATCAAAATAAGGGAATGGTAGATGGTGGCGGGGCAGATGATGCGTTTGGCGGGTCGGGCAGAAAGAATATTATCGTAGATCATTGTAGTATGAGCTGGAGCACCGATGAAGTGTGTTCTGTTTACAGGGGCGATAGCACTACGCTGCAATGGAACATTATCAGCGAGCCGTTAAACTATTCCTATCATTTTGAAGAAGGCGATACAGATTTTGAACATCATGGGTATGGCGGTATCTGGGGTGGAAAGCATTTCAGCGCCCATCATAACTTGTTTGCTCATTGCAACAGCCGCACGCCAAGGTTTAACGGGGTACGGATGGGGGAAAGTGAAGAGCTGGCAGATTTCAGGAATAATGTGATCTATAATTGGGGGCACAATAATGTATATGGAGGCGAAAATGGCAGCTACAATATTGTAAATAACTATTACAGGTATGGACCCTCTACCAATATAAATGTAAGGTTCAGGATCGTGAACCCCACCAAAAGTAAAGAAGAGAATAATCCTTATGGCCGTTTTTATGTAAATGGGAATTATGTAGATGGCGCTGCTGATGTAAGTAAAAACAACTGGCTGGGCGTACATTTGGATAAAGGCGCAACAGAAAGCCATAAACAGTTGGCCGTTGTGACCAGGCCTTTTGCGGTATTGGACATGCCCGTTACATCTGCTGCAGATGCATACAGCGATGTTTTACGGTTCGCTGGGGCCGTAATGCCCGAAAGAGACACTTTGGATGAAAGGATCATCAATGATGTTAAGAACAGGAAAGGACGGTTTATTGATGTACAGGGCGGATATGCGCATGGAACAACATACGAAAAGACAGTAAATGCATGGCCCTATTTACAACAATTGGATCCTCCGCTAGATACAGATAAAGATGGTATGCCTGATGAATGGGAGATCAAAAACAAGCTCGATCCACATAGTACGGCTGATGCTTCAGCATATACATTGGATAAGCGCTATACCAATATTGAAGTGTACATAAATGGTCTGGCAGTAAAATAAAAATGTACTGATGAAAAAACTAATAATGCTCTCCTTTTCGTGGCTATTCTTCTTATCATTAAATGCGCAGCAGGTTATTGATCAGATAGATCCCCGCCCTTTTGCAGACAATGCCGGCCACTGGTATGGCATTGCCGACAAGAACAACATGATCAATGCACTGCCGGGCAGGCCACGGTACAAGCCTGCTGATGTCAGGCAGATTGCCGATAACATCCTGCTATTTCAGAAAGCCAATGGCGGATGGCCTAAAAACTACGATATGTTTGCAGTTCTTACTGAAGAGCAAAAGCAGGAAGTAGCCAAACATAAAAATGTGCTGAATACTACTTTCGACAATGGTACCGGCTACACACAGGTAAGAGCGCTGGCTATTGCTTATAAAGCCACAAAAGAGATAAAATATAAAAATGCAGCAATACAAGGATTGGAATACATACTTTCTGCACAATATAAAAACGGCGGCTGGCCGCAGTACTATCCGTTACAAAATAATTATAGCAGCCATATAACTTATAATGACGGAGGGATGGAAGGTATTGTGCAGGCCTTGAAACATATTGCAGATAAAGAACCGTTGTACGATTTTATAGATGATGAGCTGCGGGCAAGAATCATAAAGGCTTATGAAAAGGGTATTGATTGTATTTTAAAAACACAGATAACAGATAACGGTACTTTAACCGTATGGTGCCAGCAACACGATGAAGTTACCTTAGCGCCCGCCTGGGCAAGAAAGTTTGAACCCCCTTCAATTTGTAATGGAGAAAGCTCGGGTGTGGCGCAGTTCCTGATGGACATCGATCACCCCGATCAAAAAATAATCAACGCCATACAGGCTGCAGTGCGCTGGTTTGAAGATTCAAAAATCTACTATACAAGGGTTAAGACTGTTAAAGCCGATACATTGGTTACCAATTACCGGGTCAGCACTTCCGACAGGGTAGTGGTTACAGATTCTGCGGCTCCTCCTGTATGGACAAGGTATTACGAATTAGGCACTCACAGGCCTATGTTTTGCAACCGGGACAGCAAAGTAGTGTATTCGCTGGCAGAAGTGGACAGGGAGCGAAGGGACGGATACGCCTGGTATACTTATGCTCCCCAGCGGGTGTTAGATAGGTATCCCGAATGGCAGGCGAAATGGGCGCCGGGAAAGAATGTTTTAAAAAATAATTAAACGAATAAGAAATGAACAAAAAACGGGTAATAATAGCCATTGTATTGCTGCCTTTACTGGCATTTGTAATGCCTCAAAGGAAAATTACAATCTTTTTGGCTGGCGACTCTACCTGTGCTATTAAAGAAACCAAAGCCTACCCCGAAACCGGCTGGGGAATGCCGTTTGTGTATTTCTGGGATAGTACCGTGCAGGTAGTGAACCTTGCAAAGAACGGCCGCAGCACTAAATCGTTTATTAACGAAGGCTTATGGAAAAAAATAACGGATGAAGCCGCTGCCGGCGATTACGTGTTGATACAATTTGGCCATAACGATGAAGTGCCTACCAAGAAAAACGCTACTACCGAAACAGAATTTAAAAATAATCTGATAAGGTATGTCAGCGAAACAAAGGCTAAAGGAGCCAACCCTGTTTTGATCACTCCTGTAGCCAGGAGAAAGTTCGACAGTACCGGTAAAATAACAGGTACGCACGATGTGTATGCGCAGATAGTGCGTAATGTTGCAGCAGAACAGAAAGTGCCATTGATAGACCTGGATGTGCAGTCTCAGCAGCTATACCAGCAATTAGGAGTGGAGCATTCAAAACTGTTGTTTTTGCACCTGGCGCCGGGAGAGCATCCTAATTATCCCAATGGGAAAGCGGATGATACGCATTTCAGCGAGCTGGGTGCAAGGCTGGTAGCGCAAATAGTGTTGAAAAATATCAGGATCGTGGCACCTGGTCTTGCTCAGAAAATTAAAAACAGGTAAAAGCGTATTTTAAAAGATGAGTATAAAAACCTTCCTGTTCGTATTGCCTGTTTTCTATTGTATGGCAACAGCAGCCCAGCAACCAGTGCCGGTTAAGCCGCGCGTGCTTATCAGTACCGATATTGGCGGTACCGACCCTGATGACAACCAGTCCATCACCCATTTTTTGATGTATGCCCACCTGTTTCATACAGAGGGGCTGGTCTCATCACCCTCTTACGGGACGGGCAATAAAAGTGAATTGCTGCGTATGATCGATCTGTACGAAAAGGATTTACCAAAGCTGCAAAAGCATCAGAAAGGGTATCCGGCACCTGATGAGCTGCGGGCGGTTTGTAAACAGGGACGGTTAGGGGCCGTTCCTTATAGAGGATACTTAGCGGCAACAGAAGGTTCCGACTGGATCATTAAATGCGCCAGGGAAAAAAATACCCAACCCTTATGGGTTTTGGTTTGGGGCGGGCTGGACGACCTGGCGCAGGCCTTACATGATGCCCCCGATATTCAGAAGAACATAAAAGTATATTGGATCGGAGGACCTAATAAAAAATGGAGCGCCAACAGCTATGCTTACATTGCTGAGCATTTTCCCGGCCTATGGTTGATAGAAGTGAATGCTTCTTATTATGGCTTTTTTTCTAACAGCACTATCCTTGATAGTTTGCTGCCGACAGACTATTACGGAAAGTATATCAAGGCCGCCGGGCATTTGGGAAAAGATTTCAAAAATTATTACAATGGCGAGGTAAAAATGGGAGATACGCCTTCGCTGTTATATTTAATGGATGGTGATCCTAATAACCCGGCGCGTGAAAGCTGGGGTGGCAGTTTTTCAAAATTTAAATATAGCCCTCGTGTTGTTTACGACAGGGTAACCAATTTAAATGATACAGTAGCTTTTTGCACCATTGTGGAGTTTAGGCTGAAAGGACCTGAAATAACGATCCCTTCAGATTCCGCTTGCTTTTGGATGGAAACACCCTATCAGAAAAGCACACAAAAATGGGCAGGGTATTATTTAGGTAATGGACAATATGTTTTAAAGTATGCACCCAAGCAGGCCGAAACAGTTGCTTATAAAGTTACTTCCTCCATAGCTGGTTTCCCTACAGGCGATGGCCAATTGGTTGTGACAAATAACTGGCCGGGAAAAAGGAATGCGACAGATTATGTATTGGGAGCTAATTGGTACACAGACAAATGGGAGCCTGAATTATATGATGGGAAAATACAGGGCGGCAAAACGATTTCCAGGTGGCGAAACGATATTTTGCTCGATTGGGCGAAGTACTGGAGCTGGCTTCAATAAAACTGATTAAAAAATCCTTATTGATGAAAAAAAAAGTAAAATACAATTTTAAGGGATGGAGGCATAATAGCGCTGTCGCGGGTTTTATAATAATGATAGTAATGTTAATGGCAAGCGTTGTACAGGCACAAACCTCGAATCCCCAACAATACAAATATACCTTCACTGTTGCAAAAGACGGCAGTGGGGAGTTTAAATATATACAGGATGCTATTGATGCCATGCGGGTTTATCCGCTGGCGCCCATAACCCTGTATATAAAAAATGGCGTGTATAACGAAAAGATAGAATTACCTGCGAACAATACCGATGTTACTTTTATTGGTGAAGATGTGGATAAAACCATTATCACATTCAATGATTATTCCGGGCGCGGGAAGCTTACTACCTTCACTTCGTTTACGGCCAAGATATCGGGTAACCGATTTACGGCGCAAAACATCACTTTTGTAAACAGTGCAGGCCGCGTGGGGCAGGCGGTAGCATTGTATGTAGATGCCGATAAAGCAGTGTTTAAGAATTGTAAGCTCATAGGCGATCAGGATACTATATTCAGCGCCGGTGAAACTTCGAGGCAATTATTTATTGATTGTTACATAGAAGGCACTACCGACTTTATCTTCGGGCCATCCACGGCTGTTTTTCAGAATTGTATAATAAAAGAAAAGTCCAGCTCTTACATAACCGCTGCCAGCACTACGCCGGGCAAAAAGTTTGGCTATGTGTTTTTAGACTGTAAAATCCAGGCCACTGGTGAAGTTAGCAAAGTATACCTGGGCAGGCCATGGCGCGCTCACGCTAAAACGGTTTTTATACGTTGTGAGCTGCCTGAACAAATTGCTGCAGCAGGCTGGCATAACTGGGGCAATCCCGAAAATGAAAAAACGGTTCTGTATGCAGAATATAAAAATACAGGGGCGGGCGCTAATCCTGCAGGGCGTGTTGGCTGGGCCAAACAGCTTACAGATAAAGAAGCTGTAGCCTATACTTTGGAAAATATTTTCGCCTCCTGCAATCCTGATCTGCCGGGCGAAAAAGACTGGTTCAAACAAACCTCATTAAAACCATTTATATGGCCCGAAAAGAAATAGCAACTATCAATCTTAATAATAGGTGGCTTGTACAGTTTCTGGTGTCGTTTGAGAGTGGCCTTGAAAAAGTGGCGTTAAAAAACAATTGCAGTAAGCCGTTAAAAAGCCGCCATTGTCCGAGCCTGCAGGATCTGGATAATTGCCAGCATCTTCGGAGCGAGTTTGGCGGGTTTAGGCTTACAAGGTTGTTTTTAGCCGATTTTTTCACAGCCTTGATTTTTTGCTCCACTTTTTTATCAAGAAAAAAGTGGAAAGACAAATACTATCGAAAATGTGTCTGCACAATAAGGCAAAGTGGTCGGCCAGGCTCCTGGCTGCTGCGATGGATGAGGTTAAAATTAGCAGTATTTATTACGATGCTGCTTCTCTGCTTTGGCATTAAGCTTTCAGCCCAGGAGTTCTATCCTGTCTGGGAAAAAGGAAAAATACCCGGAGTTAATAAAATTCCAGTAAAAGACAGTATTGTAGATGAACGTATATGGGAGGTTGAAACACCGGGTATTTATGCTTTTCCTGCTACCAAAGCAGAGAATACAGGTACTACGGTTCTGATATGTCCCGGAGGTGGTTATCAAAGAGCTTCTTATGTGTATAACGGTTTTAATTTTGCCAAATGGTTCAATACACTTGGCATTAATGTTTTTGTGCTCATCTACCGCCTGCCGCATCAACGCAATCTTACTGATCGTGCCAATGCCCCAGTACAGGATGCACAGCGTGCCGTCAAATACATCAGGGCTAATGGGGCTAAATGGAAGATCAACCCCGATAAATTAGGCGTAATGGGCATTAGCGCCGGAGGGCACGTGGTATCCATGCTTTCAACACAGCCTGAGGATCTAACGAGGATAAATGATGCATTGGATACGGTTAAATATCGTCCAGACTTTGCAGTACTGCTATCGCCGGTTGTTTCAATGGGACAATGGGCGCATAAGGGCAGCAGGGTAAACCTGCTGGGTGCAGATACTTCTGTGGCCAGTATTGAAAAGCACTCTGCTGAAAAACAGGTGTCTGCTTACACACCACCTACTTTTATTACCCATGCGCAAAATGATAAAACAGTGAATATTCGCAACAGCCTTATGTATTACAATGCGTTGGTTGACCATAATATAAATGCCAGCCTGCATGTATTTCCCCAGGGTGGTCATGGCATACGCCTCACAGAAAATCCTGGCAGCACTGAGTTGTGGCTGCCGCTGCTGCATTTATGGATGAAAGAAATGAATTTTTTAACCCCAATTCCTTTTAATTGATGAATTTATTTGCAACAGATGTTCTGGAAAAAGAGGAATGTCATCCTGAGCCTGACGAAGGAAACCTCCGGTCTTATTCTTTTAATGCTGTTCTGATGATAATAGTTCCTTTGTTTTTTTTCAGCATGACAGCTTTTTGTAGCCAACCAGGTATTATTGTTGCCAAAGATGGCAGCGGTGATTTTAAAACCGTACAGGAAGCAATCAATGCAGTACCCGATCTTCGTAAAAACCAAACGGTCATTTATATAAAAAATGGTGTGTATAAAGAAAAACTGATGTTGCCAGATACCAAGACAAATGTGAAATTTATTGGACAGCATGCAGACAGTGTTATTTTGACCTTTGATGATTACGCTTCTAAAAAAAATGAATTTGGAAAAGAGATAGGAACAAGCGGCAGCGCCTCTTTTTTTATACATGGCGATGGTTTTACCGCAGAGAATATTACGTTTGAGAACAGCTCCGGTCCCGTGGGGCAGGCAGTAGCCGTAAGAGTGGCGGTAGACAGGGTGAAATTTTTGAATTGCAAATTCCTGGGTTTCCAGGATACCTTATATACCTGGGGCTATGGGGCAGGAAGCCGGCAGTATTATAAAAACTGTTATATAGAAGGTACCGTGGATTTCATCTTTGGCTCATCAACAGCAGTGTTCGAGGAGTGCCGCATTTATGGAAAGAAAGCCGGCTATTTCACAGCAGCCAGTACCCCGGATTCGGCAAAATACGGCTACGTGTTTATCAAATGCAGCATAGAGGGAGATGCGCCACCGGCTTCATTTTTCCTGGGCCGTCCCTGGAGGCCTTACGCCAAAACCGTTTTTATAGATTGTACGATGACAGAGGTGGTAAAACCGGAAGGCTGGAACAACTGGGGTAAGGTATCAAATGAACAAACTGTTTTTTATGGCGAATATCATTCAACCGGAAAAGGTGCTGGCAAGACGAAGCGTGCCGGCTGGTCGCACCAGCTAACCAAAGAACAAGCGGCGCAGTACACCATTAATAATATTTTGCATGGATGGGATGTAAATGATTAGGCCGGCTGTGGTACTACTATCAGCTATCTTGTGTCACTCACTTTATCTGCTATGCATAACTGAACAAAAAATAACACATGAAGAAAAAGATGTTTACCATCGTATTGGTGGCTTTAAGTTATTCGCTCCATGCCCAGAAGCCTTATGTATCGCAGGTTTGGAGCCCTGATAACGGGGACGGTACTTATAAGAATCCTGTGATCAATGCAGATTATTCAGACCCCGATGCTATACGGGTGGGCGATGATTTTTACATGATCGCGTCCAGTTTTGACCAGGTACCGGGCCTGCCGATTCTTCATTCGAGAGACCTGGTGAACTGGAAGATCATCGGTCATGCTTTGCAGCGCCAGGTTCCGTTACAAGTGTTTAATAAAAATCAGCATGGCAATGGCGTATGGGCGCCAGCCATCCGTTATCATAAAGAGGAATTTTATATCTATTATCCCGATCCCGATTTTGGTATTTATGTTACCAAGGCAAAAAACATCACCGGCCCCTGGAGCGATCCGGTTTTGGTGGATGCGGGTTCGGGTTTAATCGATCCATGCCCTTTCTGGGACGAAGATGGCAAAGTATACTTATCCATTGCATATGCCGGAAGCCGTGCAGGTATCAAAAGCATTCTGGTGATGAAAGAGCTGAATGCGGAAGGAACCCAGGTCATTAACAACGGTGTAATGGTATATGATGGGCATGGAATAGACCCCACCATCGAAGGCCCTAAGATTTACAAACGCAATGGGTACTATTATTTATTTGCACCGGCAGGTGGTGTGGCTACCGGCTGGCAGCTGGTATTGCGCAGTAAAAATATTTATGGGCCTTACGAGCGTAAAGTAGTAATGGAGCAGGGAAAAACTTCTGTAAACGGGCCACACCAGGGCGCATGGGTCAGTACACAAACCGGCGAAGACTGGTTCCTGCATTTCCAGGATAAAGAGACTATCGGGCGCGTAGTGCATCTGCAGCCGATGAAATGGGTGAACGACTGGCCGGTAATTGGCGAAGATAAAGACGGTGATGGCACCGGTAACCCGGTACTAAAATATAAAAAGCCCAATGTAGGCAATAGTTATCCTGTACAAAACCCGGCAGAGTCGGACGAATTCAACGAGCTGCAACTAGGCCTGCAATGGCAATGGCAGGCCAATCCCCAGGCTACCTGGAGCTTTATGAATACTCAGAAAGGAGCGCTGCGTTTATTTGCTCATCCGGTAGAACAAGAGCAGACTTTGTGGAACACACCTCATGTGCTGCTGCAAAAATTTCCTAATGATGCGTTTACTGCCACCACAAAAATCAGTTTTACACCCAGTGAAAAATTTACAGGAGAGAAAGCTGGCTTAACTACTATGGCTATGAACTATGGAAGCATTGCCATAAAAAGAAAACAGGATGCCAGCTACATTGTATTTACTTCCTGCGAAAAAGCCGACCGTGGCGGCAAGGAAACAGAAAAGGAAGTGGTAAAGCTAAACCAGCATGAGGTGTACTTCCGTATGCAGTTTAAAGCAGATACTACCTGTGTATTCAGTTATAGCCTGGATGGCAAAAAGTTTACTGAAGCAGGCAGTATAAAATCCACACCCGGCAAATGGATCGGTTCCAAAGTAGGATTGTTCATAACCAGTGATATAAAAATTAATGATGCAGGGTTTATAGATGTGGACTGGTTTAGAATAACGAAGTAAGACTGAAAAATTGACGGTCATACACACCGTGTAAGGCGTTCCCGGCTGCCAGGAACGCCTTATCATTTTCTTCTGTTGTCTCATCAGTTGGCAGGTTACCTCTAGATGATTAATAAGAATGAAAAGGCTAATTTGACTATCCTGCACATCGGTTTCAGATAACTTCATAATAATCTCATAATACTTCCATAACAATTAGTTTATAACAAGAACGGAGTTTTGATAAACTCTAAACCATGAATAAAAGACCGGTTGAGGTGGTGGTAATATCTGACCTGCATTTAGGCACCTACGCTTCCAGGGCACGGGAGTTTACAGCCTACCTGAAAAGTATCGAACCCCGGCTCCTGGTGCTTAACGGAGATATTATTGACGGCTGGCAGTTTAGCAAACGTTATTTTCCCCCCACTCATATTGCTGCCATTAAAGAAATATTCAGCAAGCTGACCAGGGGCACGCGTGTAGTGTATATTACAGGCAATCATGACGACGTTTTCAGAAAATATGCTGACCTGGAGCTGGGTAATTTCTTACTGGCCGATAAAATTGCTATAGAAGTGAATGGGAAAAGAACATGGATTTTCCATGGTGATGTATTTGATCATACTTCTTCCCGGCAGGCAAAGTTTTTGGGAAAGCTGGGAAGCAACGGATATGCCATGCTGCTGGGCTTTAACAGGGCTGTTAACTTTTTTATGCAGCTTTTCGGAAAAGAAAAGCTGTCGCTGGCCAAGGCTATTATGCAGCAGTTTAATAAGCGGGTGATTAAAATCGATGAATACGAGCAAAAGATAGCAGAGATCGCCATCGAAAAAAATTTTGATACAGTGATATGCGGGCATATTCATCAACCCCGAAAAAGGACCGTTACCAATGGGAAAGGTTCAGTTTGTTACCTCAATTCAGGCGATTGGGTGGAGAATATGACATCGCTTGAATATTATAACGGTGAATGGCAGATATATCATTACAACGAAAAAGATATGGTGATCGAAAAACCAGCACGTTATGCATCGCAGCCCCAGGTTTTAACCAGCGAAATTTCCTTTTACCTGCATTCTTTAACCCAATAATTCATGAAAATATTTTATGCCATACAGGCTACAGGCAACGGTCATATAAGCCGCAGCATGGAGTTGCTGCCGTATCTGCAGCAATATGGAGAAGTAGATATCTTTTTAAGCGGCGATAACAGCCATTTAAAGCTGGATGCGCCCATAGCATACAGAAGCAAAGGGCTTAGTTTATATTATACCTGCAATGGTTCGCTCAATTACTGGAAAATTGCAAAAGCTATTAATCCTGTTGCCTTAAGAAAACAGGTCAATGAGCTGCCTGTGGAGCAATATGATCTTGTTATTAATGATTATGAGTACATAACCGCCAAAGCCTGTGCTGCGAAACAAATTCCGTCTGTGAACTTCGGCCACCAGGCCAGCTTCCAGTCGATGAAAGTGCCGCGCCCGAAGCAAAAAAGCATAACCGGCGAATGGCTATTAAAAAGTTATGCAAAGGCCGACAAATATATTGGCTTGCACTTTAAAAGCTATGATGATTTTATCGTTACCCCGGTTATTAAAAAAGAGATCCTGGAAGCAGACCCGAAAGACGAGGGCCATATAACCGTGTACCTGCCTTCTTATTGTGAGCCACAGCTGATTGCGCTATTTTTACCTTTTAAAGATTTCAGGTTCGAAATTTTTAGCGGTCAAAGCACTGCGGCGCACGAGGTGGGCAATATCCGTTTCTTGCCGGTAGACAAAAAACGTTTCAATAAGAGCATGATAAATTGCCACGCCATCATTACGGGCGGCGGTTTCGAAACGCCTTCGGAAGCGATTCACCTGGGTAAAAAAATAATGGCGGTACCTATCCGGGGTCAGTATGAGCAGTGCTGCAATGGTGCTGCATTAAAGGAAATGGGCATTATGACAATTGAAAAAATAGGGGGCGACTTTAAATCGCTATTTCTGAACTGGGTACATCATTACCAGCCGGTACAGATAGATTACAGCAAAAGCATTCCACAGTGCATGGAACGGCTGTTTGGCAATTAATTTTTACTGTATCAGCAGTTTAAAAACGATTCGAAAAATTGTCCACCCTCTGTCTGCCAAATCTCGTGGATAAACGCTATGCCTACAAAACAGAATTATTACTTAGATCCCCGCGATAAATTTTATAGGCATCACAGGTTCAGCAGCTTTTTAATGGTATCTGTTACACCTCCCTGGTTATTATCCAGTTCTGTAATATACTTTGCCGCTCTTAATATAGCCGGGTGGGCATTTTTCATAGCGTAGCTGTATCCTGCATTTTGAATCATATCCAGGTCATTCAGGTAGTCACCAAAAACCAGGGTTTCTTCCGCTTCAATGTTCAGCCTGCGCTGTATAGCTTTGATCGCATTTCCCTTGCTGCCATTTATATTAGTGATATCCAGCCAGATCTTCCCTGCAACGGCTATCTTAAAATCGTTCTCGAACGGTTTATAAAAAGGATAGCTGTTGGTTTCAGAACCCGCCAGGTCACACAAGGATATTTTTACAATCATATCATCAACCATCGTAAGATCTTCCACAATTCTAAATTCCTGGTAATATGTAAGCGCCTGTTTTTTAAAAGATTCATTACAGTCTTCCAGGTAAGCAATATGCTTGCTGCATAAAACAGGGTACACATCCTTTATAGACCTCGATATTTCTATGAAATTTTTTATAGACGATTCATCAAGCCGGCTTACCAAAACTTCTTCATTCGCATGTACTACAAAGCTGCCATTGTCGCATGCAAAATAAAGCTGATCTTTGATCCTTTCAAAAACAGCAGATACATTGTGGAAAGGGCGGCCGCTGGCTATAACTACCGTAATACCTTTTTCAAATACCTGCGGAATTACCTGCCAGAAATCCGGAGGAAGCTTTTTCTCATCATTCAATAAAGAGCCATCAAGGTCGATGGCGATCAATTTTATCATTTTCCCGACACGGTTTAACTAAAAAATGGAGCTGTTCATCGAAAAAATCACTGTATTGGTCTAAAAGGCACTTACAAACTTTTTCAAAAGAACTTATTTAGCATTCTGATTAAGCAATTTTATTTAATCGCCCTCCATTAATGCAACGTTTAGAAGCAAATATAGTTAATAGGATTGAAGTCATAGATGTACTTCGGGGTTTTGCCTTGCTGGGAATTTCTCTCAGGCATTTTATTTCCCGGTTTGACTACAATGGCGGCGTTTATTCGGACAACCCGTTTTTATATAAAATCGATAAATGGATTGAAGCGGCAGATTATCATTTTCTTTTGGACAAAACCTATCCGATTTTTGCGCTGCTTTTTGGCTTCTCTATGTTTTTGGTGAACCAATCTGCCAACGAAAGGCCATTTATGCGTTCTTTTAAAAGATTACTAGGGTTGATGCCATTTGCATGCTTAAACGCTCTTTTTTTCCCCGATGGCGATATACTGGGCGTATATATGATCGTAGGATTTATTGTTTTATTGTTAACCAGGCTTCCTTTAAAATGGGCTCCATATATAGCGGGCTTCTTCCTGCTGCAGCCAATAGCCTGGATCCAGATCCTTATTAATCTCTTTAACGGGAACATCAATCTCACAGCGCTTCATTCTTCCATACTTATCAACGATGTCAATCATACCATCGCCAACGGCAGCTTCCTTGAAATTATGTGGACCAACCTGACAAAAGGCCAGCTCGGAAACTTTTTGTGGGCTTTCGAAGTAGGAAGGGTAAGCCAGACAATCGGCCTGATGCTATTGGGTTATTATTTGGGAGCGGGCGGCCGGTTGGTAAGGTTTATCGAAAAAGGGAAAAAAAGCCTCAATTATTTATGGATCCCGGTTTTGGTAATTGCCGGATGCATAGTACTCAAAAAATGGGCTGTAGAAACGGCTGTATCAAAGGAGCTCCTGTTGGTTATATCTAACTGGTACGGTCTGTCTTTTTCATTTATATATATTATTTTAATTATTTTCATCTACAACATATTGCCGTCGCACGCTTTTTCATCCTTACGTTTTTATGGGAGGATGAGCCTTACAAACTATATCCTTCAGTCGATCATCGGTGGTATTTTATTCGCTCCGTTTGCGCTTAACGGTGCCGCTTATTTGACGAACGTGTCTATTGTTTTGCTGTTCGCAGTAACAACTTTTATCCAGATCATTTTCTCAAAATACTGGCTTTCCGGAAACCGGTACGGTCCTTTAGAATTTTATTGGCGCCGTCTCTCCCTGCTGGTATTCAATAAAAGCATAAATTTCTGATTGGGTTTTTATTAATTATTAAAATTTCATCTTATGAAAAATGGGTTAGTTTTTTTAAGTACGCTTTTGTTCACATTTTCCGCGGTTAAAGCGCAGGATACGCTCTATACGATAAGCAATTATAATACCCCCGGTATCAGGCAAATTGTAAATATCGATCCTAATACAGGAGCCGGGGCCAGCGTTAATGCTTCTTATGCTACGGGCGATAATACAACGCTAAGTGCAGCTATGGCTTTGGCCGGTAATGGTTATTTATATTATATTCCTTACGTTCCGAACGAAATAAATAACCAGGGAGCGTTTGAAATATATTCAATAGCCGCTTATCCGACTATTTCAGTAAATACGCCACCTTCATCACAGGAAGTGTACTCTGGTGATATTAACGGTGCAGCAACCACTACTGCTGTATTCAGAACGATGTCGGCGGCTCCTGACGGCTGGATATATCTGACTTTTTCGGACGAAAATGGTACCATATCTTTAGCCAGGTTTCAACCCGGTACAGACCCTTTAACAGGGCAGGGTACCGTAACCAGTTTGCAAACGCTTGGAACTATTACCTTAAACGGTAATACTCCCGGCTCCAATCTCCGCAATGGAGATATTGCCTTTGACGGAAGCGGAAACCTTTACGCTTTGATAAATGAAGACCAGGCAAACGGCAATGCCGTTATTTATTTTGCACCCGCAAGCGCTATATCTGCAACAAGCAGCGGTACCACCAACCTGGTAACAAAATATCAGGTAGTAAAATCCGGAGGCGGTAATTTCTCGGAGTATGTGGTAGGGCTGGCAGTGTCCTCAACGGGTAATTTTTATATTGCGGTACAGGACGACCATGATCCAAGCCAGGGCGGGGTGTATTTATTAACCCGGAATGCCAGCGACAATCAATTAGTAATATCTAATAGTCCTATCAGCAACGATAATCCAAGGTATATTGCAGACCTTGCCGCCAGTTATTTCCCTAATACAACTATTTTACCGGTGGTATACGGGCCCATATTTGCAAAAATTGTGGACAGGTCACTGGTCCTTAACTGGAGCACTTTATCTGAGATCAACAACACCCGTTTTGAGATCGAAGTTTCAAAAGACGGGCAGCACTTTACTAATATAGGAACCGTTGATACAAAAGCAGTGGATGGTAATTCAGATAAAACTATTTCTTACAGCTTTATTAAAACCATTGATGTGCCTATGGCTGCTATGGGTATTTCTTTGCTCTCTTTGGCAGTAATTCTTTTGTTCTTAAACAGGAAAAACAGGTTGCTGCTCTCAGTTATGATGGTGATGGGTATAGGGTTGACCTTTGCTTCCTGTAGTAAAAACGGCGATCAGGTAGATGTTAGCGGTGAAGGGAAGTTGTTCGTAAGGATTGTACAGGTAGATAAAGATGGCACCAGATCTGTAACAGATGCCATCACAGCTTACAGAGCAGATTAATATTTCGTATACCAATACTTTTATATATTCAAAAGAGCCGCCGGATCAGGTTGGCTCTTTTTTTATCTGGAAAGCAGTTTAGCAAAGCAGATCACAGATAATAGAAATAATTTACAAATTGATAATTATTTAAGTCCACTTCTGTCTTTCAGTGTCACAGAGCGATTTTTACTCTTAAAACAAGGGTCTGCAAAAGCTCAGTTACCAAACTGTTATTTGCCTGCATAGTGTAATTAGGGATAATGTATTAATTGTCAGCAATTGGCGTAATATTTCATAATCTCTTGTAACTCAAATTAATTAATTTTGTATCATCAAAACCTTGAGATATAGGAAGTCCTTTTAAATTCCTATTTTATTTGAAGAAAAATACCCCAACCTTGATGGATTATAATGGTGCCGTATATCAATAGATGGGGGCTATTGCTCAATTTTCACGGCGTAATAATTAGAGCAACTAGTAATAATTAGAAGCAACTATGGAAGTATTAACAGACATTGAGGTAAAAGGGAATCTGGCAGGAAGAAGATGTCTTAAATTTACTTCTATTGGATATTATAGCAACTTTAAGTCTGAAAATTTTCTAATACACGAATAAATAAAAATGTTGTGAATAAACATACAATTACAGAAACTATTATTGCTTTAGGGAAAGTTGCTATGGATGCATGGCTTGATGGTAATCCCTCTCCCTATCTTGACCTTTATTCTAAGGATTTTACCTATTTCGACCCGGCCCATGAGTGGCGAATTGATGGATGGAATAAAATAAAAGAATTGTATGAAGGTATGCGAGGGAAGGTGAAAATAGAAACATTCGAAATGATAAATCCTACTGTGCAATCAACAGATACAATGGCAGTATTGACTTATAACCTACATATGTATTCAGGTGAAATGCTCTGGAAAGAAAATTGTACAGAAGTGTATAGGATGGAAGATGACAATGAATGGAAAATCATTCACAGTCATTTCTCGCCAACTAAGCCTTCTATCAAGTAATGCATTTTCAATCTTTTGGGTAGCTCAATAACTCATTCAGCATAAAACAGGACTTCAGTATATAAGTTAATATTCACATTAAAAGCTATACTTATAATAAAAATGGTTTAATTAACGCAAAGAGTTATTCGACTTGATAACCGAAAATTCGTAGAAGATTACAAACGAACTGATTCAACATACCTATGGAGCGTTTATTGTGCAAACACCATCAGCCATGGTTGCCAATGACTTTAAAGGTATAAAAAATTGAATATTATTCGTATTGAGTTATCATCGCTTTTGAAACAATTTCAATACGAACCGGAAAAAAGATGCCTAAATTTTGCTATCTAAACAAAGCAATAGCTTACGTTGAATCCGACCACTGCATAGCCCTTACGTCAAAAGGCTTATTGGTATCGTGCAAGTTGTGCAGTATCCTTTTTATCTGTTAATGTCAATATGCGCTGCTTTTAATGTGTATTGATGTGCATTATATGCGTAATCTATGTGCATAATCCTGTTTAAAACAAGTGAGTACAAAACAGGACAAAAATTTGGAATGGATCTGTTTGGCATCGTATCTTCATAATGCACGGTTGATAAACAGAAAACAAAGATCCTGAAAAGGATTCAAGTTGAGTTTTGAAACGGGTAATTTTACAGCAGTCTCTTTGACAAATGTATCGCATAATTATCAGGAATACAGGCAGCAATGCGTGGAAAACTGGTAGCAACCGCATACAAGAGTAAATGCAGAACGCTGTAAAAAGCTTGAAGCAGTGAAGGGCAAATATCTGTTCTATATGGCCGTAAATATCAATGTGGTAAAATACAGAAATATTTTGGCTGTAAAATACTGGTAAAGCCCGCATGGCTAAAGCAAAATTTTAGTGAATGCCTTGCCAGTTGTTCTGTAGGTTGATGGGGATTTTAACTTCGCATAGTGATATGCTTACTTGAAACCTCGATATCTGCACTACAAGACAATGCTGAAGCTATTAAAAGCATCGGGTTTAAGCAGAAGATCCGGGTAACCGGTTCGGAAGCAACAAGCACGATGCTTTTTTTATGCCTGACAGGAAAAATGCGTGCCCGTCCTGCATTAAATCTTCTATGTCATTATTTGAGAGGTTTTTCAGGCGTTTACATTAGCTTCGGCTTTCAGCTTTTGCTCCCATTTCCACGCAGTACCCATCATCTCATCAATTCCAAACTGAATATCCCAGCCCAGGCTTTTTACTGCATGGTCATTATTCGCATATATGGCAATAACATCGCCTGCACGTCGTGGCCCTATTTCATAGTTTAGCTTTTGTCCGCTTACTCTTTCAAAAGCGTTAATAGCCTCCAGTACGGTTACACCGTTACCTGTACCAAGATTGAATATCTCGTAATTTGCCGTATTGTTTTTATTTTCTAAAAACTGTATAGCCAGGGTGTGTGCATGGGCAATATCGCTTACATGAATGAAATCCCGCAGACAGCTGCCATCACGCGTATCATAATCAGCGCCATAAACAGTCATTTTAGGCAACTTGCCGATCGCGGTTTGTGTAATGGCAGGAAAAAGATTTTGCGGGCGGCCTACAGGCAGTTCACCAATTTCAATGGAGGGATGCGCGCCTACCGGATTGAAATACCTTAAAGAAATAATATGAGTATTGGTAAATACTTTTGCAAAATCTGTAAGTATTTGCTCCCCCATCTGTTTGGTAGCACCATAAGGGCTCTCAGCCGGTTTGGTAGGCGTTTGCTCGGTTACCGGGATCGCATCAGGATTGCCATAGACCGTGCAGGAGGATGAAAAAACAAAATACGGAATTTCAAAATCCCTTACGCACTTCAATACATTTATAAGCGAGTTAAGGTTGTTCTCGTAATAAAACAGCGGCCTTTCTACCGATTCGCCTACAGCTTTATAGGCAGCAAAGTGAATAATTCCTGCAATATCCGTATTCTCCTGAAAAACAGCATGGGTATCATCAAAATTGCAAAGATCCACTCTATAATTTTTTACAGCTTTGCCGGTAATTTTTTCAACACCCTGCAATACCTCAGGGTTAGAACGACTGTTATTATCGATAGAAATTACATCATAACCATTTTGAATAAGATCTACAACTGTGTGGGAGCCAATATATCCGCAGCCACCGGTAACTAAAATTTTTGCCATAAAGAATGATGAATCTGAATAAAAGTTTAATAATGCGTTAAACTGCTGAATGACATTCAGCAGGGGAAGTGCGCGACGCAATACCGATAGGCTTATGCACAAAAGCTGGTTACATCATAACCGGTATTGTTATCGTTACTACCGCAGCAAAGGTGAGCGTTTTTATCTAAAAATCAATAGGATTTTTAGCGGCCCACCAATCTTACAATAAAGTACACAATGCTTGCCAGTACAGCGCTGATGGGTATGGTTAAAATCCAGGCCCAGAGCAGGTTAGTGGTTACACCCCAACGTACTGCACTCAGGCGCTTGGTGGCGCCCACCCCTATAATAGAGCCGGTAATGGTATGTGTGGTGCTTACGGGTATTTTTAGCATCTCAGTGGCGAACAGGGTTATGGCGCCTGCAGTTTCCGCTGCTACGCCTTCAAACGGGGTAACTTTGGTGATTTTGGTGCCCATTGTTTTGATGATTTTCCAACCGCCGCTAAGCGTACCTAATGCTATCATAGAGTAGCAGGCCAGGGGCACCCAGCTTACCATACCATCCAGCGAATATTTGGAAGGATCGAAAGCCACAAAGGCCGCCATAATAATGCCCATTACTTTCTGGCTGTCGTTACCGCCATGCCCTAAGCTAAAGGCAGCAGAAGATACCAATTGCATTCGTTTAAACCATATTTCGGCCCTGGCATAATTGAGCGTATGCAGGAACATTGAAAATACAGACATAACAATAAGGATGAAGG
The DNA here is from genome assembly GCF_054779315.1 of Niabella aquatica. Classification (NCBI taxonomy): domain Bacteria; kingdom Pseudomonadati; phylum Bacteroidota; class Chitinophagia; order Chitinophagales; family Chitinophagaceae; genus Niabella; species Niabella aquatica. The sequence goes on from NZ_BAAGYM010000014.1 coordinate 63,739, forward strand.
CCAGCAAGAACCATTTCATATTGTGGCCAAATAACACCACTTTAAGGGGATAAGGCTTGCCGCTGTTGTAAAGCCTGTTGGCATTTTCAAAATCTTTTTGCTTTACCATAATCGTTGCCTTAGCTTTCTCTGCGGCTTTTGCAAGGTGAATATTCCCCGGGTTGACATTAGCGGCCAGCTGCTTTTCTTCGTAATCTTTTTTAGCCTGTGTTACGTGGTTTTCAATGGTTACAATTTCTTTTTCGGGTAAATGAACCACGGATATAAGTAGCAGCAAACTACATAAAATCACCAGTACTGAAATAATGCGGGGCCATATGGTTTTGCTGAAAGAATGCAAAAACCAGATGGAAATCAGGAAAGCGACTATCATACCAATTAATGGTGCCAGCACAATAAATATTACAGTGGGAATTATTTTACCCATATTCACGATTTCAGAAATGGATAGCCCGTCTCCCATATGCGAAAAATAAGCATGGGCCACCCCCGCGCCGGCAAAGCCACCAATAAGCGTGTGTGAAGAACTGGACGGGATGCCAAACCACCATGTAAGCAGGTTCCATGCAATGGCGGCGATGAGCCCGGAAAAAATAACGTTGAGGGTTACAAACTCAGCATTTACAATCTGGCTTACGGTTTGTGCAACGCCGTGATCAAAAATGAAATAGGCCAGAAAATTGAAAAAGGCCGCCCAGGTTACAGCCTGAAGCGGTGTAAGCACCTTGGTAGAAACTACTGTTGCAATAGAATTGGCTGCATCGTGAAACCCATTGATGTAATCAAAAATAAGGGCCAGCGTTATGATGATAATGAGGTAGGTAAACATATTTTTAGTTCATGGTTAAAAGTTCATGGTTCATGGTAGAAAAAAAATCGTAGCTGTTTGGGCTATGAGCCATTAACCATGAACGACAAACCAGCTAAGCGTATTTAATAATGATAGACTCGATCACATTACCTGCATCTTCGCATTTATCTGTAACAGTTTCCATTACCTGGTAAATATCTCTTTTTTTGATCAGCTCTTTGGCATCAATATCACTGTCAAACAGCTTTTCTATGCTCATGTCAAACACATCATCAGCCTGGTTCTCAATGCTGTTTATTTTCACCAGCGCTTCTGTTATGCTTCTTATTTTTTTCATGTTCCTGAGCTCAGCTACTGCAGATTTTACGTGCTGTGTTCCCTGCTCTATCAGCTCCGCCATTTTTTGGAAGCCTGTATCATTGGGGTTAATGCGGTAAAAGTTGATTTTTTTTGCTGCCGAGTAGGTATAGTCCACAATATCATCCAGCGAAGCAGCCAGGTAGTGTATATCTTCCCTGTCGAAAGGGGTGATAAAGTTCCTGCTAAGCTCCGTAAAAACATTATGGGTCAGATCGTCACTGTTGTGCTCCAGGTCTGTAAGATCCTGAACCAGCTTACTGCGTTTATCATAATCAGGTTCATTAATTACCTGTTTCAGAAGGCTGCCGGATTTTGATACGTTCTCAGCTATCTTTTCAAATAATTCATAAAAAGTGGTGCTGGCAGGCGTAAAAATTTTAAGTATTGAGTTAAGACCCATAACAAATTGTTTTAAATGATGGCAAAAGTATTTTGTTAGTAGCTTGTATTCCCTAAAATTACAGGAATTAATAATTCCTTAATATTGAAAATAGTAAACAGCTTAATAAATTACAGGGAGATATATAACTGTTAACCTTTCTGTTAGCAGCAGGCTAACTGCCTCTTAACATTAAGCTAACCTTAGCATTACGATTTCGTAACATGACCATAACAATCCGGTAATATAGCGGGCTCACCTTTGCATGAAATTAAATGTATGGGCTTTAAATACCTGCTTATTGGTTTATTAATATGTATAAGTAATGCTCTAATGGCTCAGAGCAGGCTTTTGGGAAAAATACTAAACCATGCAAATGAACCTGTAGCAGGAGCAACATTACAAATAGCAGGAACAAATAAGGGCGCTATTTCTGAATCGGATGGAGGATTTAGTATAGGTGCGGATATGAGAAGCAGCTTTGACATTAAAGTAACCGCTATTGGCTATAAAACAAAATCTGTTTCTTTTTTGCCTGGCTCTTATACCGAAGGCTCAGTTTTTACTATAATTATGGAGTCAGCTTCTACCGAATTAGAGGGAATTGTGGTAAGTGCAAGGTCAAAAGCCGTAGGTACAGTTGCTTCACTTTACCAGGCTCAGCGCATTGCCCCATCTATTTCTGATGGAATTTCGGCTGAGGCTATCAGGAAAGCTCCGGACAGGTCAACCGGCGATGTTTTAAAAAGGATCAGTGGTACTACGGTTCAGGATAATAAGTTCGTAATTATTCGTGGGCTTAGCGATAGATACAATCTTGGTTTAACTGACGGCTCTATCCTGCCCAGTACCGAGCCCAACAGAAAGGCTTTTTCGTTTGATATAATACCGTCTTCAATGATCGAGAACATGGTGATCACCAAAGCCGGAACTCCGGATCTGCCTGCTGATTTCGCGGGTGGTGTAATTAATGTAATTACAAAAGAAGTTCCTACCCGCAAATTTGTAGATGTTTCATTGGGGCTGGGGTATAATTCGGTTGCTACTTTTAAAGATTTCAAATCCGGATACAGATCTAAAACAGACTTTTTGGGTTTTGATGACGGTATCCGGCAATTGCCATCATCTTTTCCGCGAACAAGGCAAATTATTAATGGAGATTTAAATCAGCAGCAGGTGAATGCCGCTTTATCAGGCCTGAATAATGATTTTAATATCAAGGAAAGAAAAGGGTTGCCCCAGGTCAGCCTGCAAGCTAACATGGGAGACCTCAGGGTATTTGAAAACGGCAACAAGCTGGGCTATACTGCAGGGATCACTTATACGCATACCGAATCGGCTAAAAGAAACGCATTACGCCAGTATGATAACTATGATTACTCAGATGACACGTACCGCTACAATTCTAATGTTGGCGCTTTGCTAAACCTTTCCTATCAAACTTCAAAAGGTAAATACTCTTTTAAAAATCTGTATAACAGGATATTTGATGATAACTTTTTATCCAGGGAGGGTCTAAATATAGATCGTAGCAGAAATATCCGTTTCTATGCCTTTGATCTGGTTCAAAAATCATTACTGAAGAGCACATTTAAAGGAGAAAATAAGTTGGGGCATAAGGAAACAGTGTTGGATTATCTCGCTTCATTTAATTTAATCACAAACAATCGTCCGGATCAGCGTAAAATAGGATATTCAAGATCTGCAGGATCAGGCAATAATTATATTGCTGATCTGAGCAGCCTGGGAAGGGAAAACAACAGGCTTTTTGGCGACCTGAATGAAAAACTCTACAACGGTGCATTGAACCTGACAAAACCGGTTGACCTGTTTGAAAAAACCTTGATAAAGGCAGGGGTCTTTGCAGCATACAGGGATAGAACGGATAAAAACAGGCTTATTGGCCCGGTTATCAATACAGATATGCCGGGGTATCAGGATGTACTGAGAAGACCGCTAAATCAGCTTTTTGCAGCCGATGTTATCAACAACAATATGTACTCTTTGTACGATCTTACACAGGGACAGGACAGTTATACCGCAAATTCGGGCAATTATGCCGGCTATCTCATGGTCGATAATAAATTTACCCAGAAAGTAAGATTAGTTTGGGGCGCACGGTATGAGTATTATAAAATTAATGTTTCAACCGCTCAGAATTTTAGTAAAACATGGAAAGACATATTACCGTCTGCCAACCTTACTTATTCGATTAATCCCAAAACCAATGTAAGGGCGTCCTATTTCAGAAGCCTGGGACGTCCTGAATTTAGAGAAATAGCTCCTTTTTACTATTATGATTTTGAACGGATGGCAAACGTACAGGGCAATCCAGATCTTACCAGGTCCAGAATAGATAATTTTGACATTAAGTACGAATGGTTTTTTGCTCCCGGTGAAATCCTATCAGCTTCGATATTTTACAAAAGCTTTGACAATACGCTGGAAACCTCTATATATAAAGCCAACAGTGCCCTGGAAATTACTACAAACAATTTCCCATCCGCAACCAATATTGGTATAGAAGCAGAAATAAGAAAGAAGCTGGGCTTTATTTCCGAAGGATTAAAACAGCTTGAGTTTTATACGAATGTGGCACTGATTCAGTCCAGGGTAAAATTAGGAACTCCTTTGCCTTTACCCAATGGATCAACAATTACTGAGCGCCCATTGACAGGGCAATCTCCATATGCTATTAATACAAGTTTTACCTACCGTACCAAAAATGACAAATTGAATGCAAGCGTTCTGTTTAACAGAATTGGCCAAAGAATTGATTTGGTGGGCGGTAACCTGTTTGGCATGGTATACGAAATGCCCCGCAATTTGTTAGATGCACAGGTCTCCTACCAGCTGACTCATAAAAGTGCATTGAAGCTAAGTGCCCGCGACATGCTCAATTCAACTGTGAGGTTCTATTTTGACCAGAACGGCAACGAAAAATTTGATGGCACCTCTTTCCAAAATGGGCAAAACACGCTGAATAAAGACTGGATACTGGAGGAATATAAACCAGGAACCAATATGAGTCTTTCCTATACGTATAAATTCTAAATCTCTTATTCAATTAGTTAACATACTCTTACAAAACGTAAAATTCAAAAAAATGAAAAAACAGCTTATTTTATTGTTTAGCCTTTTCGCTCTGGCCCTGGCTTCTTGTGGCGACAAGGATAACGGGATTGATCCGGTTCCTTCAACCGGAGAAGAAATTGTTGTAGGACAGGCTGATGCGTCCGGCGGTCCCCTGGCATCTGTTATAGATAAAAACACTACCTGGACTGCTAACAACAAGTACATATTGAAAGGGTTCATATATGTTGCTAATGGCGCAACGCTTACAATTGAACCAGGAACCGTAATTAAAGGAGACAAAGCTTCTAAAGGAACCTTAATCATTACACGCGGTTCTAGAATAATGGCGAATGGTACTGTAAATAAACCGATAGTGTTCACTTCGGCGGTGGCAAAAGGTAACAGGAAACAAGGCGACTGGGGCGGTCTTATTCTTTTGGGCAAGGCTCCGGTAAACATTTCAGGAACTGCTAAAGTGGAAGGCGGACTAACAGTACCAACCGGCACAACTTATAACGAGTATGGCGGTACCGACGCTGCCGATAATTCAGGTGTGCTGAAATATGTTCGTGTGGAGTTCGCAGGAGTAGAATATTCTACTGATAATGAAATTAACGGTATCACATTTGGTGGCGTTGGTAGCGGCACTACTGTGAGTTATGTTCAGGTATACCGTTCGGGTGATGATGCTTTTGAATGGTTTGGCGGAACAGTAAATGCAGATCACCTGATCGCAACCAGAACCTGGGATGATGATTTTGATACAGATAACGGTTTTTCCGGTCGAGTGCAGTTTTGCATTGCACAGCGGGAGCCTAATACAGCTGATAAATCAGATTCAAATGGTTTTGAGTCTGATAACGATGGTAATGGCTCTACCAATGCCCCGCAAACAAAATCTGTATTTTCAAATGTTACTATCATCGGCCCGATGAACGGTTCAGGAAATACGATCAATGACTATTTCAAAAACGGCGCACAAATTCGCCGGAACTCTTCTCAATCTATTATCAACTCTTTATTTGTGGGGTATCCAATCGGGGTGTATATAGATGATACAAAAGGAACGGCTACCTCGAATAATTTTTCTGCCGGCACATTGGTATTTAAAAACAACATTATCGCAGGTTCTACAACACCTATTAAAGCAACAAATACAGCAATTATTGCCCAGCTAACTACTGACAATACAGTATTAACAAATGTTGCAGATGCAAAAGTGGCCGATGCCTATAAGTTTAATGCCAAACCTGGTTTTCTGTTGGGCTCTGGTTCACCCGCTTTAACAGGAGCAAGCTTTACCGGCTTCACCGGTTTCCAATCCGTAGCTTACAGGGGGGCTTTTAACGGCTCTGATGACTGGACCTCTGGCTGGGCTACCTGGGATGCAGAAAATACAGATTATTAACCTATACATTTTCAAAAGTCAAAGCGCTTCCCCCCGGAGGCGCTTTCTTGTTTTACAACAAGTGAACAGCATGGTCAGGTTATAAGTAAACACCCGTCTATAGTTCTAAACTTATTAAACGGTGTGGAGTTATTTGAGCAAATGGCAAAGCCGGGTGCCTTTGCTAAGGCATGTAGGCATAAGCCACTTCATAGGCGGTGTGTTTCAACTCCGGCAGTAATTCCCCTACCTGTAGTTCTGTGCGCTGGGGAGTAGGCTCGCAAACAGAATATTCCGCTCCATTATACTTGATAGTATTGCCAACCGGTTTGTCAAATTTTACAGCAATCGTAACATGCTTGGGGTAAGCCAATACAATCATCGGGAGATTGTAAATTTCTTTTACCAGGAAGAAAAACAGGCCGACACGATCTTCACAGTCACTGTATGGGGAAAGTAAAGTTTGCTCCGGCGATAATCTTTTTTCGGAGCCAAACACATGCGTATCTTCATCAAATGCAAAGGCATAGCGGGTAAAATGCATCAGGTAATCTACCCCGCTTTTGGGGCTTAACCCTTTTACCTGTTTTTTAAGCATCGTAATTAAGGATTGATAAGTTTCCCTGCTTACGGGGATATTGATATAGTCCCCGTATTCTACCACCGGGTAATTATTAAACAGGCTTTTTATCTGAGGATTGATTTTAATTTTAAAATAATACTCATTGGTATTGTAGGTAAATTGCAGCTGCTTATCCACGTAATCGCTCTCGTTAAACCGGGGTAGCTTATTTATTTTATAAGAAAATGTTTTCGACATGTGTGGCAGGGCGATATTTACCACCGTAAAAATCGATTTGTCAAAATCGATATTGCTTCCATAATCGTGATAGTTAAGGCATACATATTGCTGGCCATCCTTCATGCGGTACGGTATGTTGTAAATATTTTCATCACACCGGATATAAAAAAGAATGCGGCCGTTATTATGACTTAGCATAGTGCCATACCCGGCCTGTATCATAAAGAACCATTTATATAAGGTGTACCGTAGATAATTAGCTGTTTTAGGGCTTATTTGCTCTACCGTTTTTCTTACCAGCTGATAGTACAGCCAGTCATCGGGATTGTATTGTTGCCGATAATTGTTAAGGGCGTTGCGAATACTGGAAAGCTCCGCTTTGGACAGGGTGGTATAAAAATTTTGTATAGCAGTGTCTGTAAACTCTTTTTCTTCTATGTTTACGAGCTGGTTCTCATTATATTCAAAAGAAATAGTATTTCCATAGAAGTTAAAAGAAACTGTTTTAGCCGATGCGTCTATGAATAAGACCATACAAAATAACCATATCGTGATCCAGCCTTTCATTTTTTGGGCAACAACTCTAAGTTACAAAATGTAACAATTATTTAATATTAAGTTTTGAAATACTGACGAAAATCATCAGTTGCAGCAAGGAGATCGGTAATTCCATAGAGAAGATTGTTAAAGTTATTTTCTCCCCAAACCATTTACGTTTTTCAGGCGTCTTACAGGTAGTATAATAATTTTCGTAAAAAATCGTTTTATATAGAAATGGTTAAGGTGTATTGTAATGAATGTTAAGTGTTTATCTGTTTTTATAGGATTGTTTTTTGTCTCTTTGCATTTGTCGGGTCAATCTCCCCGTGTTGAAAGGGCTGCTGAATGGTTTCAAAAGGGATATTATATATTAAACCCGGCGCTGGCAAAAAATGGCCAGGAAATAGCATTTGTAAGGCAATTAAGTGGAAAGGACAGTTCTGTTGGGAACAACAGTTTTAGAGAAGGAGTAAAAGATAATTATCTTTCAGGGGGCGATATGCAGGCCAGGCGTTACGATCCGGTTATTGCCTTATATAATTTTTCTAAAAAACAGCTGTCTTTAATAGATTATGGGTGGTCCCCAGCTTTTTCAGTGAATGATAACAGGCTGGCTTATGCTTACCAGTTGAAACCGCTTCACCCGCAGGACCGGCTTTATGCCGATGCCTATAAAGGAAATACCATCAGGGTTTTTAATACCGCCACTCATAAAACAGAAGAAGTAGCAAAACCCGTGGGCAATTACCTGCTCGATCCTTTTTTTGCAGATTCATTAACCGTTGTTTATAAGGCTGGTGACAAGGTAAACGGCCCTTACGGGGCCGCCATATCTGTCAGTGAGGTAGATCTTGTTACAAAAAAAACAAAGCTGGTGCATCAACCGGGTATAAAATACCGTATGTACGAACTCATAGGTAAGCCCTGCATGTTTAATAAAAAGCTGGCTTATGTGGTTTACAGCCCAGCCGATTCAGGAACCGGTATGGCGAATAGATATCACCACCTGCTGTTGAGCGGGAAAGATACCATTCAACATTTTGGGATACGCAGGTTTACCAACCTGGAATACAAATTTACCTTCGATCAAAATAATAACCTGCTGTTTTTAAACGATGAGCACCTTTGGGCAGAAGATACCAGCTATATAGCAATTTACAGGAACGATCGGCTGGTAGAAAATAAGCCGCTAAATTTTAATTATACCAAAGCCTGGCTAAGCCCCGGAGGAAAGTACCTGCTTTATTTTACCCAGGATAAAGAAGCTTATATAGCACGTATAAAAGATTTTACCACCACAAAGATCAATATACCACGAAAAGAAATACTGACTGTGGCATGGGGCGGCGATGGAAGCAGCCTGGCGGTGGTACAAAGTCATGAAAACTACCCGGGAACAGATAAGCTATTGATATTTAGTGTATGGTAGCATTTATTTTCTACGCTTGTGTAAAGAGGGCTCAATATCGCCTTTCCATTTTTTATACTGCTCTTCGGTAAGCTCTTTTTTAAGGCGTTTATCTCTTTCATCTATAAGGGCTTCATTTCTTTTCCTCATGCTCTGAAAATCCTGCCCTGCCAAACCCTGTGCCAGGCCCGATGCAGGTCTTTGAATATTGTTTTTTATCTTTTGCTGCTCCTGGTAAAACTCGCTGAAAATATCTTCAACCGTGTTGCGCTTTTCCTTATCCAGCTTAAATGCTTCATCTAATTTTTCAACGGCCTGGGTAACTTTGGCTTTAATTTCATCCTTATCAGCTGCGCCCTGGGCCAGGGCCGGCCCTGATCCTGAAATAATAAATAAGCAGAGGGCGAAAAGAACAACGCTGACCTTCATTATTGATTTTTGACGTGAGCCTGCAAGCCAGGCAAAAAACCCGGAAGCCTGCATTAATAAATTTCCTGGTAAAGGGATATGTATCATGCTTTTCATTTGTAAGACTTTACTATTAAGAGGGTAAAATCCCGCAAAAGTTGCAAATTTGTAATTATTTCTCTTTTATCTCGGGTGGCGGTTCACTGCCCGGTCTTTTGGATCTTCCTTTGTTGATGATCCTTTTCATTAGCGAATCATACACCGGCCTTTGCGCTGGCGTACATATTGCCCGGGTTGCCTTTACATGTTTATAGGCATTGATCTCTACCTTTTTTTGTAAACTTCCAATGGAGTCTGCCAGTTTCTCCACTACAGTGTCAGAAGTATACTCCTGCCTGGTGAGATCAAACAGGGCATTTTTAATAGAAACAATCTCGTCCATTTTACGTTTGGCGTCATTCCAATAAGTTTTTTTAAGTTCGGTGAACCGGGCTACCTGATCATCATTAAATCCCACTTCATTGCGCAATACAGCAGCAAATCCATCCTTTTCCTTGCTTTTTTGCTGAGGCTTCTTTTTTGTAAAACATAAAAAATAACCTACCACCAGAATATTGGTGAGCAACAGCAGGATAATGATAAATACAAGCACCTTATTAACGGAGCGGCTTTGGGTCATGGGCATTATTGATTAACATATTGACTAACATCGTTCGCTGCCAGGATATAATTCTCATTTTGCAAAACATCAGAAATGCTATTATTTGCCGACAGAATCGCAGAAACCTCCTGTTGCTGCTCGTAATCAGAATTAAATACCGTGTATATATTGGCTATTAAAACAGCCGATAAACAGCCAAAAGCAATAACCGGCCGGGCGAAAAAGCCCACAGCGCGGGTGAAAAAACTGCTTTCTTCTTCGATTCTTGCCATAACGCGGGTATACATAAACGGGCGGGTGGCGGCACGGTCGATACCGTCAAGGCTCTCTAAAATACTTTCTATTTCGGTGCTGGATCTTTTCATCCGTTATAACTTTACAATTTTACGATTACCTGGGCACACTACCCTTTTATAAAGAGATTTCTTATGCACATCTTACTATTTTGACGTTTTTTTTTTACTTTTCCTGTTAATAACCTTTCTTACCCTTCCAGTATTTTTCTTAAGTTATTTTTTGACCTGTGCAACAAAGATTCGATGGCCGAAACGGTTGTTTGCATGATCTCACTGATCTCCTGATAACTAAGTCCTTCCACTTTACTTAAAAGAAATGCTATGCGCTGATTTTCAGGCAGTTTGTCTACGGCCTGAAACAATATGGCCGCCTGCTCTTTCTTATCTAATACCACGCCGGGATGGTTAAAATCAGGCGGGTTAACCTCAACCTGCGCATCTTCACCAAAGATACTTTTTACAAATCCAAATCTTTTTTTACGTTTTTTCTTACGTTCATGATCCAGCGATTTCGTAGTAGCGATACGGTACAGCCAGGTAGAAAACTTAGATTCCCCCTTAAAGGAGTTGATGGACTGATACACCTGTACAAATACTTCCTGTGCCAGATCTTCTGCATCTTCTTCGCTTTTAACGATACTCAGGCAGGTATTGTAAACCATATTCTGATATGTGTCTACAATATGCTTAAAAGCAGCCTGATCTCCCTGCTTCAAACGCTCTACCAGTATATCCTCGCTGACCAAAAGCTATAGTTTGATGAAATTTCTGGCAGCGATATTACTACATTTTTTTAAACCGTTAGCATAAGGCTGTTAAAACATTGGGCCACCGCCGGGTCGTGCTCCTCCCGGCGTCATGCCTCCCCGGTGCGGGCCTCCCTGCCAGTCACGCCTTTCTTCACTTTCCCGGGAAGGATTTGCCTTTCCAAAACTTCTGAGGCTATATGTGAAAGTAAGCATAAAGTATTGCTGCAATACTTTTGTGGTAGTGGTCTGGATCAGGTTGAAATTATTCAGTGTCTGGCTAAAACTATTATTCTGTTTCAATATATCAAAAACCGAAAGCTTTAATTCTGCCTGCTTTTTGGAAAGAAACTTTTTCCCGATAGCAGCATTCCATAAGGTATATTCCACGCCATCGGCATTTTCCAGCTTATAATTCTGGTAAGCTATGTTTGTATTGAGAAACCACCCGCTCTGCGATAAAAGATTAAGGGTAGCGCTGGGGCTTTGCTGAAGATAATTCTGGCCAGAGCTGGCATTTCTTAAGGTACTGCTTGTTTTGGTATAATTGACATCATATCCAAGTGTAAAATCAATGTATTCGCTGATATTGCTGCTTAAAACAGCACCACCGCCCATCGTATTACGTGTTACAAAACCAATTTTTCCATTGTATTTGCTGGGCGTATTGCCGTAGCTGTAGTTAGTAGTAATATTAAAATTAGATTTAATGGGCCTGATGGGGAAAGAATACACCAGCAAGCCAGAATATGACTGGTAGCCGTTCAGGTTGATGTAGGTGGTATTGGTAATTCCTTTTTCATTTACCACATCGGTGGTGATATAATTATCTGCTATATTGAAAGAGACATTGGCCGTAAAGCTGGTATTGTTTTTAGTATTAGCGTAAATATACCTGGCCGTTCCCCTGTGTGTATAGGCCTGCTTCAGGTTAGGATTACCCACCCATATGCTTGTTTGATTAGAGCTGTCTATTACGTCCTGCAATTGGTCAATCGAAGGAAAATCTGTCCCGGCACGGTAATATATACGCATATTGCCATAGCGGCCAAGCTTTTTCGACCATCTCAGGTTAGGTAAAAATGCAAAGAAATTCTGATCAATGGTAGCCGGCATTGGCTTTACCCTGTCACTGGATAAATTAGAGTATTGCAGGTCAAAACCGGCAGAAAACTGGTTATCGCGGCCCCTTCCAAGCCGGTAGTTGATACCGCCGTTATGAGTAGTTATTTTATTTTCAAACACATTGGATTGTGCCTGGTTGGGCAAATTATATCCTGCGCCATCATAATCGAAGGTTTCCTGGTCGCGTTTGGTGATCCTTACTGATGGGGTATAACTGAACTCCATCATTCCCTCTTTGCCCACCGGCTCTGTATAATTTAATCTTGCAGAAAAATTGGAGCTGCGGGTTGGGTTCGTTCTGTATTGATTGCGCACATCGGGCAATTGAATGTCTTCAAACTTTTCAATATTGGTCAGATTGTAGCTTTCCCCGTCATTCTTGCTAAAATCCGCCCTTAAAAATGCAAAAAAAGTTCTACCCTGTTTGCCTAAAGAACGGCGGTACATCAGGTTGTTGCCTATATTGTAGCCACTTCGTTCAGACCTGCTGTTCCCATTGCTTATATACGAGCTGTCGCCATCTGCATAAACAGACGATGTATAGTTGCTTGACTCGCTGTTGTAATTCTGAAAGCTCCAGTTAGGCATATACATAATAGTGTTGTTCGAGTCGGGCTTAAACTCAAACCGCATGTTAAACCTGTGCTCATTATTAACTGAAGCGGATTTGCTATTGTTGGTCAGGTTTAATATGCGGTCATCGGTTGTCACAGTGGGAGAAAACCGGTCCGTTTCATTTTCATTCTTGCTGTTATTAAAGAAATAGCTTCCGGAAACATTGAACTTTTCACTCCACTTATCCGAATAATTGATACCAAAAGCATTCGTTCTGCTGATACCATCCTGCTGGCCAAAGAACATATTTCCGCCGCCATAGCCACCGCCGTAGCCGCGACCCCGGCCGCCGCTCATAATGCCTAAGAGGTCTTGCTGGCCAAAGTTCTGCTGGTTAATATTATTAAAATTGCCCACCAGCGATATACGCCTGTCGCCATTAAAAAAGCTGGTATTTCCTCCTGCCTGGTACCGGTTATCGGTACCATAACCTGCGTAAATACGCCCAAACTGGCTGTTGCGCATCCCGCCGCCGCCCCGGGTAACAATATTAATGGCTTTCACTGCATTCCCGTCATCAAATCCTGTCAGTTGCGCCTGCTCGCTCAGCCTGTCAAATAACTGTATCTTATCAACCACTTCTGCCGGCAGGTTTCTTAATGCGGTAGTAGCATCATCCCCGAAAAAATCTTTACCATCAACGGTTACCTTCTTAATCTGCTCACCCTGCCCTGTTACTGTTCCGTCTTTGGCCACAGTGATGCCCGGCATTTTTTTGATCAGGTCTTCCACCGTAGCATCGGGATTTACCTTATACTGGCTGGCGGCAAACTGGGTGGTATCTCCTTTCTGAGAAACTGCAGGGGCTGATGCCACAATTACAACCCCTTCGAGGGTTGTGGTTTTTTTAGGTATATGCACATCATCTAAATCAAGAGAAGGCGTTGAGTCATTTAATGCCACAGACCTAAGAAGCGTTTCAAAACCGATTGAAGTAGCTTTTAGTATATAGTGTCCGCGGGAAACGTTGGTAAATAAAAAAGATCCCGATGCATCAGAAACCGTGGAGCGGATAGCAGCGCTGTCTGTAGGGCTTAACAGTTGCACAGTGGCATCTTTCACTACCACTCCTTCTACAGGATCCATTAAGGTTCCTTTGATGGTTTGTGCCTGGCCGGCAACAGTAAAAAATAAAAACAGCGATAATAACCCGGTTAATTTCATAAAAAATGTCTTGTTCGCTTTGTTGGACGCCCAAAAAAACGGAATCCTTCGGCCGTTATTGATAAAAGTCAAGCCGGTAGTTCAGGTTATGCACCAGGCCACCCTTCAACCGTGCACCAACCGCTTGCTCATAAACATTCAAAATTTAACTGATAAAATGGCTTAGAATATTTATCTTGCGCCACTCAATAATTTTGTATGGAATACTATAAGTTAGTTGCGGTTACAGGTTTACCGGGCCTGTACGAATTGGTAAGCAGTAAAAAGGACGGTGCTATCATACGTTCTTTACAGGACAAATCGACAAAATTTGCGTCAACCCGTATTCACCAGTTTTCGCATTTGGAAAGTATTGAAATTTATACTACCGGCGAAAATGTGAACCTGGTGGAAATATTTAATGCTATGGATAAGGGCGGCGCTGAATTGCCGGATACCAAAGATGATAAAGCAGTAAAAGCTTATTTTCAAAAAGTTTATCCTGAAATGGATTTTGACCGTGTTTACAACAGCGACATGAAGAAGATTGTAAAATGGTTCGATATCTTAAAGAAAAACAATATAGAGCTGAAGCTTTCTGATCCGGCTGCAGAGCAGCCGGAAGAAGGGGCGGGTGAAGCAACGGAAGCTGCTGCAGAAGTTGCCGAAGCGTCAAAAGAAGAAGTACCGGCAGAAGAAAAGCCTAAAAAGAAAAAGGCCGCTGAAAAACCTGCCCGTGCGGCAGCCGGGGCTGCAGAAGCAGTAACGGAAGGCGAAACACCGAAAAAGGCCGCCGCTAAAAAGAAAGCAGCTGCCAAGAAAAAAGCTGAATAATATTTGATGACAGGCCGGATAGTTGGAAAGTCTGTAAGCAGGGAAGACCATATTTCATAAAACTCCTGACTTACGGACTTTTGGACTTCCTGACCTTCGCACTATAATATAGCAACTATGACCGCAGATATAAAACCGGTACCGAGACATTTTTTACCTGCAGATTTTGTAATTACAGATTGGGCGACACTTGAACCTTTTTTTAAGGATCTGCTCAAAAGGGATATCTGTTCCCTTCAGCAACTGGAACAATGGCTGCAGGATGTAAGCGAGCTGGAAGCAGTAGTCAGCGAAGATGCCTGCTGGCGGCAGATCAAAATGACCTGTGATACGGAAAATCCGCAGCTGGCCGAATCCTTTAATTATTTCATGCTGGAAATTCAGCCCAATATACAGGCACACGCTGACCAGCTTAACCGAAAGCTGGTGGATTGCCCTTTTACGAAAGAGCTGAAAGATCCGGCTTACTTTATTTACCTGAGAAATGTAAAAAAGAATATTGACCTTTTCAGGGAAAAAAATATTTCCCTGCAGTCTGAGCTGGCTGTTGAAGCGCAGCAGTTTGGTGTGATAAACGGAAAAATGAGTGTTGAAATAAAAGGTAAAGAGTACACATTGCAGCAGGCCGCCAGGTTTTTAGAAGATCCTGACAGGAATCTGAGGGAAACGGTTTACAGGAAAATATGGGACAGGAGGCTACAGGATAAAGACGCGCTGAATACGCTTTTCGATAGCCTGCTGCAAAAAAGGCACCAGGTGGCCTTGAATGCAGGCTTTAATAATTACCGCGATTACAGGTTTGCAGAGCTGGGCCGGTTTGATTATACCAAAGAAGACTGCTTGCAGTTTCATGAAGCGGTGAAGCAATATATACTGCCTATTGTAGATGACATCTATAAAAAGAAAAAAGCCAGGCTGGGAGTGGATCGCTTCAGGCCCTGGGATGTAGATGCAGAGCCCGCCGGTACAGTGCCGCTGAAGCCATTTAAAACAGGCATCGAGCTACTGCAGAAAACAACAGATTGCTTTAACAGGTTAAACCCTTTTTTTGGCAGTTGCCTGCAAAAAATGGATGAGCTAAAAAGATTCGACCTGGAAAGCCGCAAAGGCAAAGCTCCCGGTGGCTATAATTGTCCGCTGGCAGAAACCGGTGCCCCCTTCATCTTTATGAACGCAGCCGGTACGCTGAATGATGTAATAACCATGGTGCACGAGGGGGGCCACGCCATACATTCTTTCCTGTCGCACCCGTTAAAGCTCACAGGCTTTAAAGATTACCCCACAGAATTTGCAGAAGTAGCCAGCATGAGCATGGAGCTTTTCAGCATGAATGAATGGAGCGTATTTTTTGAGAATGAAGAAGAATTAAAGCTTGCCAAAGCGCTTCAGCTGGAACGTGTGATCACTGTTTTCCCGTGGATAGCCACCATTGATCAATTTCAGCAATGGGTATATGAAAATCCGGCGCATACGCATGAGGAGCGGTTGCTGAACTGGAACCGTATCTTGAACGAGTTTACACCACCAACGCTTGATGTAAGCGGGCTTGAAGCATACCGTAACTATAGCTGGCAACGGCAGCTGCATTTGTTTGAAGTACCTTTTTATTATATTGAATATGGGATTGCCCAGCTGGGTGCCATAGGCCTCTGGCAGCAGTTCCAGCAAAATAAAGAGCAGGCGTTAACCAACTATACAAACGCATTAAGCCTGGGTGGCACGCGCAGCTTACCGCAATTGTTTGAGGCAGCCGGCCTGAAATTCGATCTTTCCCCGGCACATATTAAAGGGCTGATGGAGTTTGTGAAAGAGGAAATGGAACAGGTTTAATTGCAGCTTATTATCTCTTTGTGCTATTTATAGTAAAATAGATAAGCGAAAACGGGATAGGCTCGTATTCTATATCACTATAATTTAATGGCTGGTAAAAAATCCCTTTGCTTGTTTCTATTTCTACCGATAAATTACCGGAGCGCAAACTTTTGCTATAAGTAAGCGGGGAAAATGACAGCCTTTTACCCGGAACATCTATTCCCTGATTATATGTTGAGGTGCTATCGCGGCTATACACAAAGTTCCAGTTTTGGATATCTATTTCATCCTGCGGGAGTTGCTTATAGTAGTCTGAAAGGATTATCATCTTTACCTCATCAAAAAAGCGTGTATTGTCCGGGAATAAAATTGATGAAGAGGATAGCCAAAAATTTTCGTGGGTATAAGTAGCTATTATTTGAGCCCCACCGCAATACAGAAGATTCATAGGTCGATTTTTTTTTCTCTTTAGAATTCCCTTTGCCAGTTTATAATCTTTTCGATTAGGGTATGTTTTTTTAGTTCGATTTGCAACAATATCTGTTTCAATTTTTTGCCATAAAACGGGCTTTCCTTCTGATGTGGGATAATAGATATTCGATACCTTTTTTAAGATATCAGTGTTGTTCAAAAAATACACTTCGTCTAAAATACGGTTACCTGTTAATGTTTTTTCATAAATCTTTTTCCCGGAAACGGTCAGGCTCTCATAGGTAGTATCTTTAATAATGCTTGTAAAAACAGAATCCGAAACAAACCGGTATTGATATTGGATTCTTCCGGTACGGGATATAGGCACTATTGAATCGTATAAAGTGGTATTGCTGTTCATTCTTTGAGAAACAGTTATACCGTTAAAATATTTTTTATCTGTATACCCCTGCCTTTTGGTAAACTGATAGCTCCATTGGGTATCCTTTTTGTTCAGTACTGTTGTGGTTAAAAGCTGATCTAAAGTATCTTTTGAAGTTTTTGAAAAAATGTAATACTCTTTCTGTTTGATGCCGGGTCTTTCGGGGTAAGGGAAAGAGATTCGTTTCAATGTATCAGTTATATCTCCTGTAAATTTTATTTCTTTAAAAGGGATAGAATCTGTAAGCGATAGATATTTTATATAAAAAAAACGGTTGCCTTCGCTGATTTTGTACAGGGAGTCACACGAATTGTAATACATAGTGTATAATGTATCCTGTTCCCGGTTCAAAATTATAAGTGCATTCTTTGACGGGTTGTATTTGACGGTTTTGATGGGACAATTGGCTTTCAGGAGCGTTAAAGACTGTATTCCCTTTTCTCTGAATGTTCGGATGTTGCTGTTGGCCAGTTCACGATAATCAAGAATTGACTGAGAAAAATTATCTTTCGATATCAGGAAAAATAATACCGCCAAAACCGGTGCAATATGTTTTTTATAGAACATAAGTCACTTAATCAGGTTTAAAAATAGTGAATAATGATTGTACCAAGAGAACAGTAAGTAATGGTTTAGGAGCCTGGATGCAGTCGTTCTTTTTCCCGCAATTCGTTAATGGTTTTTCGCATCCAGTAAAAAAGCTGCCTGGGCGAGCTTACGGTGTGAAAGTATACTTTTCCATCGCCTCCCACTATTACATGTGTGGGAAATAAATGGATGCCGTATTTTTCAGCAGCAGGCCTTCCATCTGCCACAATCTGGTAATCGAAAGGCCTTTTCTTTAAAAACTCTTTTAATGAAGGTTTATCATCCAATGCTATACCTATAAACTTTACATTTGCTGCATCTTTATAGTCTTTTACCAGTTCGTTTAGCTCCGGCATTTCGGCTCTGCATGGCGGACAGTTGATAAACCAGTAATTGATAACAAGTATGCTTCCTTTCAAATCCTTTGATCTGAACCTGTTGCCATTGATATCTGTTTCATTAATGTTGAAATCCTGGCCTGTTTTGAAGAATTTGCTTTCCCCAGGCTTGGGGGCCTGGGCAACCATTTTATCAAAGTATTCATCGCTAAATCTGTAAATAAGATATTTGTCAGGGCTGGTTTTTTCCTGCCTCAGCGCATACCTGTTGGTGTATAAAAGATTTTTCCACAGTTCATAGCCGAGCACCTCACCATTGGTAGTGATCAATGTAGATTTTTCATCGGGCTGTTTTTCGGGCGGCGTGTTACCGAACTCATATACGGTGCGCCTGCTGCCATCGGGGTTGTACATATATTTTACGAGGTAGGTGGGCATATCCTCGTAGTACATGGCCGAATCGGTCAGCCGGCCAAGGCTGTCCCATTTTACCGATGCCCCATGCAGCATATTATTTTGATAGATGGAGCTTTCTGCCTTTTTCTTGTTGGTATGATATGCTATATGGCGGCCGTGTAAAACGCTTACAGTACTGTCTTTAAAGGTTTCAATTAAAAACAGCCGGTTCTCTTTTGCCATATAAAACCGCATTACAAAAACTGAATCATGTTTTGTCCCCTGGCCAATAATTGCAGCGTCTTTCTTAGGAACAATGTCCATGCTTTCGTTGAGATAATACGTGTACACCTTGTTTTGAGCCCTGGCTGTGGTTAGCAGTTCCAGCATACAAAAGACTGTTAGAAGCAGTTCCGGTATAGCAATCGTTTTTTTCATCATAAGGTATAGTTTTTAGCCTGGCAAAGGTAGCAAGTTGCCGTATACCGTTTATTCCGGCTTGGATTTTGTCAACATTTTTTTGAACTTTTTTTTGAAAGTGTTGTTCTAACCTACATCTAAAAACTACTTAAAAACAATTTATGAAGAGAATATTATCATTATTATTGACAGCATCTGTGATTTTCGTATCATGCAATTCTGCACCTGAAGCAGATAAAGCTACTACCGAAGAGCAGCAACAGGTAGCGCTGGCAGAAGGAGCTTCTTATAAAGTAGATACTAACCAGGTAGCGCAGTTTATTGGAACCAAGCCGGTGGGGGAACATCATGGCACCTTTAATGTAACAGAAGGAGAAATTTTTGTGAAAAATGATGCTATTGTTACCGGCGGTAAATTGATTTTTGATATCAATAGTCTGAAAATCATAGATAAAGATACTTCAGGAGCTGCTAAACTGAGAGGGCATCTGTTATCTTCCGATTTTTTGGATGCTGCCAATCACCCTACTGCAGCCTTTGAAATTACAGCGGTGGAAGAATACATGCCAGACAGTACTAACAAAATTATTTTAAACGGGGCTACCAATACGGTTAAAGGGAACCTTACTTTAAAAGGAGTAACCAAAAACGTTTCTTTCCCCGCCGCTATCAGTGTAACACCTTCCACTGTTACAGCCAGGGCTAATTTCAATATCAACCGTACAGACTGGGGACTTGTGTATGGCAATGATCAGTCTTTAGGCGATAAGTTCATCAGGCCCGAAGTAAATATCAGCTTTAGCATAACCGCTACTAAGTAAATAATTTTAGAAAACATATACTAAAAAGTGGTGTTTTCCCGTTTGTTATTGGCAGGTTATTTGCAAACTGTAATTAAATTATTAATAAAATATCTGTAATGAAGAAATTTTTACTGTTAACATTAAGTTTGATGGCTATTATTCTTGTAAATGCGCAGGACAAGCCAGCTCCTAAAAGCCCGCCTGCAACCACGAAGGCAGAATTGAGCAATGGAACTGTTATTACGATCAATTACAGCCAGCCTTCAGTAAAAGGCAGGACAATAGGGAAAGACCTGGAGCCATTACCGGGACAGGTATGGCGTACCGGGGCTAATAAAGCTACCGTTTTTGAAGTGAGTAAAGATGTGACCATAGATGGTAAAGCGTTGCCCGCCGGGAAATATGCTTTGTTCACCTTAGTGGACGGCGATTACTGGACAGTGATTTTTAACAAAACATGGGACCAGTTCGGCGCGTTTAAATATAAGGAAGCCGATGATGTGTTGCGTATAACAGTAAAATCAGTTAAAGCGCCAGCCTTCTCTGAAATGTTGAATATCTCAGCAGGCAAAGATGGCGTGGTTACCCTGCTTTGGGGCGATAATAAAGTGAGTTTTACTGTAAAATAATCTATTTTAAGGATTAGCATAAAAGCCGTTTCGCTGCGAAACGGCTTTTATATTTCTGCCAGCTTCAATATTTTATCAGGCCGTATACCTCTTTCTGTTTGCTTAAGGGTGCAACATTCATTTACCGGGTCATGCTCAAAAAACAGGATATACTCATTACCTGCTGCTTCTTTTAAAAAAATTTCTTTTTCCGTCATCGTAATCAAAGGTCGTGTATCATAGGCCATCACATAAGGAAGTGGTAAGTGCCCGGCAGACGGCAGCAGATCGGCCATGTACACAATGGTTTTACCTTTATAATAAAGCTGGGGCAGCATCATGGCATCTGTATGCCCGTCTGCAAAACGTATCTGCATATTTGCAGCAAAAGAAGCGATGTCTAAATAGCCCTCCTGCAGGTTCCTGTTCGTAATAAAATGCAGCTGCCCGCTTTCCTGTAGGGGCAGGATATTTTCTTTTAAAAAAGAGGCTTTTTCCCTCGGGTTGGGCTCAGTAGCCCATTTCCAGTGATCTTCGTTGCTCCAGTAAATTGCATTTTTAAAGGCCGGAACTAGTTTTTCTCCTTCCCGTTTTATGGCGCCGCCGCAATGATCGAAATGTAAATGGGTAAGGAACACATCAGTAATATCATCGCGGTGAAAGCCTTGCGTAGCAAGGCTTTTATCCAATGTATCATCGCCATGCAGATAATAATAGCCAAAAAACTTTTCACTTTGCTTATTGCCCATACCGGTGTCAACAAGGATCAGCCGTCCCTGATCTTCTATCAGCAGGGAACGAAGCGCCCAGCTGCACATATTGTTTTCATCGGAAGGGTTCAGCTCATTCCAGATGCTTTTAGGCACCACACCAAACATGGCGCCCCCGTCTAACTTAAAATGGCCGTGATTAACAGAATATAAGTTCAAAGTTTAAAGTTCAATGTTTTAAAAGGGTGGGGTTTCTCTGTTTTAAGAGATTTCGTTGATCCTGTTACGGAGTTCCGCATCAGAAATATTTTCAATATCGGCTTTATCGTAAATGCCTAACAGGTACACCGTGCGGCGAATTATTTTTACGCAGGTAATTACCCGTGCGCTGCCGCTTTTGCCTTTACCTTTTGATGTAATGGCTAACCTTATTTTATAACAGTCTTTACCGATGGGGGTACCTGTTTGCGGGTCTTTTTTAAGCTTTTGTGATAACTGATTGACATCGTCTTTTATAGAAGGGTATTTTTTCGCGATAGCCTTCAACTCTTTCAGGAAAGACGGAGCCGGTATTATTTCAAAAGGCATTTTAAAAATGTTATAGTTCTTTATAAACTTCGTCCCAGGACTTCAACTTTATTTTCCCATCCAAATGATCCTGCACTTCCTGTAGCTTTTTGGGCAGGCTGTCTAAAAAATCTTTTTCAGCTTTTGTAAGCTTTTTTGCTTTTGGTTTCTGTACCGAAGCCGTAATTTTCATGCGCCTCATAAGAGTGCTTACCAACTCCAACTCCTCCCTGTTTTTAGGTTTTACAATAATTGTTTCCATAGTTAAAATTACTAAAAAAGCATTTATAACGCCTTCTTCTGTTTTACCAATGCTGCATACAGCCAGAAAAAACCAATCGTAAAAAACACGATCAGGGATAATACGGAATGCTTCATAGTGCCTGTTACTTCCTCAATACGGCCAAAAGTGAAGATGCCAATTACAATAGCGAATTTTTCCGTAAGATCGTAATAACTGAAGAAAGAGGCCGTATCTTTTGTGGGTGGCATTAGCTTGGCATAGGTAGAGCGGCTGAGCGATTGGATGCCTCCCATCACCAGCCCCACCAGCACTGCCAATCCATAAAACAAAAACTCAGCATTAACTCCCCCTTCTGCAACCACTGCAGTATAGTAAGCCAGCAGGCAAATGATGATCCAGAAAATGATAACACCAAGCAATACTTTAAGGTTACCAAAACGCGCCGAAAGCCTCGACATACTCCATGCACCCAGTATCGCTACCAACTGGATCATGACAACTGTTACTATGAGGTTCGTATCGGGAAGCTTTAATAATTTGCTTCCAAATATGGTGGCTGCGAGCATAATGGTTTGTACACCCATGCTGTAAAAGAAAAATCCCCGTAAAAAGCGTTTCAGTACGGGCATTTCTTTTACCTGGTAATATACTTTCTTCATCTCATTAAAGCTATCCCTGATCACATGGTTCTTTTTTTCCTGCTTTGAAAAAGAGGACGGCAGGCGCGAAAAAGTAATTTGAGCAAAAGAGAACCACCATATGCCTACCAAAAGAAAAGTGATACGGGTGGCCAGGCCCTGGTTCGTCATAGTTATTACCAGTATAAACCCTATGATCTGCATCAAAACGCTGCCGATATACCCGAAGGCATAACCTCGGGCGCTGATCCTGTCCCTGTCTTCAGGCGCCGCTATTTCAGGCAGGTAAGCATTATAAAATACAAGGCTGCCCACATATCCCATAGCAGCCAGCATAAAGGCAAACACTCCCAAACCTAATGTATCGGCTTTAAAGAAGAATAAAGCACTGCATCCTGCGGCACCCATATAACAGAAAAAGCGCATGAAATTTTTCTTGTTGCCGCGGGTATCTGCAATGGAAGTGAGGATAGGATAAAGAACAGCGATTATCAGGTATGCGGCTGCCAGTATATAATCGTACAAAGAAGAGTTTATAAATTCTCGGCCCAGGAAAGTTACTTTATGATCTTGGTTATTATTGGTAACGGCTAAAAAATAAATAGGGAAAAAGGTGGTAGTAATAACAAGATTATAAACGCTGTTGGCCCAGTCGTACATCGCCCAGCCGTTAATAACTTTTTTTGAAGCAGTTGGGGTGGTTTTTTTTATCATTTAATAAAAATAAGAAACACTGCAATGTGTTATTGTGTTAACAGAAAATTATCGCATTCCGGGCTCATGAGATTTATAAGTGCCTTCATTTCAAATTTGATTATTTATGTTTAAGTGCTCAGCTTCATAACTGACAACTTACCGTTAACTTCAAAGGGGATAGCTCGTCTAAAAGCCCCTTACTAGATCAATTTCCTGTTTGAAGTAAAACTACTGATTATCCCTTACCCGATTACTCCTTTATAAATAAGCGCCAGCAATATAATTCCTACAATGATCCTGTACCAGCCAAAGATCTTAAACCCGTATTTCTTTAAATAATTAATAAAAAATTTAATGGCAATAACTGCTACCAC
Source organism: Niabella aquatica (assembly GCF_054779315.1). Classification (NCBI taxonomy): domain Bacteria; kingdom Pseudomonadati; phylum Bacteroidota; class Chitinophagia; order Chitinophagales; family Chitinophagaceae; genus Niabella; species Niabella aquatica. The sequence continues at coordinate 87,376 of NZ_BAAGYM010000014.1, forward strand.
AAAAGCCACTATGTTGCCTACAATAAATGCGATGGTATTTTCATGCGATTGTACAATCAGCTCATAACCTTTCTGTTCGATACCGCCAACATCCCATTTTTTTAAGAAAAGCGAGTATAGTGTGGCCGCGGCCATAGTGGGCACAGCCAGGAAAAAGGAAAATTCTGCGGCAGCGCTCCTCGTTAATCCCTGCTGCATACCTCCTATAATCGAAGCAGCGCTGCGGCTAACCCCTGGTATCATGGCGATGCACTGCCACAAACCGGTTAAAAAAGATTTACCGTAGGTGATTTCTTTCTCCGAATGTATCGTGGGGTTATTAAATGCTTTATCTATAAATAATAAAACCACTCCTCCTGCCAGCAGCGATACCGCTACTGTTGTGGGGCTTTCCAGCAGGTCGTCTATTTTATCAGAAAATAAATAACCCAGTAAAAGGGCCGGAATTACGCCAATAATAAGCTTTACATAAAATTGCCAGCGGCTGAAGTCAAAAAACTTTTTCCAGTATAAAACCACTACCGCCATTATAGCCCCCAGTTGAATGGCTACCTCGAAAAGCTTGGTGAACTCTTCCTTTTCTATACCCATAAATGAGCTGGCAATGATCATGTGGCCGGTAGATGAAACGGGCAGGTACTCGGTTATACCTTCAACAATGGCAATAATAACAGCTTCTATAATACTCATACACCAAATTTTACAAAAAAAGGCGATACTGCTGCATCGCCTGTAAATATCCTTAAAAAAATCTTATTTCGATTTCTTGAAAATAGCAAAACCTTCAATAGCCAGGCCTATAAAAATTAATATGGGCGCTACTGTTATACGGGTAGTGCTGTATACTTCATCAGCATTAAACACGTTGGGATCTTCGCTTCTGCCACCGGCCATTAATAACATGCCCAGGGCAATTACAATAACTCCGGCCAGCATCCAGATATAATTGCTTTTGCTAAATAAGGCCGGACCGTTGTTGCCGGATACCGTAACAGGATTTTTTGACATTTCTGACTATTTTTTAAAGTGCAATATTAGTATTGTTTTTTTAAAACACACGTTAATATAGATCATCCAGCTTCTTTTTCAGATATTTCAATACGCTGGTATGCGTGCTTATCAGGGTGATCAAAATGCCCAGCGCCATCATACCGGCAAAAAGTAGCGCCAGTTGGGAATTGTCCTGTATTGCAGCCAGCTCCGGTAACATTTTCCTGGCTGCGCGAATAATAAGTAACACGCCAATAATGGCAATAGCGCCGCTGATCGCGCCGTTTATAATAGCTCTTATTCCCAGTGGCCGGGCTATAAATCCCCGGGTGGCGCCTACCATTTGCATGGTTTTGATAATAAACCGGTTACTGAACATGGCCAGGCGAATAGTATTATCAATAAGCCCGATAGCGGCCAATAGCAGTAAAAGAGAAATTCCCAGCAATACCCAGTTTACAATCTTTATTTTACTGTCCAGCCCGCCCACCAGCAGTTCTGGGTATTTAACCTCTGTTACATAGGTCTGCTGATCAAGGTCTGCTTTAATATTTTGAAGCGTATCTATATTTAAATATTCTGATTTTAGCTTAAAATCAATGCTTTGAGGTAAGGGGTTCTCGGTTAAAATACCATCCCAGCTTTCGTTCCCATCTGCCAGGTATTTCGCCTTGGCCATCTCTTTGGTCGTAAAAACATACGTTTTAATATAGGGCTTGGCTGCAATATATTGAACCAGGGCAGTACTGTCTGCCGCAGTAAGGGGATCGCGCAGGTACACATTTACTTCCACTTCTTCTTTAAAATGCTGACCCAGCGTACGGGTATTAATCACCAGCCATCCGATCACTCCCAGTAAAAAAAGCACTAGGGTTACGCCTAATATCGACATAAAGTAGGAAGCTTTGCCCCGTTTTACTGCTTTTGTTTTTTCCGCCATAATTGTACAACTTGCCTACCGGCAGGCAGGTTTGCTTGCCTGGTAGCTCCGCAAATTTAGGGTATTCACGCCTACAATGCTTACATTTGCGGCCACGTAAAAAGTATCATTAACATTTAAAAAACAATTGCTGATCTTTTTGAACCTGGCAGAAGAATACGTGGCACCGGTATTGCGTTCGCATCCCGATAGCTATCGGGATTTAACTACAGTGCAGGAATCCGCCTGTAAATTCGCCGCAGGAGGGTCAGCATTTTAAACGCTTTCCTCTCAGGAAGGCCTGGACAGGCTTTATGGAGTATAATTTTAATGCGATAGAAAAAAAATGGCAGCAGCAATGGAAAGAAACCGGTGCTTACCAGGTAGATAATAACAGCGATAGTCCCAAGTATTATGTGCTGGATATGTTTCCTTATCCAAGCGGGGCTGGCTTGCATGTAGGGCATCCGTTAGGCTATATTGCCAGCGATATTTATGCCCGCTATAAACGGCTGAAAGGGTTTAATGTGCTGCATCCTATGGGGTACGATGCGTTTGGGCTGCCCGCAGAGCAATATGCAATTGAACATGGCATACATCCTGCTGTTTCTACCGCCAAAAATATTGAAACCTTCCGCAAACAGTTAGATAATATTGGGTTTTGCTACGACTGGAACCGTGAAGTGCGTACCAGTGACCCTCAGTATTATAAGTGGACACAATGGATCTTTTTACAATTATTCAAAAGTTGGTTCAACCGTAAAACGCAAAAGGCAGAGTCCCTCGAAAGCCTCATAAAAATATTTGAAACCGAGGGCAACAGGAACCATCCGTTTCCGAATGAAAAATTCCAGATTTCAAATTTCAAGTTTCAGATCTTTAATGCATCTGACTGGAAATCGTTTGATGAGGCAACGCGACAGCATATTTTAATGGAATACCGCCTGGCTTATTGTGGTTACGGAGAGGTAAACTGGTGCGAAGCATTAGGAACCGTACTTGCCAATGATGAGGTTGTAAATGGAGTAAGCGAGCGCGGCGGTCACCCCGTGGTGAAAAAGAAACTGCGCCAATGGTACCTGCGTATTACTGAATATGCCGATCGCCTGTTGCAGGGGCTGCAAACGGTTGATTTCAGCGAAGCGATGAAGGATATGCAAACCAACTGGATCGGTAAATCGAGCGGTGCGGAAATGGAATTCCAGATAGCTAACCACAGCCCTAATTTGAGGGTTTACACTACCCGTCCTGATACTATTATGGGGGTGGACTTTATGGTAATTGCACCGGAGCATGAGCTGGTAAGAGAAATTACTTCCGAAGCACAGCAAAAAGAAGTAGACGATTATATAGACTATGTAAACAGCCGCAGTGAAAGGGAGCGCATGTCTGAAAAAAGAATTACCGGTGCTTTTACCGGTGCTTACGCGGTTAATCCCTTTGATGGCAGGCAAATCCCTATCTGGATCAGCGAATACGTTTTGGCAGGATATGGTACCGGCGCTATTATGGCGGTACCTTGCGGCGACGAACGCGATTACCGGTTTGCACAGCAGTTCCATATTCCTGTTACTAATATCATTGGAGGGCATTTTAACGGGCTGGATGCTAATCCTACCAAAGATGCGGTGCTGAGCAATTCAGGCTTTTTGGATGGGGTGCCCATGCGCGAGGCAATGGAAATTGTGATAAACGAAATAGAAAAGCGGGGCATTGGTAAAAGAAAGACCAATTATAAAATGCGGGATGCTGCGTTCAGCCGCCAGCGTTACTGGGGAGAGCCTTTTCCCATAAAATGGATAAATGGGGTGGCTTATGCAATGAACGAATCAGAGCTGCCTTTAACCCTGCCCGATGTAGACACCTACAGCCCCGGCCCTGAGGGCGAAGGCCCGCTGGCTAATATTCCTGAATGGACGGCTCAAAACCTGGAAACCAATACAATGCCGGGTTACGCCGGCTCTTCCTGGTATTTTTTACGGTATATGGACCCGCAGAACGACCAGGAATTGGCCGGACGTAAGGCAACCGACTACTGGAACCAGGTAGACCTGTACATTGGAGGTACCGAACATGCAGTAGGCCATTTGCTGTACAGCCGTATGTGGACCAAAGCTTTGTGCGATTTAGGACATATTGGTTTTGATGAACCTTTCAAACGCCTGGTAAACCAGGGGATGATTCAGGGAAGTTCGCGGTTTGTATATCGTATCAACGGAACCAATCAGTTCGTATCTCACGGTTTAATCGGCAGCGACGGCACCTACCAGGGTAATGTTTTAGATAAGATTCATGTTGATGTAAACTTTGTTGATGGTATGGCGCTGGATATTGAAGCTTTCCAACAATGGCGCAACGGCGAATATGCCAATGCCGAATTTATTCTGGAAGATGGAAGGTACATCTGTGGTGCGGAGGTAGAAAAAATGTCTAAATCCAAGTTTAACACTGTAAACCCCGACGACCTGGTGGCTAAATATGGCGCCGATACCTTCCGCATGTACGAAATGTTCCTCGGCCCGGTAGAGATGAGCAAGCCCTGGGATACCAAAGGTATTGAAGGGGTGCACCGTTTTCTTAAAAAATTGTGGCGCTTATTTTATAAAGAAAATGCTGATGGTACATCCACTTCAATCTGGACGTCTGATGCACCATCCGATGCAGAGCTGAAAGTATTACACCGGGCGATTAAAAAAATCGAAGATGATACCGAGCGCTTCAGCTTTAATACCGGGGTGAGCGGGTTTATGATTCTGGTTAATGAGCTCACCGATCTGAAATGCCATAAAAAGGAAGTGTTGCAGCCGCTGCTTGTTATGTTAGCACCTTATGCGCCGCATATAGCCGAGGAATTGTGGCACGCTTTGGGAAACACTACCCTGGTGCTAAATGCCTCTTATCCTGAGCTGCAGGAAAAATACCTGGTTGAAACCAGTAAAGAATATCCTATCTCGGTAAATGGTAAGCTGCGCACCACCATGATCATTTCGCTTAGCGCGGCACAAAAAGATGTAGAAGAAATGGTTTTAGCCAATGAGGTCATTCAAAAATGGGTAGAAGGTAAAACCCCGAAAAAGATCATTTACGTAAAAAACAAGATGGTGAATATAGTGGTATAAAAAACGCTGTATAGCCGGTTTCAAAAATTCTGTTTTAACAAACACCGTTCCCTCTCTGCAAATGGAACGGTGTTTGTTTTTTAGCCTGGAAAGTACATTTTTTGATTAACTTTAATGTACTGCTCAAAATCAATTTTAACAACTAAAAAATCAAACCATGTCAATCAACATTGTGGATCTTGTAAAAAACTATGTTTCACAGGATCTGATCTCCAAAGCCGGTGCCTTCCTTGGCGAAAATGAAGGAGGCATTTCTAAAGCAGTTTCCGGTTTAATTCCTTCCATACTGGGAGGTGTTGTGGCTAAGGGTACCGAATCAGAAACCCATGCACAGCAGTTGCTCGACACAGCTAAAGAGGCTAATAACTCGGGCTTGTTGGGTAACCTGAGCTCTTTATTTGGCAATGCAGACCTGCTGTCAAAAGGTACAGGTTGGTTTAACAGTCTTTTCGGCGGACAGGCCAACACTATTATTGATACTGTTTCAAACTTTGCGGGCATTAAATCGTCTTCTTCCAGCTCGCTTATCAGTATGATAACTCCACTGGTTATGGCATTGCTGGGTAAAAAGGCCCAGGATGATAATTTAACAGCGAGTGGATTTTCAGGCTTTTTATCTTCTCAAAAGAGCCATGTACTAAGCGCTTTGCCATCAGGATTAGGGTCCATTGCGTCTGCATTGGGCCTGGGTGCAATAGGTAGCGCAGCCAGGGAAACAGTGGAAGACGTAAAAACTACCGCAGCATCTGCGTATAATTATGCTGAAGGACAGGCAGAAAAAGCAGGTGGTGGTATGAAGTGGTTATTGCCCTTATTATTATTGGCGGCGTTGGCATTTTTACTGTATTACCTGATGGGTAAGGGCTGTAATAAAGGAGAAGGAACTGCAACCGGTAGCGATACCGTAGCTGTAGCTCCGGCTGATGACACAACAATGGCACCTGTAACGGTTACAGGAACTTTGGATACAGCTACCGGTAATTACATTTACAATGTAGGTGCTGATAAAGAAATAAAGCTTTCGGACGGTACTACTTTAACTGTAGGAGAGAACAGCACAGAAGCCAAATTATTTAATATGCTGAGCGATGCTGCTTTTAGTGTTGATACGGTAAATAAATCTGCAAACTGGGTAGTGCTGGATCGCGTGTATTTTGAAATAGGTAAATCTGTGCTTACCGCACCGTCTGCAGTGCAGGTAAAAAATATTGCAGCTATTCTTAAAAATTTCCCCAATGCTGCAATTAAGCTGGGTGGCTATACCGATAATACAGGCGACGCTGCTATTAATAAAAAAGTGTCGCTTGAAAGGGCTAAAGTGGTAGCAGCCGAATTAAAAAAGGCCGGTGCTGCAGAAAAACAAGTAATGGAAGCCGAAGGTTATGGGCCTGAATTCCCCGTTTGCCCTGCCAATGATACACCGGAATGTAAAGCTCAAAACAGGAGAGTAGACTTAAAGGTCGCTGTAAAGTAAATGTATAGTAACGCTTACTTAAAAACCGCCTCGAAAGGCGGTTTTTTGTTGATAGCTGATTTACGAAGGAGGAGCGTAACGGCCGGGGTTCAATGCGCCCTGCAAATCATTTAAGCTGCCCGTTTTTGGTTCAGGCATTCATGGTTATCTTTGATGGTAATGAGCAATCCGAATTTGAACAGGGAAAAGCAGGGCTTAAATGCTGCAGAACATGAGTATGAAAATACGATCCGTCCGGGCCAGATAAAAGAATTTGCGGGGCAGCCACAGCTTATTGAAAATCTTACCATTTTTATTAAAGCGGCCAAGATCCGTGGTGAAGCACTGGATCATGTGCTGTTTCATGGCCCTCCCGGCCTGGGGAAAACCACGCTTTCGCGCATTGTGGCCAATGAACTGGGCGTGAGCATAAAAGAAACCAGCGGTCCTGTAATTGAAAAACCCGGCGACCTGGCCGGTTTGCTTACATCGCTGGAGCCTAACGATGTATTGTTTATTGACGAGATACACCGGCTAAGCACGGTGGTAGAAGAGTACCTGTATGCCGCAATGGAGGATTACAGGCTGGATATTTTAATAGACAGCGGTCCCAATGCACGCAGCATCCAGTTATCCTTAAATCCTTTTACTTTGATTGGCGCCACTACAAGAAGCGGGTTGCTTACTGCTCCTTTGCTTTCGAGGTTTGCCATTAAATCGCGCCTGGAATACTATTCCGCAGAAGTGTTGCAGAAAATTGTATTACGCGCAGCCGGCATTCTGGGGGTTTCCATATCTGCCGGTGCTGCAAAAGAGATCGCCAAGCGCAGCCGTGCTACACCGCGTATTGCCAATGGCCTCCTGCGTCGCGTAAGAGACTTTGCACAGGTACTAAACGATGGTGAAATTGACCTGGGCATAACCCAACACGCCCTGAAAGCTTTGAACGTGGATGAATATGGGCTGGATGATATGGACAATCGCATCCTCCTTACGATTATTGAAAAATTTAAAGGCGGCCCGGTAGGCATTACTACTATTGCTACTGCTGTTGGCGAAGAGGCCGGTACGCTGGAGGAAGTGTATGAACCTTTTTTAATCCAGGAAGGTTTTTTACAACGTACCCCGCGTGGCAGAGAGGTTACACACAAAGCTTACGAGCATTTGGGTAAGAAGCCTAACCGTGGAGGGGGTCAGAGCCTGGAACTTAATTTTTAAACCGGCAGCCTGTACCATTGTAAATATCCCGGAGGTAAACAGATACATCAATGCTCTTAATGATTAAAGGGCTTTCCAATGTTTTGTACTTCTCCAGCTCCCAATGCCCGCGGGCATTTAACCTGAATACTTCCACGTTTACCGATCCGGAGGAGATATTCCTTCAGGGAAGGGATGTCCCTGTACAGCTTAAGTTGCTGCGGTCGTAATTTTTGTGGATGGAGATAGGATTTCAATGAGCACAACAGGCAGTAAGAAAGTATATCGCCGCAGATAACCGAAATATCAGGATAGGTGAATAAATAATGTATTTTCAGGAATATGGATGCGCATAGGGCTGGCAGGGATTACCATCCAAAGCGATAAAAAGCCTCCCTGTACATTTTTTGAAATAATATTATGACTTGCTCCCGGCTCCTGACATAGCAAAAATTTTTCCCCGCAAAAATTCGTGCTTTGTAACCGATGCTTTCTCCATCTCAAGACATTTTGCTATGGTATAAAATGCTTTTTAATAAGTCGGCTCGGGTTTGTTCACTTTGTTATCCATATATGCATTTACGATTTTTTGTAGGGCGGTATTATCTGTTATTTCCTTTTTACAACGAAAAACACAATACCGGCAGCAGCAAAAAGCATAGAAATTATAGTTATAAGCACGTTCAGCTTACGGGATTCAGCTTTTACAATATAATCTTCTTTCAGCATGCGAAATGCATCAATCTTCCAAACAAGCGTATCGTTTTTATTTAGGCCATTTGTACTCAACAGCTTGCCCGGCATTAATAATTTATAATTCAAAGAAACACTGTTGTAATGATTGAACGTCTCTAATGCCGGCGGGTTTTTAATTATTCTCATTATCGAATCGTCTGAACGATCAAGTTTTGAAAAGGTATTGGTATGAAAATATTTATTTAATGTACTCCCGGTATTGAATACACTCGCAGTATTTAATTCAAAGCTGTTGTCAGAAGACTGCAAAATCAGCAGTTGAAATATACTGTCTTTTGCTGCCTGCATTTTGCTGACAGATGGGGGATTACGAAAATGCTGCAAATGTTGAAGCAGTTCTTCATATTGCTCTTCCCAGACATTCTGTAACATCCAAAGGCTAAATTTTTTCTCCAGGGCGCTGGTATAGTTATTCGCTTCATTTCCGCTCATTCCTTCGCAAAGATTTGGGCTGCCTGTCAGCCAGAAGGAATATTCATCAGCCGTCATATATTTATCAAAGGGCACTTTTATTTTAAAAGGTAGTTTCGGGTATATTTCTGTGTAGGTATAATAAGTATAAAACCACCTGAACTTTCTTTCGAGTTTGGGAATTATTTTAAATTGATGCCAGGGGTGGTCTTTGGAAAAACGGAAAGAATCGCCCATTTCCGGCATAGAATGATAATGATGCGTGGCAAATGCAAATATCGCAGCAGTATCATTTTTCTGTGGCCTGAAATTTTTACCGGGCCAGTCGTTCAATCCCTGCCGGTTTTCGTACTTCCAGGTAACCTTCCAGCCGGATGTAAGCGCTACCGGGAAAGGATTGTGGCTGGTATCTCCGGCTATAAATGCCGAATCGGCTTTGCTGCTGAAAATCCTGGTACCGCTTCCGTTCTCATGTACAATTGTTGTCATATCGGTAGGTTCGCAGGAAGAAAAGATGATAGCAGCTGTTACAATCAAAAAATGTATCTTCTTCATTTTTATTTTATATTTTTCGGTACGGTAATATTTGCGGCTGCATATTGCGCCAGTATACTTTTTTTAAGTTCAGTTTCTTTCTCCCGCTCATTTATATATTCCTGAAAGGCAGTTAAAAAGCTATTTGTCCGGCTTGTTTTCAATAATACAGGCGGGGCCGGGTAAATATCATTGTGCATGACGATGATGCTTGCAGATGAAAAATACCATGTTTGCTGAATAAAGAAAAAAAGAATAACTGAGGCTGCGACGGCAGATGCATATCTTAATAACCTTATTATTTTTACCGGTCGGTCGTTTCTATCTGCTTTAATTCTGCGGATAATTGAATCAATCGCTTCCTGTGGGTTTTTCTGTTCGGGTTTTGATTCTTTTAAAACCATCAGTAGCTCGTCAATGTTTTTAATCTTGCTCATTCTGAAAAGTTTCGTTTAATAATTTTCGCATTGTACTCCGGGCCACGTACAAATTGCTTTTTATTTTTTGGGGGCTAAGTTTTGTGATAGCCGAAATCTCGTCAACCGTTAAGTCTTCAAGTTCTTTTAAAACAAATACCACTTTTTGTTTATCAGGGAGCTTTTGTGTAAACCCCCGTATGATTGCGGCCACATATTTATTTGAAATATTGCTTTCCATATCTGGTTGCGCTATGTATTTCAACGCCTCAGCACAGTCCATGTCCGTTATTATTTCGGGTATTCTTTTTCGTTTGCGCAAAACATCATTGCAGTGGTTTGTGGCAATGCGGTAAAGCCATGTATTAAAGCTGAAATCCGATTTATAACTCTGAATGCTTTTCCACACTTTAATAAAAATTTCCTGTGAGGCGTCGTTTGCATCTTCTTCGCTGCACAGTATTCTGAAAGTAAAAGCATACATTTTATTTTGGTATAATAATACCAGTTGCCTGAATGCAGCCTCGTCTCTTTGTTTAACTTTTTCAATTAATTCATTTGTTTCAATTGGCCGCATTAGCAGTGGGGTTTACTTATTATTATACGATGATATATGGCAGAAGTCGAAATAATAATAATAATAATTTCACTGGTGTTCAATAGCATAAAACAAAAATATCCGCCTAAAAGACGGATATTCTTTTAATACTATATCGTTTAACACTACACCAGGTTATTAGCTACGAGGTATTCTGCAATCTGCACTGCATTAGTTGCGGCACCCTTGCGCAGGTTATCGCTTACGATCCACATATTTAAAGTTTTAGGCTGTGTTTCGTCTCTGCGAATACGGCCCACAAATACTTCATCTTTCCCGTGGGCATCCATAGGCATGGGGTATTGCTGGCTGGCCAGATCATCCACCACAATCACTCCAGGCGAGGTTTCCAGCAGCGTTCTTACTTCTGCCAGGTCAAACTCGTTCTCAAACTCAATATTCACACTTTCGCTGTGTCCACCCATTACCGGTATGCGTACAGTAGTAGCGGTTACTTTAATATTATCATCCCTCATGATCTTTTTGGTTTCATTCACCATTTTCATTTCTTCTTTGGTGTAGCCATTGTCTGTAAATACATCAATCTGGGGAATCACATTCAGGTCGATCGGGTATTTATAAGCCATAGGGTGGTCCGCCTCTTTACCTTCTACGGCCCTGGCCCTTTCACCCATCAGCTGGTCTACCGCTTTTACACCTGTACCTGTTACGCTCTGGTAGGTAGATACCACTACTCTTTTGATCCGGTACCTGGCATGCAGGGGAGCTAAAGCCACCACCATCTGAATAGTAGAACAGTTGGGATTGGCTATAATTTTATCATTGGTGGTTAAAACGTCTGCATTAATTTCCGGCACCACCAAAGGTTTGGCGGGGTCCATCCTCCAGGCAGAAGAGTTATCTACTACCGTAATCCCGGCAGCAGCAAATTGCGGCGCCCATTCTGTAGAGGTTCCCCCTCCGGCCGAAAATAAGGCTACTGCAGGTTTGGCTGCAATAGCATCTGCCATGCTTACTACTTTATATTTTTTACCTTTAAATGTTACTTCTTTTCCTACGCTTCTTTCAGATGCTACGGGAATAAGCTCCGTAACAGGAAAATTTCTTTCGGCCAGTACCTGCAACATTTTGGTGCCTACAAGGCCGGTAGCACCCACAACTGCAACTTTCATCGTTTTTATTTTTTGCTTCCCTTCTCTCCGCTTTGCTCTGGGCAGATAGAGAGGGACGAGGTTAAAAAAAACCTTCCGTTTGTACGGAAGGCTTGTTTAAAAAATGTATGTCTGCACACAAAAATCACAACCTTCCGCTACGGATGCTTCTTAATCTTTGTATGTTCCTTTATTGTCATCGGGATGCAAAAATAGAGCGATGATTCAAATCAACAAAAAATTTTTTTTATCATTAGTAATGCTGTATGCTTGCTCCTTCTTTTTTGGTGTTATATTATTATTATACTACCGTAGGAATAATGGTATGGTTGAACTCCTGTTGGATACCGAACAGTGTATCAATTTCCAAACAGGCCTGCCTGTTTAAGGCTCCACCGTAACTCCTTGAAACCGGGGCCATATACCCGAATTTGCGTGACACCGCTGTTTTGATAGTGGTAACAAAATCTTCCCCGATGGTGTAGATGGACGAATATTTTCCGATAAGTTGCTGTATTTCAAATACTTGATCCAGTTTGCCATCATTTAGGGCACCTATAGCCTGTACAAACAGTTCAGGAGCAATATTATTAAGCCCCGAGATAACACCTGAACCTCCGGACAGCAAATTGGGTATAAAATATTCATCGAAGCCAGAAAGCACCTGAAAGTCTGGCCTTATTGCTTTCACTTCCCGGATGATGGCCCGGGTGTGAGATAACGTATCTACGGTATCTTTTATTCCCACAAAGTTGGGCATTTCTGCAGCCAGGGACGCAACCAGTTTGGCATCTAAGCTACATCCCGTACGGGCAGGGAAGTTATAGGCCAGCCATTTACCCTCTATGGCGCTTCCTATTTGCAGGTAATATTCGAATATTTGCTTGTAAGTCTGGCTAAAATAGTAGTGAGGAAGAAACATTACTGCATCATACCCAACAGTATAGGCACTATCTGCCAACTGTTTAAGATCGTCTATACATGTGGAAGACACATTCGCTACCAGAGGTATATCGGTCATGTTCCTGGCTTCGTGTATCAGCTGTAACTTTTCACTCTGGTTGAGCGAAGTAAACTCGCCGATGCTTCCCATAATAAGGATTACATCTGTGCCTGCATCTGTAATCCTGCATAAATGCTTTTCCAGTGCCCTGAAATCTAATTTACCGTTTGTAGTGAATGGTGTTACCGAAGGACACCATGCCCCGGAGAAGATAGATTTTTTATTCATCTGTAAAATATTATTTGCCTGTAAAAACAATGAGCAAAGTACTCAGGGTTTAATGATGGCCGGCTAATTTGTGTCAGCAATAAGGATGATTATTGTCAGAAAATAAAGCCTTATATAGTTTATTTGAAATGGGGAATTTGTCATACACCAGGCTATAACTAAATGCGTGGTGTATGACAAATTCACCTATTTAAAACCTGTTTAGTCAGACCTCACCCCCGACCCCTCTCCAAAGGAGAGTGGAGCAGTATTCCTGACATAATAAGGTTTGTATCAAAAAGGGCGATTTATCGTACACTCCCCAATGCGCATACTTGCATTTTAATGCGTATATTCGTCTTATGAAAACACGTTTGAATATAACAATTGATAAAGCAATACTGGACAGAATGAAGTATTTTTCTGAAAAAAACAATGTTTCCATTTCCAGTCTTGTCGAAGAATATTTTAAGAATCTCATGCGCAAACCACAAAAGGCTAGTTTCCTGGATAGGATTAGAAAGTTACCTACACCGGCATTTAACAAAGAGGTCGATTTGACAAAAGCATATTATGATGAAAAATACAGTATATGATTGCCGGGTATTTCTGGATGCAAATGTTGTTCTTGATTTAATGTTTAAAAGGAATAGTTATAATCACTGTGAAGCGATATTTGAATGTATTCATAATGGCCTTTTGATAGGCTTTGTAACACCATCTGTTTTGCAGATTACATCGCACTGGCTAACAAAAGCTTTTGGTGCGGCGCAAGCTAAAAGTCTGTTACTGTCTTTACTGGAAGAAGTAGAAGTCATTGAAGTTAATAAAGCTATTTTTTTAAAAGCCCTGCAAATGAAGCCCGATGATATTGAGGATAATATACAGTTAACAACAGCCGCCTATTATCATTTGGATTATTTTATTACAAATGATGCAGTCGTCAAAAAACAAAAATGGGATACCATTACCATACTATCTCCTGAAAACTTTATTAAGTTATTCAAACCCTGAAACAGGTATAAAACCGGGAGTGCTTTATTTTATTGGAAAGTAAAGGTTATAGCCCTCAATATCAACAACTCCCGCATACATGCTGCTGCCGGGAGCTGTGTTGAACTTATCAACGATCCCTATTTTGCCTTTACAGGAATAATACCTGAACGCCTGGATGCCCCGGCTTTGTTGGTGAGGACCCACATAATAGTAAACGACGGAATGATGTCGAGACCCGGCATTGCCTCCTCGATAAAGTTGAAAATACCACCCAGTATCCCTTTGGTCCCACCGAAGGTTTTGGCAAATATTATTGCCGAAAGCGGCGCCCAGATCACATCAGAGAACTCGCCGATACCCGGAATAGCGAAGGATAACATACCTATGGCATCCATGATAATACAAAACAGTAATGACGGTGATTTCTGAATATTGTTCATTTCTTTTTATTTGTATTAATGATACCAAAAGTCATGCAAACGTTGTATCAGCAGGCTTTATTCACCGATGTTTAAGCAATGGTTACCGATAACAAAAGCGGCTCCCATTACATAGTGAGAGGCGCTTTTATGGTAAATATCTGTAATTCTTACAATTCTGCCTGGTAATGAGTTAGCTCTTTAAATTGCTGCAAACGATCATGAATATCTTCTTTTGTGATCTCTTTCAACCGGGTGGTGCCAAATTTTTCTACACAAAAGCTGGCCAGTGCGCTGCCTGCAATGATGGCAGTTTTCATATTCTCGAAAGAAATATCGCCTGTTTTAGCCAGGTAGCCTATAAATCCACCGGCAAAGCTATCCCCGGCGCCAGTGGGATCAAATACATCTTCCAGCGGCAACGCAGGTGCTACGAATACTTTATTTTGATGGAAAAGTAAAGCACCATGCTCCCCTTTTTTAATAATAAGGTATTGGGGCCCCATGGTAAGTATTTTTTTGGCCGCTTTTACTAATGAATACTCGGCTGTAAGCTGGCGGGCTTCGCTGTCATTTACCAGGAGCACATCGATCTTGCTGATCGCCTCTTCCAGCTCGGGCAGGGCAACATCCATCCAGAAGTTCATGGTATCCAAAACAATCAGCCTGGGACGGGTTTTTAACTGGCGGATAACGCTGAGCTGTACGGCCGGTGCCAGGTTGCCCAGCATCAAGAATTCTGCGCCCTGGTAGCTTTCAGGTATAACCGGCTTAAAATCCCCTAATACATTCAGCTCTGTTACCAGGGTATCCCGGGTGTTCATATCCAAATGATATTTGCCGGCCCAAAAGAAAGACTTCCTGTCTGTAACAACCTCAACGGCTTCTGTATGCACACCGCGTTTACGCAGTTCTTCCAGCTCTTCATCGGGAAAATCGTAACCCACCACCGAGACCTGCTTTACAGGCTGAACAAAGTTGGATGCAGCATAAGCAATATAGGTTCCGGCGCCGCCAATAATTTTGTTGGATCTGCCAAAAGGGGTTTCAATATCATCAAAGGCCATAGACCCTACTACAATAACGGACATAATTTATTTGAGATTTAATAATTTAATATTCCTGATTATGTGCGCAAACTTAGTATTATTTGATTAATACAGCTTGATTTTAATGAGCACGGAATGACTGAGGTCAGTTGCAGGTTTCTGGTTTCTGGATGCTGGTTTTTGGTTATTGGATACTGGTTGCTGGATACTGGTTTCAGATCAGGACACATAGTTGCTATGCGTATAGAATTTCTATATTACGTGTTTGATTGGATTTAAAGTTGAAGACATTAGATAGTTAGTACTTAGACGTTAGATAGCAACCAGCATCCGCTATCCAGTATCCAGCAACCAGTATCTATGAACTATTAACCATGAACTATGAACGTCCCTTACACCAGCTCCTTTCTCAACCTTGCCACGGGTATATTTAGCTGCTCGCGGTATTTGGCAACTGTGCGGCGTGCGATATTGTACCCTTTTTCCTGTAATAATTCTGTAAGCTTTTCATCGCTCAGCGGATGCTTTTTGCTTTCTGATTCTATCATATCGCTCAGTATTTTCTTCACTTCCCTGGTGGAAACCTCTTCGCCGCTATCGGTGCTCAACGATTCGCTAAAGAAAAACTTCAGCCTGTAAGTGCCAAATTCGGTTTGTACGAATTTACTGTTGGCCACACGGCTTACAGTAGAGATATCGAGATGGGTCTTTTCTGCAATATCTTTAAGAATCATAGGTCTTAAGGCAGTTTCATCACCGGTAAGGAAAAATTCTTCCTGGTGATGCATAATAGCGCTCATGGTATCGAGCAAAGTGTGCTGGCGCTGTTTAATAGCATCAATAAACCATTTGGCCGCATCTATCTTTTGTTTGATGAAGAGCACTGCTTCCTTCTGCTGTTTATCTTTTTTATTGCCACGGCTGTATTCCTTCATCATGTCTTTATACCCTTCACTGATCCGGAGCTCGGGTGCGTTGCGGCTGTTCAATGTAAGCTCCAGCTTGCCGTTATTGTTCAAAATAAAAAAGTCGGGCACTACATAGCTTTCTGCTTTGTTCACAGCGCCTATATTGCCACCGGGTTTGGGATTAAGCCTGATGATCTGTTGCATGACTTCTTTCAGTTCCTCATCTTCAAGACCGAGCCCCCGCTGGATTTTCTCATAATGCTTTTTGGTAAACTCATCGAAATACTTTTCAATAGCAAGGATAGCGGTATCTACTTCCTTCCCTTCCTGCTTTTGCCTTTTAAGCTGTAATAAAAGGCATTCCGGCAAATCTCTTGCGCCTACCCCGGGCGGGTCGAACTGCTGTATCTGGGAAATGATGCTGTTCACTTCCTTCACAGAGGTTTCTATGTTTTGCCTGAAGGCCAGGTCGTCCACCAAAGCAGGCGTATCTCGGCGTAAATATCCGTCTTCATCTATGCTGCCAATAATGTGTTCCGCGATTTTTTTTTGTTTCTCGTCCAGCGAAAGCAGGCCCAGCTGGCTTACCAGCATATCGTAAAAGGTAGCTTCTGTTTTTATAGGCAGCTGGCGGCTTTCATCGTCGTCAGTATAATTATCATCGCGGGTCTTATACTCTGCTATCTCGCCGTCGTCATCGTGCAGGTATTCGGTAACATCAATGTTATCATAATCGTCTACGCTGCCATCCTGTTCTTCGTAAGGATCTGATTCTTCATTACCGGTAAATTCATCTGCATATTCATCTTCCTCTTTTTGCTGGCCTTCTTCTTCCAGTGCCGGATTAGCCTCCAGCTCTTCCTTGATCCTTTCTTCCAGGTTTGCAGTAGGTACCTGCAGCAGTTTCATTAGCTGAATTTGCTGAGGTGAAAGCTTTTGTAAAAGTTTTTGTTGTAGAGATTGTCCTAATGCCACAGTATTAATTATTTGAAACGGGTCGCATACTCAAAAATCAAGCCATTTCTGCAAATATACATACTCTGATGTCATTGTCAGGCAT
Organism: Niabella aquatica; assembly: GCF_054779315.1. NCBI lineage: Bacteria > Pseudomonadati > Bacteroidota > Chitinophagia > Chitinophagales > Chitinophagaceae > Niabella > Niabella aquatica. The sequence continues at coordinate 104,523 of NZ_BAAGYM010000014.1, forward strand.
ACCTGATTACTAATTTGTTAGGAAATGGCATTAAAGATAGATACAAAAACAAGCTGGCGCAGAGGGTAAAGAAATTTTTTATAAATAAAACAATTGTGTTAATAGAATGTTGTATTTTCAAATAATGTAACGGAAACGATTTTGCATGTCGGAAAAGGACTCTAATAAAGTAAATAAATTCCTCGATCAAATTGACAATAACGATCAAACTGCATTTGCACGGCTATATGCCATGTATGCAAAGCGGCTTATTGCTTTTTCCAACTCCATACTCCACTCCATGGAGATGGCCGAAGAAGCGGTTGAGGATGTTTTTGTGAAGCTCTGGAGCAAAAGAGGCACACTGGCAGGCATAGAAAATATATCTGTATACCTGTACATTGCAACAAAAAACCAGTCGCTAAGCAAGCTTTCAGATAAAGCCAGTAAACTCATAACAGCGCCGTTTGATGATTTAAATCCTACTGTGGAAGCTATACACCAGGATCCCCACTCTATATTTATTACTTCGGAAATGCTGAATCGGGTAAACGATGTCATAGAAGATCTTCCACCCCGCTGTAAGATGATTTTTAAACTGATAAGGGAAGATGGCCTGCGGTATAAGGAAGTGGCCGCTATATTAAACATATCTGTAAACACCATCGATGCGCAAATGGCAATAGCTGTAAAGCGTATTTGTGAGGCTATGGGCATTGCTAGACCAACGCATAAAACAGCTAAAGCAACCGTATAAAAAAAATCAGCACTATTTTTTAGTAGATTATCTTTTTTTAACAGTCCTTATTGTAGAAGGATTGTTTCTACATGGATAACGAAACAGATATATGGGTGCTTATGGCCAGGTGTGCTTTTCATGAAGCTACCGAAGCCGAGTACCGCTCATTTCAGGCATTGCTGCAGCAAAATCCTCAGCTGCAGCAACAATATGACTGGTTGTTGCAGCTAACCAACAGGGAAGCTGTAACGGGAAATGATGTAGCCACACCCGAGCCCGAAGCAGATACTATCAGTAAAATATTCTCTAAAGCGGCATTGCTGGAGAATGAAAATCCGGTTAAAAAAATCCGTTCATTTAAAGGGAGGGCATGGGCTGTTGCTGCCAGCATGATACTGCTTATATGCGCCGGGTATTTTTTATTTTTTAGCGGCAGGCAGGAAAAGTCCGCAATAGCTTTAAAACCTTTAGTGTCGGCATCGGTAGCTAGGCCTGAAGCTACCATACTACCCGATGGCAGTAAAGTATGGCTGAATGCCGGGTCAAAATTGTTTTTTGAAAATGATTTTAAGGGCCCGACACGCGAAGTAAGGCTGGTGGGAGAGGCTTTTTTTGATGTAATTAAAAATGCGCGGCAGCCATTTATTGTACATGTAAATGAAATAAATATTAATGTGCTGGGCACAGCTTTTAATGTAAAAGGTTACGAAGAAGATAAGGAAATACAAACTACGTTATACCGGGGCCTGGTAAAAGTTACAAAAAACGATGACCATCATTTTCAGCCCATTATGCTGTATCCCAACCAGAAAATAGTAATTCCTAAAACGGTTTTAAATCAGGTAGAGCAAGGAGCCGTTGCCGGTAATAACAGCGCTATTGCACTATTGCCTGTTGATAGTACCATTAAAGAAGAGCTTCGGACTGAAACATCGTGGATATATGGCCGGATCGATTTTAAAGGAGAAACTTTAGAGCAGGTAACCAATAAAATGGCTTACCGTTATCATGTAAAATTTGTATTTGAAGATGAGATCATAAAAAATTTAAGCTTTACAGGTTCTTTTGAAAACGAGTCGTTAGAAGCTGCCTTAAAAGCCCTGCAAACCGCAAATCCATTTCATTATAAAATAAACGCTCATGAAGTTATTATCAGTGCTGCAAAATAAAACATTACCCGGCTAAAGGAAGGTGGCTTGAAAGACCCGGATCAAATATTACATCAATTAAACAACCGTTTTACATGGAAACCCTACAAAAAAAGATGAACCATCCATTAAAATCAAAGTTTTTACTTATTATGAAACTAATGCTTGCCTTTATGCTTTTGTTTACATTAAACCTGTCTGCCAGCAGTTTTGGCCAGGGCCGTGTAAACCTGCGTGCTAAAAAGGTTCCTATAGCAGAGGTGCTGGCTTCTATTGAGCAGCAAACCAGCTATCGTTTTTTGTATAATAACGATTTACCTGCTTTAAAAAATAAGATCACCATTAACGCAAAAGAGGCCGGCATAACGGATGTGCTGGATCAGTTATTGATGGGTACTTCGCTTACCTACAGCCATATGCCCGACAGGCTGATTGTGATAAAAGACGACCCGTTAAAGAAAAAGGACCTTACTGTTACCGGGATGGTAATAGATGACAAAGGTTCTCCGGTGCCCAATGCTTCTGTACAGGTAAAAGGAAGCGCTATCGGTACGGTTACTGATTCCTCGGGAAGCTTTACCCTTACAGTGCCGGATGCAAACGCTATCCTGGTTTTTTCATCGGTAGGATATAATGAAAAGGAAGAAGCGCTGAACGGCAGAACTGAAATAGCCGTAGTGCTTACTACCTCTTCCCAGAGCCTGGAGCAGGTGGTGGTGATTGGGTATGGTACGCAAAAGAAAAGAGATTTGACAGGGACTATTACTTCTGTAAAAGGGGAAGATATAGCAAAACTGCCCAATACGAATCCCATGAGCTCATTGCAGGGAAAGGTTGCCGGTTTAACGATTGTTAACAGCGGCCGTGCCGGTTCTTCGCCTACTGTTCGCATCAGAGGAGTAAACAGCACCAGCAATACCGATCCTTTATATGTGGTAGATGGTGTTTTTCAAACCAATATAGATTACCTGAATCCAGGCGATATAGAGAGTATGGAAATATTGAGAGACCCTTCTTCTATTGCTATTTTTGGACTTCAGGGAGGTAACGGGGTGATTATTGTTACTACAAAAAGAGCAGCCAGGGGACAAACAAGAATTTCCTTTCAAAGTTCTGTCGGGGTGCAAAAAGTAATCAATAAAATAGATCTGACAGACGCAGAAGGATTCAAAAAGCTTTACAATATGCAACTCCAGAACCTGGGTGCTGCAGCATTTGATTATAAGAACTACACAGCAAATACCGATTGGCAGAGCCTGATATTTCAGGATGCAATGATTAACAATAATACATTAAGTATTGCTAACAGCGGAGAAAAAACTACTACATTGTTCAGTCTCGGGTATAACGTACAGGAAGGCGTTTTAAAATATGATAACTATAAGAAGTTAATCGCCCGTTTAAACCAGGAAATACGCATTACTGATAATATTAAAGTAGGAGGTGATGTAACAGGTTTCTACTGGAAACAGAACAGCCCTTCTGATGAAGTATTCAATTACGCGCTCCGGGCTGCTCCTATTGTTCCTGTGCAGGCCGGTGATGACCTTTATTACAGTATGCCTGGGTTTCAAAGAGCACAGATTGCAAACCCGGTTGCAAGGATTAATCAAACCAATGGTAATTCTCTTAAAGACGGGTACAGGGCCGTCGGAAACATTTTTGGTGAAATCAAATTCCTTAAAAATTTTACCTGGCGCTCATCTTTTTATACAGATTTAGGATTTAATAATACAAGGGGCTATACTCCGCTTCCATACAGGTATATCAACCTGGGAGAAGGGGTCAGCAAAACAGATACCTCATTTAATGACCTTGCAAGGACTTCGGTAAACCAGGAGCAGATACAGTATAGAAAATTCCAGCAGGATCATACGCTTACATTTGCTAAAACTGTAGAAAAACACACTATTACGGCATTAGCCGGTTTTACAACCCTGTTTCAGGGCAATGCAAAAGTAGGTGGAAGCAGAACCGATACCACTTTAAATATACCCAGAGATCCAGATTACTGGTATCTTGATATTGTAAACCCCAATAATCCGTTGTCAAATGTAGGTAATGGATCAGAGGAGGCTTTTATGTCGTTATTTGCGAGGGTAAACTATGCTTTTGATAACAGGTATCTCGTTAACCTGAGCTATCGCAGGGACGGAAGCTCGAAATTTTCCAAAGCAAACCGTTGGGGCGATTTCGGTAGTATAGGCTTAGGTTGGGTAATAAGTGAAGAAAATTTCTTTAAAAACATTTCTGGTATTAATTTCTTGAAACTGCGGGGCGCATGGGGAACCGTAGGAAGCGGAATGGGACTTGCGCCAAATTTATACCTTCCAGGCCTTACCAACCGCAATTCAGGGATTTTTGGAGACAGGATATACCCGGGTGTAACCCCCGAATATGTCCCCGATCCTAACCTGCATTGGGAAGTAGTACGTGGTATAGATGTGGGAATAGATGCCCGGCTGCTGGATAACAGGTTATCTCCTGAAATTACATTTTACGACAGAACTACCAAAGATATTATCACCAACCTGACCCTGCCGGGAACGGCTGGAAATTATACCTATAAAACAAATTTGGGAACTATTTCCAACAGGGGTATTGAGGTGGCTTTAAGCTGGAGAGACAAGATCGGCGATTTTACCTACGGGCTTTCTGCAAATTACAGCTACAACAAAAACAAGGTGACCTCGATAGGGGATAACATAAATTTTGAAATAATAGGAAACGGTGGCACTAATAGAACCACTACAGGAGAATCGATCGGCTATTTTTACGGATACCGCCAGATAGGTATCTACCAGGTTACTGCCGACTTTGACCGTATGGCCAGCTTTCCAACTTCCAGGGTGGGGGATATAGCTTTTGAAGATGTAGATAATAACGGAATATTAGATTCCAAAGACAGGACTTATCTGGGAACGCCTTTTCCGCCTCATAATTTTGGAGCCTCAATAAACCTGGGCTATAAAGGTTTTGACTTTATGATAGATGGCCAGGGAGTTGCGGGGAACAAGGTATATACACAACGGCGCACTGCAATTTTCGCCCCGCTGAATTATGAAAGCAATCGCCTCGGCGCATGGACCGGTCCGGGAAGTACGAATATTGAGCCTATTCTGGACAATACAAGAGGCAATAACTATGTCTTTAGCAATTACTTTCTTGAACCGGGTGATTATTTCCGTATAAGAACGCTCCAGGTGGGATATACTTTCTCGCAAAAGCTGCTTCAGAAAGCGTCTATAAAACAATTAAGAGTATACGTAAGTGGTCAGAATATAGCTACATTTTCAAAAACTACGGGGTACACACCGGAGGCTCCGCTTAATGATCCTATTGCCAGTGGTTCAGATAACGGATTGTTTCCCACTCCTGCAGTATATTCTTTTGGCTTAAACGTAACTTTTTAACTACTAATTCTCGTATTTATGAAATATACAAATCCAATTCAGTCAATCAGGCTAATGCTGTTGCTTATTGTTATGGCATTAATTTTTGGCGGATGTAAGAAAGGTTTTTTAGATCGTGATCCGCAGGGTAAGTATACATCAGATACGTATCCTTATCCCAGTGGCTCAGGCCCTTATGATACGTATTTATTTGCAGCTTATGCAGAGCTAAGGGCTTTTAATGTGCATAGCCAGGCTTTTATTTGTGCTACCGGCATCAGAAGTGATGATGGAGACAAGGGTAGTACCCCATCCGATGGCGGCGCCGCAACTATTGATATGGATAATTTTCCGGTACAGCCAAACTATTCATCGAATGATTATACAGACATGCTCTGGAAAGGCTATTTTGGCTTAATTAATAAGGCTAATATTGCTATTGATCAGGTACAAAACAATAGTGCGATAGAGGCGACAAGTGACGTTAAAAATCAATCTGAAGCGGAAGCGAAGTTCATCCGCGCCTATGGATATTTTATGCTGGTGCGCCTGTTCGGAAACATTCCTATTATTGACAGGATCTTTGATAATCCGGCCGCTCAAAGTAATGTTCCTCAAAGCACTTCTGCTCAGGTGTATGCTTTAATAGAGAGCGATCTGCAGTTTGCAGCGCAATACCTTCCGCCTTCCTGGGATCCGCAAAAGTTCCCCGGCCGATTAACAAACGGCGCGGCAAACGGCCTTTTGGCAAAAGTATATCTGACACAAAAAAAGTGGGCGCAGGCGATGACAGCTGCAGAGATAGTAATGAAATCCGGCCAGTATAATTTAAACACTTCTTATGATAATATTTTCAGAGAAGTAGGGGAGAACAGCTCCGAATCACTATTTGAAGTACAGGCCACAGCAAGCTTTGTTACAAAAACGGACAATGGGGTACAGTATGCTCAAACCATTGGTGTTAGAGGTAGCGGTAGCTGGAACCTGGGTTGGGGCTGGTATACACCCAGCCGGAATCTGGACACTTCTTATGAAGCCGGAGACCCGCGCAGGAAACGAACAATTTTATATACTACCGGCGATAGCGCTGTTACTATTTATGGAGAGCGCCTGCCAACGGGGTTGCCCAATCCCACATACAACAATAAAGTATATACCAATCCCGCTATGCGGAGCGCTGTTGGACACCAGTTTGGTTGGTGGATGAATGTGCGGATACTTAGATATGCCGATGTAGTACTGATGTTTGCCGAAGCGGCAAATGAAGTAGGTGGAGAAGCGAATATCACGGCAGCAAGAACTGCACTCAACTCTGTTAGAGCAAGGGCAAGGGCCGGAAATAATGCTATTCTTCCTGATGTGATTGCTACAGATCAGTCTGTTTTAAGAGCAGCAATAAGGCGTGAGCGCAGGATTGAGCTGGCTATGGAGCATGATCGCTTTTTTGACCTGGTGCGCTGGGGTATTGCCGCTTCAACTTTAAATGCAGTAGGCAAAACAAACTTCAGGGATGACAGGGATGTATTATTACCCATTCCCAGAACTCAGATTGATTTGAGCAAAGGGGTACTTAAACAAAATTCCGGTTATTAATTAATCTATTTAAGAAAATTAAATTTTATTAAGATGAGGTATAACAGATTTTACTCATTTTTATTATTAGGGCTTATTGCTATTGTATCTGATTCTTGTAAAAAGGATGGCAATCCCAATAATCTGCCGGATGTTTCTCCGGCTGATTACGAAGGAAAGATTGATGGCTATTCCAGCTCGGATGAGATCAACCCCAAAAAGCTGGTAGCTTACTGGAGCTTTGATGATTCAAGAAGTGAGCTGAAAACCAATACTGCACCAACGCAAACAACAAATGACGCTTTGGTAGATGGAGGCGTGAAAGGTAAAGCGCTGAGCCTTACCGCTGGCTATTTGTATTTTGCCAAACAGTTTGACGCTTTTAAGGCAGATGTATTTAAATCATGGAGCATAAGCGTGTGGGTAAAAGTGAAAAATAACGGCAGCAAGCGCACGATGGTTTTGCAGCTGGCGAAAAAGGATTCTGCTATTAACGGCAATATTAACTTTCTTCTTAACACTCAGTCTTACCCAGCCACTAACGATTCTGTATTAAGGATAAACCCAACTTTCAGGAAAATAACTGGAGGGGCTGCTGCTTCTGTTGAAGATAACCTGAATAATGTACTGGACAAAACTAATTTGAACAACTGGAATCATATCGTGTTGACTTATGATATTACTACAGGTGTTTTTAATAACTGGTTGAATGGTGTTAAGGTGGGGAACTTTCCTAACAGGGGAACTACCAACCTGTTTAACTCCTTTGAACCGAACGAGTTTATAATCGGCTCAAATTATAATGGTATACCGGGAAAAACTGGGAGCGATGGCGCAGTAGCACCAATGACAGGTATGATCGATGAGCTGAAAATATTTAATGAGCCATTGAAAGATGACTATATCAAGGCTTTGTATAAATTGGGACTGGCAAACAAATAGTTTAGAATGATTGAAATATCATTAAAATATTCCTGTCCAGGATAGATTTATCGCCGTTGGTGTTGAACAGAGCCATTCAGGCAGGCGAAGTACCAACGGCGTTGCAGGTGAGGTGATATAATTGGTTTTGCAATTGCATTACCATTTTCCCTGGTCAGGATGCAGCACCTTCAAGCGCTGCGTTTATCAATAAGTCTATATAGGTACTTTCAATCCATTTTATTTAATGGCTGCTTAGTTTTTTAAGCAGCCATTCATCTATAAAATGAATAATGATAAGCAATTGCAATAATAAATAAGCCACTATTTTTTAGTATTTATTGTACTGTTTTCCTGTGGCAGCAAAAAAATCTATTGCATCCCGCCGATAAAAAAATTGCATTACACCAGAGATTATGTGCAAATCTGTAATTGATTTTGACATTGAATTAAAGATGGTTGTACCCCAACATTTTATTTTAAGATTTATGCATTTTGCTTTAAGGTTTATATAATACAGCTATCGGAACCATGCAACGTTAGGTTATTGGTTCTTTTCTTATATTTACATAATAAAGCTTGCTGTATAATATGTTCCGGTTTTTAAAAACAGATGAAGCCCCGGTTGAAAAGCTGAAACAACGCGTTGCTTCGGGAGATGAACATGCCTTCCGGGAGCTTTTTAATCTATTTGCAGAGCGTTTAACCGTATTTGCTTATTCTATAACGAGAAACAAGGATGCCGCTGTAGAAATTTTTGATGAAGTATTTATAAAAATCTGGAAAAAAAAAGAAACGCTTCTTGAAATAGATAATCTGACCACCTATTTATACACCGCCATAAAAAACACCTCTTTAAACTACATTTCCAGTAAGAGCCGGGAAAATTCTTCAAAAGAATTTGATTTCATCAACATTGCGCTGAGCGAGGATGATCGGCCCGACCAGCAAATGATCTCTGCTGAAATATTCAGAAAAATAAAAAAAGCGGTAGAAGACCTGCCTCCGAAATGCAAAATAATCTTTAAGCTTGTTCGCGAAGACGGGCTGAGATATAAGGAAGTGGCCGAGGTGCTCAATATTTCTGAAAAAACGGTTGATGCACAAATGGTTATTGCCGTTAAACGGATAGCAGCGAGTGTAAAAGGATATTTTGATTACTTTCCTGCCCGGTTTCAAAAAAAATAATAAGATTTTTTTTAGGGTGAACTGTTGTATGCACTGTCTTATAGATAGCGAATGCTTTTATGCACGAAAAAGCGGCCATATTATTGTCCCGGAAATTATCAGGTGCGGCAACTCCAGAAGAGCTGGATGAATTGCATACCTGGATTAGAGAACATCCGCAGGATCATTATTTTATAGAACTACTGGAGTCTTATTGGAAAAGTAAGACCGTATCGGATTTTTTGAATATCAGGGATGATGTGCACTTTCAGGAGATTATGAGCAAAGCGGCTGTTACCGGTTCATTGCCTGTTGTTCAAATCCGGCCTGCTATAAAAGCCCTGCCATGGAAAAAATGGGTGGCTGCGGCCGCTTTAACGGGAGTGGTTTTTGTATTGGCGTTGATGATCAATCACTATAGGCGATCGTCTCAAGCTGTGCCTGGAAATGCAAATGTTATTGCCACCACCCTGGGTGCCAAATCCGAGGTTTTATTGCCCGACGGGTCAAAAGTATGGTTGAATGCAGCCTCAAAGCTTCATTACGATAAAAAATTTAATGGCAGGCTGCGCGAAGTATATCTCGATGGTGAGGCCTATTTTGATGTACGAAAGGATAAAACACGCCCGTTTATCGTGCACACATCAGAGATTGACATCAAAGTACTCGGCACGGCCTTCAATGTAAAATCGTATAAAGAAGAAGCCACCATTGAGGCAACGCTTATTCACGGCTCTATACAGGTAAGCAACAAGCTGAACCCGGATATTCCTAAAATACTTTTGCACCCGCATGAAAAATTAATCTTCACAAAATCGGGAGGCAAAGATCCGGCGGGTCATACGCTGCATGAAAAGGAAAATAAACCACGGGGTTTCCTCATTTCCAGAATAATGCCTGTAGACCGCGATTCATTGATTGCAGAAACTTCTTGGATACATAACCGGTTATTATTTGAGGGAGAAACGTTCCGCGAAATAGCTGCCAAAATGGAGCGATGGTATGATGTAAAAATAAACTTCGGGAGCGAAGAAGTAGCGGCTTACCGCCTGCGTGGTGTGTTTGAAGACGAAACGATTGACGAAGCGTTAAAAGCGTTGCAACAAATTGCGCCATTTCATTACTCAATAAAAGATAAAAATATAACGATTATAAAATAAGAAACCGGGAATGCGGGAACATTCACCGGTTGTAAGATAAACGGAATGCCGTAGTAAAAAAGCAATTCCTATTGTTTAACTCTAAAATCAAAAGTATGAAAAAAAACGTACCTAAGGAGGCGGTTGCGCCTCTTTGCAGGGTGCTGCTCAAAACTTTGCTTGTTATGAAGCTTGTTATCGCTATTATTTTATTTACTGCTTTTCAGGTACAGGCGGGCAACGCTTCCGGCCAGGGCATTTCGCTGAACCTTAAAAACACCGATGTAAAAAGTGTGCTTACAGAAATAGAAAAGAGCACGCGCTACCGTTTCATGTATAACTATGAGCTAAGCGGGCTAAAATCGAAGCTTGATTTTCATGCAGAACAGGCCACCGTAACCGAAGTGCTTAACAAATTACTGGAAGGTAATAACCTGGCGTATAAAAAACTAAATAAAAACCTGATTGCCATTGTATCTACAATTGAGGAAGAAAAAAGGCAAATAACCATCACGGGTAAAGTGACTGCTATTACCGGCGATCCCGTTCCCGGCGCCACCGTTTTAGAAAAAGGCACTCAAAACGGGGCGAGCACCAATGATGCCGGTGAATATAAAATCACAGTGGGAGACGGAGCTGTTCTTGTATTCAGCGCTGTAGGCTACCAGGAGCAGGAAGTAATTGTTGGAAACCGGACCGTGATCGATGTTAAACTTGTTGCTGCTGTTTCAAATCTGGATGAAGTGGTGGTCATCGGTTATGGTACCGCTGCCAAAAGAGACCTGACGGGGTCGATCACCAAGGTTGAAGGTAAAGAAATTGCTGACAAGCCCAATACGAATCCCGTGGCATCATTACAGGGAAAAGTGGCAGGGTTAAGTGTAGTGAATAACGGAACCCCGGGTTCAGCACCCGATATAAGAATAAGAGGTACGGGTAGTATCGGTCAGGTTAAACCCTTGTTTGTTGTGGACGGTATTTTTCAGGATAACATTGATTATCTGAATCCTAATGACATAGAGTCCATAGAAATATTAAAAGATCCGTCCTCTTTAGCCATTTTTGGTGTAAAAGGAGCTACAGGTGTTATTGCAATAACTACCAGGCGTGCTAAATCGGGCCAGGTAACCGTTAACTTCAATAGCTCTTATGGGGTTAAACAATTGGTTGATAAAATAAAGCTGGCCAATGCCCAGCAGTTTGCAGAACTTTATGCGGAAGAGCTACGGTATGCTGGCTCCACAGATATTCCTAATATCATTGGCGGCGCAAATACAGACTGGATCGACGCAGTTACACGTACTGGGCGTCAGTCTATAAGCAATTTGAGCCTTTCTGCAAGCACTGATAGAAATAAACTGAACCTGGGCGTTGGATATATTTATGATGAAGGTATTATTAAGCATCAGCAGCTAAGCAGGTTGAATATTAATTTTTCTGATGAGTTTAAGGTTACCCAAAATATTAAAATAGGCGTAAATCTTATAGCATCCAGGCAGAATAATCCTTACGATGTAGGCAGCATTTTAGATGATGCAAGAAAAGTTGTTCCTCAAATTCCTTCGGGCATCAAAAGCATGCGCGTAAGAGACCTTTATGGAAATCCTACCGATTCGGTTGACGTGGACCTGTATTATTCGCTGGATCCCAGCCTGCAGACTGCCGGGGTTGTGAACCCTCTACTCAAACTGGAAAATGAATGGAATAAAGTAAAAAACTTTGAATACAGAACAGTGGGCAGTTTCTTCTTTGATTTTAATATTACGAAGGACCTGAATTGGCGTTCAACTGTGTATGCAGATATAAGTAACGTAAATAAACGTCAGTATACACCTGCGTATTACGCATACAGCCCCGTTTTTGATTCGGCAGTTATATATAGCCCCCTTACAAAAGTTCAGGAGAACGATGACACATACAGGAAGTTTCAGCAAGATCATATATTAACTTATAAAAAGAAATTTGGAGATCATAATCTTACAGCTACAGCCGGATTTACCACTTATTATTTTGGTTATTTTGGACGACAGGGCACAGCAAGCCAGTCCACTAAAGTTGGAGCAAAACCTATTCCGGATAATGAACGGTTCTGGTATATAAATAACGGGTTCCAGGATCCGTTGGCAACAACGGCTACGTCAGGTCAAAATGAATATACTACAGTTTCTGGTTTAGCACGGGCTTTATATAATTATAGAAATAAATACTATTTCAATGCCTCTTACCGCAGCGATGCTTCTTCAAGGTTATACAGGTCTGTACCTGCACAAAGCTTTTGGGCAATAGGTGCTGCCTGGGAAATATCAAGAGAGGATTTTTTCGCTGCTATAAAAGATAAGATCAATTTCCTGAAACTTAAAGGATCTGTAGGTGTTTTAGGCAATCAAAGTGCCTATAACCAAAATACCGGAACACAATTGGATTACCCGCTATACCCTTTGCTTTCAAGCGGGCAAACGGCGGTGTTTGGAACAAATGTATATACTGCGGCCGATGAACTGTATTTCCCCAACCCCAACTTAAAATGGGAGCAGGTGCATTCTCATGAAATCGGCCTGGAAGGTGCTGCATTTGGAAATAGCCTGAACTTTGAAATCAACTATTTCAGCAAAACCACAAAAGACCTGATGACTTTTATTGATAACAGTGCATTAGGTTTGAAAAGCGCTTTATTAAATGCGGGCAGTTTAAAAAACTGGGGTACTGAAATTTCTGCAGCGTACAATAATAGAATTGCCAGGGATTTAACCTTGGGGGTTACAGGAAACATCACCTTCTTAAAGAACAAAGTACTGTCTTTAAGCAGCGACCTTCCCGCAGGTAAAGTAATACGTGGATTTACCAATAATAATGCGGCACAGGCTGTTACACAGGTTGGATACCCTATTGGTTATTTTTACGGGTATGTTGTTGAAGGTATTTACCAAAGCTGGGCCGATGTGATTACCTCGCCTGATGCAAGTGGTATTGGAGGTTCCTATGGCCCGGGCGATTTCAAATTTAAAGATGTGAACGGGGATGGTGTTGTTAATCCTGATGACAGAACCATTATAGGGAATCCAACGCCCGATTTTACTTATGGAGGCAGTGTTACCCTTAACTATAAGGGCATAAGCCTTGGAGTGGACATTAACGGGGTTTATGGCAATGAGGTGTTCAGAACCTGGGCATCGCTTGAGTCGCCTTTCCAGCGTGTTAATTATGCAGAAATGCAGGTGAACCGGTGGCATGGAGAAGGTACTTCTAACTGGACCCCTATTCTTGGACAGGCCCACAGATTTAATTATAATGGTTCTACTTATAATATTGAAGATGGAAGTTATATACGTATAAGAAACTTACAACTTGGATACGCCTTACCTCAAACGCTGATTGCTAAAACCGGATTTAAAAGTGCAAGAATATTTGCCAATATACAAAACCTGAAAACATGGAAGCATAACAGCGGCTATTCGCCAGAATATGGCGGAGATGCTACGGCTTTTGGTTTTGATTTTGGAGGCAATGCAATCCCGAGAATAACAACCTTTGGTTTAAATGTAACTTTTTAAATTATAAAATCTGTAAACGATGAGAGCGTATATAAAATATTTTACTTTTTTAGCTTTTGCAATTGCCTTAGTGGGTTGCAAAAAGTTTCTGGACAGAGAACCGCTTACCGCCACATTGCCCGATTTGAAGCAGGGTGCGCTGGAATCGCAATCATATAATATGTACCGGCTGATGAGGACTTATTCCGGGCTTACGGAATTAGTATGGCTGGATTTTCATAGCATCAGGGACGATGATGCCCAAAAAGGAAGTGATGCCGGTGATGGCAGCGAAGTAACGGGAATGTACGACCAGTACCAGTACGCAAAAAGCGGCTGGGCACCGGATACTTACTGGAACGATCACTATACACTTGTTAATGCCGCCAATACTTCATTATACATAGCCCGGCAAAATAATTTAACAGATGCTGCTTCACTGAGAAATGTGGGCGAAGCCTGCTTTTTTATGGCGTATAGTTACTTTGAACTGGTAAAGGCTTATGGAGAGGTACCTATTATTAATTTTCGCGTGGAGAAACCTGCCGATGCGATCAGGCCTAAGTCAACCGTAGCGCAGGTATATGCGTTCATAGACTCAAATCTTCATGCTGCAGAGAGCCTGCTCCCCCGCAATTCAGAAGAGTATGGGGACGGGTTTAACGGAAGATTAACGGTTGGTGCGGCTTATGCTTTGGCTGCCCAAACTTTTTTATTCCGGCAAATGTGGGATTCTGTTATAGACAGGTGCGATAAGGTTATTGCGTTAAACAAATACTCCCTGCCTAAGTTTACCGACATATGGAAAGACGGTTTGGATGGCAAAGGGAAAAACGGGCCTGAATCAATCTTTGAAATGCAGGCTATGGTAGGGGCTAATGCAGCAACCGTAGGAGCAAACGACCAGGGATCTAACTGGGGTGTTTGTCAGAATATCAGGCAGAATGGGGCATCGGATTACTGGGACTTTGGCTGGGGCTGGAATACACCTACCGATAAGCTGGTTGCAGACTGGCCTGCAGACGATCCACGCAAAAGAGCAACTATTCTATATTCAGGGCAATATGATGGCGGAGAAGCAGATGGCGGATACGGGCTTACGTTACCGGCATTTACCAACTATAATGGTTCTGGTGGCTTGGCGCAAAAATACTGGAACAAGAAAGTGTATGGCGATCCGGCGATGCGAACATTTGCCGGATGGGCAAAAGGAAATGTAGGTCGGTGGATCAACCGGCGGATCATAAGGTATGCAGACGTGATTTTGATGAAGGCTGAAGCTGCAAATGAAAAAGGTAACGGGGCTACTGCTGCTGCAATGCTGGAAATGATCAGAAGCCGGGCCAGTGGTTTTCTGGGCCAAAGTAGATCGATTGTGCCATATATTCCATTTAGTAATCAGCTTCAAATGCGCAACGCCATTAAGAGTGAAAGGAGATGGGAATTTGCAATGGAAGGATACCGGTTTTATGACCTGGTAAGGTGGGGCGATGCGGTTGCTGTATTAGGACCGTTTGGCTATTCAAACAGGTGCCGCTACCATCCTATTCCGCAGGCAGCTATTGACCTGGCCGGGGGTGTATTAAAACAAAACCCTGAATGGTAATTATTATTATTATTTATTGGCACGAACACAAATTTAAAATTACTACAATGAAAAGTATAATTGTATATCCTATAATTGCTATAGCATGTCTGCTCTTTTCCGCCTGCCAGAAAATGGAGCGGCCGGTATTGGGAGCATATCCTTCCGACACCCCGGTCACCCCAACAACCGCCTTACGGTTTTATGTACCATTTGATTCTATGAGCACGGAAGCCGGGAATAAGTTAAGCTACCGGTTTGCAGATAGTATATCAATGTTCCCTTCGTTCCCGGTGAGTTCTGATATTAGTTATATAACTGGAGTAAGAGGAACTGCTATTAATAGTGTAAAAGGTGCAAATCTGAACTATGTAAATTCTAATGATTTTGCCAAAAGTACAAGTATCTCTGTTGCATTTTGGCAGAAGCACGATGGTGTGCCCGTTGGTGATGCTCAATTTTTATTTAGCATTCCTTCAACTAACGGTCATTGGTCAAACGCAACAATGTTTTTAATTTTTGATCATACAGGAGCTAATGCTACAACAGATTCTGCAGTTATTAAATTCTTTATTGTTGATTCAAAAGGAGAAAACTGGTTTGAATTAGTTGGGGCTAATAGAATGCCTAAGATTTATGATAACCAATGGCATCATCTTGCTTTTACTTATGATGAAACTACTTCAACAATGACTTTTTATAAGGATGGACAGAAGCATGTTGATTTGGTTTGGAGTGGGCATGGAGCATTATCTTTAGATGCAACTAAGATTACTGGCTTCAAATTAGCGGGAAAAACTACTGACTGGGGTAGTTCTTTTGTTGGTGGAATAGACCAATTCAGACTTTATAATAAGTCTTTGAGCGCAAATGAAGTAAAAGCTCTATATGATGCAAGACTTTAGGCTTTTTTCAAACTGGAAGGATTCTGTAGATAATCATGATATAATCTAAAATGCTAGGTTTTAGACTTTTGCAAAGTATGTGATTCCAAGCTTACTTGTTTTGAAATGGCGGTTTATTATATAATAAAATATTCATCAATATGAAAAACCAATCAATTTTTCGATTTAAGAGGCTGATAAATTATTTGATTTTTGCTGGTTTTCTTTTCTTTTACAGTTGTAATAAGGAGGAAACTTCATCAAATAATATTCTTTTTCAGACCAATGATTATCAGAGGCTTCTAAAGTTGGGTTTTGATACAACACAAATATCGGAAACAGATAGTTTTTATACAGTGGAGGGGGATATTTTAATAAACAAAAACTTATTGAGGCGCACTTCTCCACGCCAAGCGTCAATTAGAGACACAGCATCCATAAGTTTATTAAATCAGCGAGGGATTACTGTATTTATAGACCCTTCTATTCCCAATAACTCATCTCCTGATAATTGGAGACCAGCAATAGCAAATGCTTTACAGAATTTTAATAATATTAATAGCAATTTAAAATTTGCATTAGTATCTACTTTGCCTGCAGATGTTATATTTAGACAAGGATTGTCCACAGAATTTTCAAGCTCAGGAACTATTGCAAAGGCTCTATTTCCCCATAGTGGAATCGTAGGAGGATTAGTTATTGTTAATTTTAATTATTCCAGTTACTCAACCTCTCAAAAAGAGTATATATTAACACACGAAATTGGTCATTTAGTCGGATTGCGCCATACAAACTGGTACGGGAAAGAACCACAGAATGATATAGTGGATGGAGTAAGTGTTGGCGCGTATACTATAGGCGCTTCGCCTTCGGGATCCGATCCTGATCCTAATTCTGTGTTTAATAAATATTATAACAACCAGTCCTGGTCTTCAACATCTGGGTTCAGTTCTTGGGACATATATGCAATACAATATCTATATCCAATAAATAAACCAAATATTGTAGGAAATGCTATTACATGCGGAACAGATTCTTACACTGCATCATATATACCTAATGGTTCAAGTATTATATGGTCTGTAAATTCGTCTGTTTCTACTCTTAGTTGTACAAACTGCAATAGTACAACGTTGACAACCTCAGGGGGGTATACTCCTACTTTAAGTATGATATTGTCCAAAGGAGGTATAAATTTTGATACACTCAACAAGGAAATAGTTAATCCTAATTACCCAGATTATAATGTTCCACTGACAGGTGAAACAGCGTTACAAACAAATACTGTTTATTCTTTCTATGCAAATACAAGCATATACAAAGGAATCAAATCGTTTCCTGCTACTTGGTCATACCCAAGTAATTGGACAAAGATCACAGGAGGAGATGGTACTTATATTGTGTTGCGAACTCCAAATACAAAATCTCCAATTACAGGTAGTATTGTAGCAACACTGCAAACAGATTGTGGAACTACAACGATGGCATCAAAATGGTTTTATTTTCCCTAATTCAATTTTACCTTAATAGCAATTTATTAAGCTTGTTTAAACTTTTCAAAAATGATCGTAAAATGAATGTCTGGCTGTTTCGATAGGTTCAGAATGCCAAAGCCGGTTTGCAAAAATGTATCCTTGATCAGGGTTTACCTGAAAATGGGAAACGCGCGCCAGCATTAAGAGGTTTTGATGGTCGTAAAATGAGCCTTTTCCCGTAAAAACGGCTATTTTGAGGCAACACTGATTTTCAACTAATTGATGGTTAGACCTTAAAAAACAACGAAAAGTGTTTTTTAAGTGGCTGGAGAATTAAAAATTCCCAATATCGGTTCGATGTGTTTTGAAATATGCAATTCTCAACGCCCTCGAATTTTCAGGAAGACCCTGATCAGGTTCAGGACGACATTTTTCTTTTAGAAACAACTTAAATAATAAAAGTTTAAACAAGTTCGTGATAAAAAAAAGAATAAAGGTTGTTGTGGCATCAATTGTGAGTATATTATGTTTTTTAGTACAATGTAACCAGCAGGAATCATCTGGTAAAAAATCCGCCAAAAAGTCGGGGTACATTGGTGCTGAAGTCTGCAAAAAATGTCATAGTAATATTTATAAAGATCATATAGCTTCTGCACATTTTAATACATCTGGCGCAATGAAATTTGATTCCATTAAGAATAACTGGAAGTTATACAACGGTGCTTATAAATTCCCTGATGGGGATTGGGTGGAAAGCCGGTATTCAAATGATGGCGTATATCAGGTCGCACATATAAAGAAGGACAATATAAAGCAAAAAGCTGATATATATTTTGGTTTTGGCAGGCATGCCCAATCTTTTGCGCACTGGTCGGAAAGTATTTTAGTGCAGCTACCGCTTACTTATTTTAACAGCCGGGATAAATGGTATAATAGCCCAGGGTATCCAAACAAGATTTTTTTAAACAGGGTTATTACCTCGCGGTGTTTAGAATGCCATACTTCATATGCTGAAATAACAGCGCAGGAAGGCATGGTTGAAAAATTTAATCCCAATACAATTGTATATGGTATTGACTGTGAAAAATGTCATGGTCCCGGGGCCGATCATATTGCCTGGGCAAACAGCAACAATAAAGAGACGTCGGACCGGCATATCATGAATCTCCGGAGCTTTTCCCGGCAACAAAGTATTGATATGTGCGCCCTGTGCCACTCAGGCGTTATGAGCAGTTTAAAACCTGCCTTTTCATTTAAACCCGGTGATAAGCTGTCTGAGTTTTATGCATACAATTTAGTGGCAACCAGTGTTGAAAGCCTGGACGTTCATGGAAATCAATACGGCTTATTAAGCATGAGCAAGTGCTTTGAGAAAAGCGAGCTCACCTGTTTGTCTTGTCATGATCCGCATAAAAACGAATCACAGAAAAGAAGAACCTTTTCCCAACGATGTATGAGCTGCCATTCCGAAAATGAGCGCTTTTGCAAATTTAAGAAGCAGAACAGGGAAACATTGATTAATAATTGCATAGATTGCCACATGCCGGAGAAGCATTCCGAATCAATTGTATTTCTTGAAGAAAATACCGGGAAAAAAATCACCGCTAAATTGCGTACGCACTTGATTAAAATATATCCTGATAATGCAAAAGAAGTAATTGCATTTATTAAAAACCAGACATTATGAAGAATTTTATCCAGTACCCCATTGTATTATTATATATTCTTTCTATTTCCGCCCAATGCAATAAAGGAAACAGTGGCGGAAACCCTAATCCCCCGTCCAATCCGCCGCCTGTAGCTGCTGATTATCAGGCCGAAGCCTGGATAACTCATGGTAACCAAACCGCATTATTTCAAAAACAGGCATCAGCGCTGGCTTTTTCCAGTGTATCCAATAACTTTCCAATGATAGATGTAGATTCTGCTGATGTTTATCAAACTATTGATGGATTTGGATATACGCTTACAGGAAGCAGTGCGTACCTTATACAAAAAATGGGAGCAGCAGAACGCAGCGATTTGCTGAAAGAGCTGTTTAGCAGCGACGGTATAGGCATCAGCTACCTGCGGGTAAGCGTGGGCGCTTCCGATCTGAGTCCATCTGTATTTACTTATAATGATCTGCCCGCCGGTGAAACAGATACAGAGCTTGCAAAGTTCAGCCTCTCAAAAGATCTGGAAGATGTAGTGCCTTTACTGAAACAGGTGCTGGCCATTAATCCGTCTATAAAAATTTTAGCCACACCCTGGACAGCGCCGGCCTGGATGAAGACCAATGGCAGTTCTGTTGGGGGCAGCCTGAAACCGGAGTATTACGGCGTTTATGCCAAATACTTTGTAAAGTATATCGAAGCCATGAAAGCCAATGGCATTACCATAGATGCTGTTACCATTCAGAATGAGCCCGAACATGGGGGTAATAATCCCAGCATGTTAATGACAGCAACAGAGCAGGCTAATTTTATAAAAACCAGCCTGGGGCCTGCTTTTAAGGCAGCCAGTCTTTCAACCAAAATCATTACCTGGGATCATAATTGCGATAAACCCGGTTATCCGATCGCTATTTTAAATGACGCAGATGCCAGGCAATATATTGACGGGTCTGCCTTTCATTTATATGCAGGAGATATCAGCGCTTTATCTACCGTACATAATGCATATCCCGATAAGAATGTGTATTTTACAGAACAGTGGACTTCTGCTACCGGCGATTTCGGGGGCGACCTGAAATGGCATTTGAAGAACGTTATTATCGGCTCCATGCGCAACTGGAGCAAAGTGGCATTGGAATGGAACCTGGCCAACGACCCATCGTTTGGTCCGCATACAGAAGGCGGGTGCACACAGTGCAAAGGAGCTTTAACCATTAATGGTTCTGCATACACAAAAAATGTAGCGTACTATATCATCGCGCATGCCTCAAAATGGGTTACGCCCGGCTCGCAGCGCATCAGCAGCACCCAGCACTCCATTGTACCGAATGTAGCCTTTAAAAGGCCCGATGGTAAAAAGGTCCTGATCGTTTTAAATGACGGTAATAATTCTTTTAGCTTTAACATCAGGTTTAAAAACACATGGGCTACGGCAACCCTTGCGGCGGGCACTGCAGGAACTTACATCTGGTAAAAAATTATAAACAATAAAATAGGTACGAATGAAAAAAATCCTGGCTTTATTATTTGTAGCAGCAGCTTTTTCCTGTAACCAGGGCGCTACTAATGGAGGTAAAGAAAGCGAAGCAGCCGATAATATATCGTTGAGCAATAAAAAGATCACGGTTTATACAACAGCCGACAGCACGGACTTTCGTTTAAGCACATCTGATACCGCTTCGTTTACAGAAATGGGGCAGCCTTTAGAATCCCAGGTTTGTGTTTTTGTGGATCCGGCCAAAACCTTTCAAACCTTTGTGGGTATAGGGGCAGCACTTACAGATGCGGCTGCTGAAACATTTTATAAGCTGCCGCAAAAATCGCGGGAGGAGTTCCTTACCGCACATTTTGACAGAGAAAAAGGAATAGGATATACCATTGGAAGAACCAATATTAACAGCTGCGACTTTAGCAGCGATACATATACTTATGTAAAAGACGGTGATAAAGAGCTTGCTTCTTTTACTATTGATCATGACAGGAAGTACAAGCTGCCTTTTATTAAGGAGGCGATTAAAGCCGCAGGCGGTACGCTCACTTTATTTGCAAGCCCCTGGAGCCCTCCCGCATGGATGAAAACCAATAATAACATGCTCCAGGGAGGAAAATTAAAGCCGGAGTTTTATGATAGCTGGGCATTATACTACACTAAATTTATTAAAGAGTACGAAAAAGAGCAGGTGCCTGTATGGGGCATTACAGTTCAGAATGAACCAATGGCCACGCAGAAATGGGAGAGCTGTATCTATACTGCAGAAGAAGAGGCCGGCTTTCTAAAGAACCATTTGGGACCTGCTATGCAAAAAGAAGGACTGGGCGATAAAAAAATTATTGTGTGGGACCATAACAGGGATTTGATCTATCAGCGGGCTCAGACTTATATGAAAGATCCTGATGTGGCTAAATACATTTGGGGTATAGGTTTTCACTGGTATGAAGACTGGAGCGGAGGAACGCCCATGTACGAGAACCTGAAACGTGTGCATGAGGCATTCCCTGATAAGAATATCTTCTTTACAGAAGGCTGTGCGGAGAGCTTTAACCCGGCGCGGTATAATGCCTGGGTATTGGGTGAAGAATATGGCCGCTCTATGATCAATGATTTCAATAATGGGATGGTAGGGTTTACCGACTGGAATATTTTGCTGGATGAAACAGGCGGCCCCAACCATGTTCAGAACTTCTGCTTTGCTCCCGTACATGCCGATACCAGAACCGGTAAGCTGATTTACACCAATGCCTATTATTACATTGGTCATTTTTCAAAATTTATTAAGCCCGGTGCAAAGAGAATAATAGCTTCAGCTACCCGAAGCCAGCTGTTAACAACTGCATTCAGAAATGAAGATGGCAAGCTTGTTGTGATAGTAATGAACCAGGGTAGCATTCATACACCCTACTTTTTATGGATAGATGGTAAAGCGGCCGCATTAACAGCTTTACCTCATTCTATTCAGACAGTTGTGATCTGAAGTTTGTAAATATTTTAAAAGTGAGCCGTTACCCATTTACTTTTCTTGTTATTTTCCTGTTGGCCTGTGGAAAAAATGATCCGGCTAACGGCGGAAAAGAGCCTCCTGTTATACCTGCGCCATTGACACTCACTCTGGCAACGATCAACGGGCTGCCGGTTACTGCCCCTGTTTACAATATAGGCGCACAGCCGGCTATAACGCTGCATTTTTCCGGAGTATTAGATAGAAGTACTGTAGGAAGCGCAATAACCATGAGCAACACTGCAGGGTCTGCTGTTCCTTTGGCAGTATCCTATGAAAGCAATGATAGTGCTGCTGTTGTTAAACCCATTAGCTCTTTGGCAAACCTGGCAGGCTATACACTTCATATTGCGGCCTCTTTAAAATCAAAGCAAGGAGGTGGGTTAAGCTCAGGCAGCCAGGTTGTTTTTGCAACAGCCATCGACTCTTCCCGGAAATTTCCTGCGCTCAGTGATGAAGCATTGCTCGATACCGTTCAAAAAAGAACCTTCAGGTATTTCTGGGATTTTGCGCATCCCGTATCCGGCCTCGCGCGTGAAGGCTCAAAACATGATCCGAAAATTGTTACCAGTGGTGGTAGTGGCTTTGGAGTTATGGCTTTGCTGGTAGCAGCATATCGTGGTTTTAAAACAAAAGCAGAAGTGCTGGACCGTTTACAAACCATCGTATCTTTTTTAAAGAATACGGCACAAACCTTTCATGGAGCTTACCCGCATTGGTTAGATGGAGGGTCAGGAACTGTTATTCCCTTTAGTACCAATGATAACGGGGCCGACCTGGTAGAAACTTCTTTTTTAATACAGGGGCTGCTGTGTGTGCGTCAGTACTTTAACAGTACTGACGCAGACGAGGCCAGGCTGCGGGATGATATTAATACAATAATCGACCGGGTAGAGTGGAACTGGTTCCGGCAAAACAACCAGGATGTACTATACTGGCACTGGAGCCCCGATAAGGCCTGGGCTTCGAATTTAAAAATTCAGGGATGGAATGAATGCCTGATCACTTACGTGCTAGCTGCTTCCTCAAAAAATAATTCTATTCCTCCATCGGTCTATAATAACGGCTGGGCCCGGAATGGCGCCATGAAAAATGATAAAACATTTTATAACTACACATTGCCGCTGGGGCAGGATTATGGTGGCCCCTTGTTTTTCTCGCATTATTCCTTCCTGGGCCTTAATCCGAAAGGATTGAGCGATGCGTATGCAAATTACGAAACACAAACCCGGAACCATACACTCATCAATTATCATTTCTGCAAAGCAAATCCTAACAATTATTTCGGTTACAGCGATTCGGTCTGGGGATTAACAGCAAGCAATACAAAGAATGGCTATACAGCAAGTGCACCCGCTAACGACCGGGGTTTTATAGCCCCTACTGCAGCTATATCCTCGCTGCCCTATACACCCGGCGAATCTATGGCAGCATTAAACTTCTATTATTATGTTTTGGGCGATAAATTATTTAAAGAGTACGGCTTTGTAGATGCATTTAGCCTGGATGTAATAAAAAATAACGGGGCATGGTTCGATGATGCGTTTTTAGCAATAGACCAGGGCCCTATAATTGTGATGATTGAAAACCATCGCTCCAGGCTTTTGTGGAATTTATTTATGAGCTGTCCGGAGGTGAAAAACGGGCTGATGAAGCTGGGGTTTAGCGGACCGGAGTTGTGATCTTTACTGTTTAGGAACATCTAAAGAAACCGCTTCGTCAAAAGGATGAAAATATCTTATATAACCACACAACTTAGCAAAGGCTTCCCCGTTATTCAGCTCTTTACGTGATTGTGCACTGGCTAATAAGCGGCTTAAAATAAAAACAGCGTATCTCATTAGCGTCCGTTTGATCTATCCTAAAAGGTATTGGTATAAAATGCAGGAAGTTGTTAAAAATCCCTTCCGGCTGCTGTTACCCCCGGCAGATCCTGATGCCTGTAAGAGACCATAAAATCCATGGTCAATCGCTGGCCGCCTCAATATTCCCTTTTGTTCGGAGGCAGTGTGATCCAGTTCCTGCCGTCCCGGGCAATCAGCGCTTCAGCGTCTTCAGGTCCCCAGCTACCCGGCGCATAATTGGGAAAATCAACTGGCGGACGTTTTTCCCAGGCGTCAAGAATAGGCTCTATAACCTTCCAGGCAATCTCTACCTGGTCGCTACGCATATATTGTGTAGGGTTGCCCATCATGGCATCCAGCAATAAGGTTTCATAAGAATCGGGCTGCGGTTCATGAAAGGTATCCTGGTAGCTGAACACCATGTTCACCGGGCTGAGCGACATGGTTTGCCCGGGCCTTTTTGCCTGAAAACGAAGCCGGATGTCCATTTCGGGCTGAATGCTGATAGTAAGCCGGTTCGACCGCCATGTTTCCGAAGCTTCGGGCGGGAAGGCGTATTTAGGCCCCTCTTTAAACTGTATGGTGATAAGGGTGGTCTTTTCCTTTAAAAATTTCCCGGTGCGTACATAAAACGGAACGCCATGCCAGCGCCAGTTATCTACATAAAACTTAACGGCAGCAAAAGTCTCTATCCCCGAGTTCGGGTCAACCCCTTTTTCTTCGCGGTACGCTTTTTCTTCCTTTCCCTGCATCCAGCCCTGCGAATATTGTCCGCGAACTGCATATTTCTGCACATCCTCCTTTTTTATTTTGCGGATAGCATTTAGTACATCTGATTTTTTATTGCGTATTTCATCTGCATCAAACGATACGGGTGCTTCCATGGCTACCATACAAAGCAATTGCAAAATGTGGTTCTGCACCATATCGCGTAAAGCGCCGGAACGTTCATAATAGCCGCCGCGTCCTTCCACACCTACGGTTTCCGAGGCAGTGATCTGAACATGATCAATATAATTGCTGTTCCAAAGCGGCTCAAACAAGGCATTGGCAAAGCGCAGCGCCAGGATATTTTGTACAGTATCTTTACCCAGGTAGTGGTCTATCCGGTATATCTGGCATTCATCATACATGTTGGTTAGCAGCTTATTCAGCTCCTGTGCGCTTTTAAGATCGTGGCCAAAAGGCTTTTCTACCACGATGCGCATTTTATCCCTCGCTATATTCAGTTCAAGCCCATGAAGGTTCGTAGTAATTTCAGGAACCAGCTGTGGAGCCACTGCCAGGTAAAAGATAACATCGGCTTTTACATTCCATTCTGCTTCGTATTCTTCTATGATCTTTTTTATAGGCTGATAGGATTCGGGTTTATCCACATCCATTCTTAAATAAGAAATATGATCAGAAAAATCGTCCCAAACTCCATTGGTATTGTCCTTCCTGCGGGAGAATTCTACAATGCCTTCATGCAGGTGCTCCCTGAATTTTTCATTGCTGTAATCTGTACGGCCGGTACCGATAATGGCAAATTTATCAGGCATGAGCCCGTCTATAGACAGGTTAAATAATGCAGGCGTAAGCTTACGATGGTTTAAATCGCCGCTGCCGCCAAATATAAAAAGTATGGTTTCATTAGGTCTTCTGTTATCTGATTCTGTCTGCATGTTTTATTTTTCTGGAGATAAGCTATTGATTTTTTTGCCAGGCAAATGTAGGCCAGATGTTTTAAAATATAAAGTATGTATGAAAGATAGACAAAATACAGATAAAAGGAACCAGATTACTTATCCTAATACTATTATTTATTAAATTAACCTGAATGATCTGGATGATGAAGTTATTTTTTAACATTCAATATATAATGACCGTAGATACTCTCTGCATAGAGTCTGATTTGCTAATGACCAAGGAGGTCCGGCGCCTCCTGCATCTTGCTTTCATAAATCACAAAATGTTCGCCGGTATGATAATCATTATTCATTTTCCATCCGCTGTTTATTCTCATTCCCTTAATTTTGCACATGGCAACAAGAAATATTCCTGCAGCAACTGCAAATCCCCCTAAAATTTCATTAGAAGGTTTAACATTTGATGATGTACTGTTAGTACCGGCATACAGTGAGGTGCTACCGAGAGACGTGGATATCCGCACCAGGCTCACCAAAGATATCAGCTTAAATACTCCTATTTTGTCCGCAGCAATGGATACGGTAACCGAGGCAGCGCTGGCTATAGCCATTGCACGCGAAGGCGGCCTGGGTATTTTACACAAGAACATGAGCATTGAGCAACAGGCGGCCCATGTACGTAAGGTAAAGAGAAGCGAAAGCGGGCTGATACTGGATCCTCTTACGCTTTTAGAAGATGAAACCATTGGAGATGCGCTGAGACTGATGAAGGAAAATAAAATCGGTGGTATTCCTATTATTGATGCCAGCCATAAGCTGAAAGGCATCCTTACCAACCGCGACCTGCGTTTTGAACACGACCCTAGCCGAAAAGTGAAGGAAGTGATGACCAGCGAAAACCTGGTGACAGCGCCTGCAGGAACCGACCTCAAGAAGGCAGAAACCATTCTGCGCAGACATAAAATCGAGAAATTGCCTGTTGTAGACAGGCAGGGCAAGCTGGTGGGCCTGATTACCTACCGCGACATTTTACAGGTAACCAGTTTCCCCAATGCCATAAAAGATTCATTCGGCCGGTTGCTGGTGGGTGCCGGTATCGGTATTACCGCCGATGTGCTGGATCGCATCAGTGCGCTGACCGCTGTAGGCGTTGACCTGGTGGTATTAGACAGCGCGCACGGCCATACCAGAGGCGTGATAGATGCCCTTAAAAAAGTAAAAAAGAATTTTAAAAAACTGAACGTGATAGCTGGTAATGTAGGTACGGCAGCCGGTGCACTGGCTTTGGCCGATGCGGGCGCCGATGCGGTTAAGGTAGGTATCGGGCCGGGCTCTATCTGTACTACCCGTATTGTTGCCGGTGCAGGAATGCCACAGCTTTCGGCCATTATGGAAGCTTCGAAAAGCCTTTCTAAAAAAGGGATTCCGCTCATCGCAGATGGTGGCATCCGTTATACAGGTGATATGGTAAAAGCTTTGGCTGCCGGCGCCGATTGTGTAATGATGGGCAGTGTGTTTGCCGGAACCGAAGAAAGTCCCGGAGAGACCATTATTTTTGAAGGCCGTAAATTTAAGGCATACCGGGGAATGGGCTCCTTGGGCGCTATGGCCACCGGCAGCAGCGATCGTTATTTCCAGGACCCAGAAGATGATGTAAAGAAATTTGTGCCCGAAGGAATTGAAGGCCGTGTAGCCTACAAAGGTTCTTTAAAAGAGGTCATTTACCAATATGTTGGGGGCTTACGTGCCGGTATGGGCTATTGCGGCGCTAAAAACATCGCAGCGCTGAAAAAAGCACAGTTCGTTCGTATTACCAATGCCGGTATGAACGAAAGCCATCCGCACGATGTAATTGTAACAAGAGAAGCGCCCAATTATAGCAGGAAGTAAGCCGAAGGCATAAGGCCTGAGACTTGAGGCGTAAGAACTTTTATCTTTTTGCTTCCAGCCTTCTGCTTTTAGCCTTTAGCTTTCATCTCGTACATCGTACACCTTATCTCGTACATTTTACGTTATGCTAGATACTGGATACTGGTCTCTGGTTGCTATCTAACGTCCAGGTACTAATATCTAATGTCTTCAATTTTAAATCCAATCAAATAGGTGATATAGAAATTATATACTCATAGATAATATGTCCCTGAACCTGATGATCGATACATAGAACAAACTAGAAACCTGGGAACCGTGTACGATATCCGATGTACGGTATACAAGTAACCAGTATCTCGTATCCAGCAACCAGCAACCAGCAACCAACAAACCTTTAAACCTTAAAACCTTAAACTTTTCAACTCTGTCAACCTTACCATGAAGCCCGTGATCACCATAGAATACTGTCCCAGATGCAACTGGATGCTGCGCGCCGCTTATATGGCGCAGGAGTTCTTATCTACTTTTTCCGATCAGGTGGAAGCTGTTTCCCTGAAGCCCGGCGCTGTAAGTGGTGTTTACAGGATCTCGGTCAATGATACCGTTATTTTCGACCGCAAAGAGAACGGGGGCTTTATAGAAATCAAGGAGCTGAAACAAAGGATAAGAGATACAATAGATCCTGGAATGAGCCTCGGCCATGCTGACAGGAAGGAGTGATCAGCCGATGGTCGATAGTCCATGGTTCATAGGTGCTGGTTACAGGTTACTAGATACTGGTTACTGGTCACTGATGTACAAAAATTTAAAACCTAATCAAACACGCAGTATAGAAATTCTATACGCATAGCAACTATCTGTCCTGATCCGAAACCCGTATCCAGTTACCAGAAACCAGAAACAGATATACAAGTAACCAGTATCTCGTATCCAGTAACCAGTATCCAGCAACCAGTATCCAACAAACCTTTAAACTTTTCAACCCTGTCAACCGTCCTCTGTCCTCTTCTCCCTAATCCCCCTTGCTCACGCTGCCTGCTCCACTGGCTTCAGATGTTACCTGAGGGTTGCCTTTATATTTTACCGTGCTGGCACCATTAGCTTTGGCTTTTAGAGTTATGCTGCTGAATACCCGAACCGTACTGGCACCCGAAGCTTCTGCATCTGCCTTTTCCGACATCAGGTTAAAGGCATTAATGGTTGAGGCTCCTGAAGCATCTGCCTTTACCTCACGGCTTTCTCCCTCAACAGTAAGCGTGCTTGCCCCGCTAACATCCAGTTCTACTACAGGGGCCTTTACCGAAACATTTGCACTGGAAGCACCCGAAAGGTCAAATGTAAGTTTCCTGTCTTGTACAAATTTACCCTTGGTTTGCAGCTGTGCTGCGCCAGAAATATGTACTTTATCGAGCCAGGGAGCCGTAATGTATACTTTTACCTCGCCTGTGGCATCCAGGTTAACATTATTGGTTACGTCTGCCTCCAGTTTTTTGCCATCATGTATATTCACATCCAGGTATTTAAACAGGTTTTCATCGGTTTCTATTTTTACACCGTAATCTGCTCCCTGCTGAATGTAAACATCCATATTATCCCCAATATCTATTTGCGCAAAATCTTTCAGATTATATGTTCTGGAAATAACATTTCCATTGCCTTTAACCCGCTTTTGGTCGATAATGTTACAGGAGCTTAAAGCTACTGCTGCAATCAAAAAAACACTTAAATATTTCATATCCTAATTTTTTATCTTTTATGAATAAATGAATACCCCTGCAAAACCGGAAAACAGCAGGTTGAAAGTAATTACTAAAAAATAACTTTCTGACTCCCGTTTTTCTGACTTCCTGACTAACTCCAATTGTATTACCTTCGCCGCATTATGACGGAAAGAATACTAATTCTCGATTTTGGCTCACAATACACCCAGCTAATTGCCCGTGCGGTAAGAGAAGCCAATGTTTACTGCGAAATTATACCTTATTCAAAATCCTTCGAAATTGATAGCAATTTAAAAGGAATTATTCTTTCCGGCTCACCATTTTCGGTAAACGACCCGAATGCTCCTGTTATTGACATAAAAGTTTTAGTAAAAAAACTGCCGGTGCTGGGTATTTGCTACGGCGCCCAGCTTACGGCAAAAACCTATGGCGGCCGTGTAGAAAAAAGCAGCAAGAGAGAATATGGCCGGGCGTCTATGCTGGTAAAAGATGAAGCAGAGGTCTTAATGCAGGGCGTAAGCCCCAAAAGCCAGGTATGGATGAGCCATGGCGACAGCATCCTGGAATTACCGGAAGGATTTGAAGTACTGGCTACAACCGACAGTATCCCCGTAGCTGCTTTCAGCAATAAAAACGATGGAAACCCCCTATATGGATTACAGTTTCACCCCGAAGTGTATCATAGTACAGAAGGAAAACATATCCTGAAAAATTTTTTGGTAAACATTTGTGGCTGCAGCCAGAACTGGACACCGGCACACTTTATTACCGACACCGTAAGCGCTTTAAAAGAGCAGATCGGCGATCGCCATGTAATTATGGCCCTGAGCGGTGGGGTAGATAGCACCGTTGCCGCCACATTGATACATAAAGCGATCGGCGACAGGCTGTATGGTATTTTTGTAGATAACGGTGTATTGCGCAAAAATGAGTTTGATGAGGTGCTGGAGATTTATAACCAGCTGGGCCTGAACGTAAAAGGGGTTGATGCCAGCCAGGTTTTTTATAAAGAGCTGAAAAATAACCCCGAACCTGAGGCCAAACGTAAAATAATCGGTCGCCTGTTTATCGAAACGTTCCAGCAGGAAGCCCGGCTGTTAAAAGATATTCAGTTGTTAGGCCAGGGAACTATTTATCCCGATGTAATTGAGAGTGTGTCGGTACATGGTCCTTCGGTTACCATCAAATCGCACCATAATGTGGGAGGGCTGCCGGCTACTATGAAAATGGAACTCGTGGAGCCGCTTCGCTATTTATTTAAAGATGAAGTGCGGAAAGTAGGGCGCGAGCTGGGCATTCCCTCTAACCTGATCGACAGGCATCCTTTCCCTGGTCCGGGCCTGGCCATCAGGATCCTGGGAGAAGTGACAGAAGAAAAAGTAAAATTGCTTCAGGAAGCCGACCATATTTATACCAACGCTTTAAAAGAAACCGGGCTTTATGCAACGGTTTGGCAGGCCGGAACGATCTTATTACCGGTAAAAAGTGTGGGAGTAATGGGCGATGAACGTACATACGAATTTACCGTTGCCCTGCGTGCTGTAACCAGTGTAGATGGTATGACGGCTGACTGGGCGCATCTTCCTTACGACTTCCTGGCTGATGTGAGCAATGAAATTATTAATAATGTAAGGGGTATTAACCGGGTAGTGTACGATATCAGCAGTAAACCCCCGGCTACTATTGAATGGGAATAGTGGGTAGTGAATGGCGAATAGTGCAGGATGGTATAACGTGTAGCTATGAACTATCAGTTATCAAGCAGTTAGGAACAATATTTGCTGAGAGTAGTCCATTGTCAGCCCCCACCGTTGACTTAAAATGCCTGTAATGATGAGACCGCTTTGTTTATTATTTGCTTTTTGTTTAGGTTTTTCCTATTTTGTATATGCCCAGGGCACCCTTTCAGGGAGCAGGAGTAAAATGGCTATTTTTACCCCGCTCTATATTGATAAGGCTTTTGATAATGCAGGTACGTACCAGTATTCTGGGAAAAACTTTCCCAGGCAATCCATCAGCGGTTTGGAATTTTATCACGGGGCTGCGCTTGCTATTGATTCTCTGAATAAGCTGGGCCTCTTCCTGGATGTATATATATACGATTCGAAATCGGAGAGGGAAACGCTGGAACAGCAGTTCAGCAAATGCGCGGCCGATGGGGTGACACTGGTTATTGCCAATTGTTCTCTGGCTGAACTGACCTTAATGGCCAGGCTGGGTGCCGATAAAAAGATCACGGTAATCAATGCTACCGTTCCTAATGATGCCAATACGACTGCTAATCCTTATTTTGTGGTTATAAATCCGACTATTCAAACCCAGTTAGAAGGACTGTATAACTATATGAAAGCCCATTATACAGGCCGGGAGGTTACGGTTATTACCCGCAAACAGACATCTGAAAAATACATCCGGTCTGTAATTGAAACGCTCAATAAACATTATAAAGATTCAGTAAAAATTGTATTCAGGGAAGTGAACGATGAAATAGCATTAAATGCTTTAGGCACCACCACACAGCCTTCCCAAACAGGTTTATACCTGGTAGGATCCCTTGACACGGAATTTGGAAGCAAAGTGCTGAAGCAGTTTGCAACAAGCAGTAAAAACTACGCATCTCTAACCGTAATAGGTATGCCTACCTGGGAAAATATAAACCTTACCAAACCCGAGTATAAAGGCGTTGAGATTATTTACAGTACCCCTTTTTACTATCCTCAATCAGACGCTGCAGGCCGGAGTTTAACCAGTTATTACAGTAAAAAAATGTATGCCCGTCCCAGCGATTTGGTATTCAGGGCCTACGGTCTTACGTACCGGTTTGGTAATCTGCTGAACAAATATGGAAAAGATATCAATAAAAAACTGGGCGAATCTGAATACCGTACTTTTTTTGATCTGGATATTAAGCCTGATTACCAGAACGGTACCATAAGCCATTACGAGAATAAAAAATTATATTACCTCAGCTATCTGAACGGTGCTTTAAAGACTGTGAACTAATTGATTTTTGCTTTCAGGTCATCCAGCATCATTTTCTGGGAATCAATTATTTTTTGCCGTACATCCTGCTTCGCTTTATTGACAGCCAGCTTTTCTTCCAGCTCTTTTTGCTCTTTCTGAAGGCTGGCCAAGGCCTCTTCTTCTTCTACCAGCAGCGCTTCCTGCTTTCTGATATGTGTTATATTGTGGCTTCGTTTTACATCAGCAACCATATTTTCCAAAAAAGATTTGCCCCGGCTGCCCAGCTGTTCGGCGCCTTCAATATCTCCTGCTCCGTGCATTACCATATAAACAGTAGTTTTCTCCTTTGTTGTGGGGTCTATCTTAAAGTAATAATCCAGCTTGCTTTTACTTATTTCAGGGATCACAGCGTTAGCATAAAGCCGGAAATCTTTATTTAAGCTTCCTGTGAGCTGGTTATCAGTAAATTTTGCAACAAAAGCATTCTCTACAATTGTCTGCGGATAATCATATACCATCACTAATGCAGGCTCTTCGGTTTTGCCGTTCTTTACCTTTCCTTCAAAAGCCTGTGCCGAGGCATTCATTGTAATAATTCCCAGTCCTGCAAAAATTGCCAGTTTTTTAAACATAAAAACGTATTAAGTTAGATGAATTGATCAGGCACAAAGTTATATTAACTCAGTGTTTTATTTTAAGTCCTTTAAATTTGCACGAATAATTTTTTATCATTGAGCGGAATTAAGAAACTGGCAGGACAAACTATGTGGTATGGCGTAAGCTCTATAGCCGCAAGATTTATTAATTATCTGCTTACGCCTTATTTAATTTTAATGTTAGGTAAGGTTTGGTACGGTGAGCAATCGATGATCTATTCTTACATACCGTTCATGAATGTAATATTTACCTATGGAATGGAGACCGCCTTTTTCCGGTATACACAGATAACGGATAAAAAAGCGGTTTTTAACACGGCCAGTCTCTCGCTACTTTCTTCTTCTTTCATGCTTAGTATATTGCTGGTAGGTTTTCATGTGCCATTATCAAAACTTTTAATGGTAGAGCGCCATCCCGAATATATTTTACTGGCGTCTGCTATCATATTTTTTGATGCATTAAGCACCATTCCTTTTGCAAAGCTCCGTCTTGACGGGAAGCCCCGCAAATTTGCTTTTATAAAAGTTTTTGGCATTTTACTGAACATGGGATGCCTGTATTTCTTCCTGAGCGTTTGTCCCGGGATAGCCAAAAGTAATCCTAAAGGACTTATTGCTTTTTTGTATAATAAAGACTGGCTGGTAGGATATGTTTTTGTTGCCAATCTTATTCAAAGCGTTGTAACCTTGCTTCTTTTATCAAAAGAGTTCCTGGGATTTAGTTTTAAGTTTGATAAAGCGCTCTGGCGGCAATTGATACTCTATGGTATGCCTATCATGATCGCAGGTTTTGCAGGCATGATCAATGAAACCTTTGATCGTATCATGCTGGGCTGGTGGGCGCCTGTTACTTCTGAAAATGCAGCAAAGGCAGAAGTAGGGATATATTCTGCCTGTTATAAGCTTTCATTATTGATAAGCCTCTCTGTTCAGGCATTTAGAATGGGCGCGGAGCCTTTTTTCTTTAAGCAATCCACTACCGAAAATGCTCCCCGGACTTATGCCCGTGTCATGAAGTTTTTTGTAATTACCCTATGCCTCATGTTTTTGTTTGTAATGCTCTATCTGGATGTGTGGAAATACTTTATAACCGATCACACAATGTGGGTGGGGCTCAGGATTGTACCGGTACTTTTGCTGGCTAACATGTTTCTGGGCATTTACTACAATCTCAGCATCTGGTACAAGCTGGGTAATAAAACCATTGCCGGGGCCTACATTACATTAATAGGTGCTGCGGTTACCTTACTGATCAATTACATCTTTATTCCGCATTACAGCTATGTAGCCTGTGCCTGGGCCACATTTGCCTGTTATGGTATAATGATGGTGGTATCTTATATATGGGGGCAGAAAAATTACCGCATTCCTTATGCTAAAAATAAGCTGCTGGCCTATATTATTATGGCGGTAGTTTTTTATGCAGTACATTATTATACCAAAGCACACTTCCCTGTGAGCTGGGTCAATTATGGCCTGGCCACGGTATTATTCTTACTATATTTTCTGTTTATTCTTAGGATTGAAAAGAAAGAGTTTGCACAGATGCCTGTTATAAGAAGATGGCTGCGATAAAAGCTGCTGTTTAGATGTCCGTCTTTTAAGCTTGATACGCTTATACAATGCTGCTAACACCGGCATTCGACAAAACGGATTTTTATTTATGAATTATCGGAGTAAGCTATCTGAATTCTGCATCAAAGGCTGAGATGCGCTGGGTAAAGAGGAGGCTTTTTAATGTTATGAAAGCAGGTTTTGCCGTAACAAAAACTCCATTTGCTCATTGGTTATCATTAGTTTTTCGGTTAGTTCTTCTTTATTCCTGCTGCTTGCATACAGCTTTAAAGCATCTTCAATAGTTGCCCGAAGCTCTTCTTCGGACCAGGGCTTTTGAACATACTTGTATACCGATCCTTTATTAATAGCGTCAATTACCGCATTAATATCTGTGTAACCGGTTAATAAAACCCGGGGTACCTGGGGATGGTCTTTAATAATAGATTCAAGAAATTCTATCCCCGTCATTTCAGGCATCCGCTGGTCTGTAATGATAAGATGAATGTCGTTTTCTTTCAATATTTGGCGGCCTTCTTCAGCCGAGTTGGCGGTAAAAATATTATACGATCTGCGGAAAACTGCCCTGAACGAGTTCAGGTTATGTACTTCGTCATCGACGTATAAAATATTTTTATAAATATTTTCCTCAGTCATAAAACGCAAATAATTAAATAATGTTAAAATTCTGTCTATATTTATATCCCAATAAAATTGTACAAATTACAAAAAATAATCAATGCATTTAGGTTTAAAGGGGTCTACCGAATACTGCAATGGGTATAAACCGGTATTTTACAGATTGAGAAAAGAAAATGAGCAGCATCTGCTCAAAGAGCTTTTATCGCAAGACCCTTCTATACAAATATACGATACAATTAAAAGCCAACTTACTGAACTGTTAAAAATAAATGATCCTCAAAAGCAGCTGTCTGCTGATGAAATAAACAGCCTTATTGCGGCCCGGGAAAAAGAAGGAAGCCTGGAGCATATCGGTGCCTGGGTTTACTATCCATGGTCCCGGAAACTGGTTCACCTGCTTGATGAGGAAGATTTTATAAAGGTGAGAACCAGCAGGAACCTGTATAAGATTACCCATGAAGAACTGGCCATTTTAAGGAAAAAGAAAATCGGCATCATTGGTTTATCCGTTGGGCAATCTATTGCGCTGACAATTGCTACCGAAAGAATCTGCGGAGCACTGCACCTGGCCGATTTTGATAATATAGAGCTAAGTAATATGAATCGTCTGAATTTCAGTAACTTATATAATTTAGGTGCTTCAAAAGTGATTACAACCGCCCAAAAAATAGCCGAGCTGGACCCCTACATTGAAGTAACCTGCTTTACAGAAGGTGTTTCTGAAAATAATATTGATGCGTTTTTGGGGGAAGGAACAGGTAAACTTGACATACTGGTAGAAGAATGCGATGGCCTCGATATAAAAATATTATCCCGGATAAAAGCAAAGGCAAAAGGGATCCCGGTAGTAATGGACACCAATGACAGGGGTATGCTCGATATTGAAAGATATGATTTAGAGCCCGGGCGGCCTATATTTCATGGAGCTTTTGAAGGTGATGATATTCAAATAGCGCATACAAAAAACCTGAGTATACATGAAAAAACTGCCGTTTTAGCTAAAATATTTAATTTTTCCCTTATTTCAGACAGGATGAAACTATCTCTGACAGAGCTGGGAAAATCAATAAATGCCTGGCCGCAATTAGCTTCTTCTGTTGTTTTGGGAGGCGCAATGGTTACCGACACCTGCCGGAGAATGCTGCTTTCCGAAATAGAATGTTCTGGAAGGTTTTATATTGACTTTAATGATTTGATAAAAAATTAACTGTTCTGTGGAAGTTATAATAAGAGCCTTTAATGCTCCTAAAGATCCCGATGCCTGCCTGAAGTTTATCGAAGGGCACACAAGGCTGCTGGAAGCCCATTACGGGATAGCAAAAATAACTTCCTCTAACCGGGATTGGATGTATCACGACAATACTTACGTGATCGTTGCTGAAAATGATGACCGGTCTAAAATTTATGGAGGCGCCAGGGTGCAGATTACTGATGGTAAATTGCTGTTACCCATCGAATCTGCTGTTAGCAAATACGACCCGCATATACATACACTGGCCAGTGAGCCGGGTACCTCCGAAATTTGCGGACTATGGAACTCGATGGAAGTTGCAGGCCTTGGAATTGGAAGTGTGTTTATGAGCAGGGTGGGTGTTGCAGTTGCTTTGCTGCTTCAGGTTTCTAAAATTTTGTTCCTGGCCGCCCCTATCACTGTCAGAATGGGAAGGCGCATGGGAGCGGTTGTTGAAACCTCTGTTGGCGATAATGGTAATTTCTTTTATCCTAAAGATGATTTTGTTGCCACAGCAATGGCTATTAACGATTGTACTGTGCTTTCCAAAGCTGATATTAATGAAAGAGAGCGGATTTTTAGCCTGCGGGATCGTCCTGTTCAAAAAGCTTTGGAAAAGGGCCCTAAAGGAGAACTAATGGTTGATTATCAGTTAGATTTCGGAAAATCATGAGGATTTATAAAATATTCTTATTGTTTTTTTGCTGTTTTGTAGCTGCCGGCAACATCCTGGCACAGGGTGCCATGGAGATCAAAGACGCTACACGCATTTATAAGCCGGCTATCGGACAGATCGAATACCTGGAAGATAAGGATGGCAGTCTAACCCTCGATAATATTGAAAAAACCGGCTTTAAACCATACCCGGGTAAAGTACCCAACTTTTTTATATCACATTCTGTATTCTGGGTAAAGATAAAAATAGCCAACTACACGAATGATACCTCTTTCTTGATAAATGTCGGTCATCCCACATTAAATAATGTGGTTTTCTATACCAAAGATTCGGGTGGGCCCGACTCTATAAGGATTTCGGAGGAGGCTCCCTTCAGGGAAAGATTGTTTAAAAATCAAAACCTTATTTTCCCGATCAGTATTAAAAAAGGCGGCCTGGTTACCTGCTATTTTAAGTTTAATGCTTCAGAGCAAATACTTTTTCCGGTTGATGTAGGAGCACGCCAGGTAGTTTTAGACGACCTGGCACTGAAAGACCTGATTTTCGGGATTTATGTGGGGCTGATCCTCTTCATGCTGCTTTATAATTCTTTTCTTTATGCTTCTACAAAAGACGCCAGCTATTTTTATTATGTAGCCTATATAATTTTTGTAGGCCTTTCACAATGTATGCTGCAAGGCTATACATTCCGTTTTTTGTGGCCGAATCACCCCTCCTTAAACAATTATGCAGCGGTTATTATCCCGTTTTTTAATGGTATAGCAGCAGCTGAGTTCATCAAAAGTTTCCTGAACCTCAGGCAATTGTCAAGGCGTATATATATCGGGCTGAACATCGTGGAGATGTTGTACCTGGTATCTTTTATTTTATGTATCCTTGGCTTCTGGCAGGAGGCACAGCTGGCGGTACAGTTAGTGGCTTCCCTGGGCGCCACGTACATGTTAGCCGCTTTATTATCATTAAGAAAATTCAGGGGCGCGCAGATTTTAATAATAGCCTGGTCATTATTCCTGGGCAGCGTGGTAGTGTTCGTTTTAAGGAATATAGGAGTGCTTCCCTACAATAATTTTACTTACTATGCTTTACAATTCGGTTCTTCACTTGAGGCTATACTGCTTTCCATAGCTCTTGCTGATAAAATTAATATATACAGGAAGAATTCGCTTGAAGCTTCTAAAGAAAATGAACGCCTGATTAAAGATCAGAACATCATACTCGAAAAGCAGGTGCATGAACGTACCCTGGAACTGGAAGCAGTAAACACGAACCTTAACCAGACACTTTCTCAGTTAAAAGATGCGCAAAGCAAGCTGGTGGAGTCAGAAAAAATGGTTTCCCTGGGCCAGCTCACAGCCGGCATTGCGCACGAAATTAATAACCCTATCAATTTTGTAACTTCCAATGTTAAGCCACTTGAGCTGGATATTTCCGATATACAAAGCCTCATACAGAAATACGAGGAAATAGATCCCTCTAAAAATATAGAGGAACAGCTATCCGCTATCAATTCTTACAAAAAACAGATTGATCTTGAATACATTAATGAAGAAATAACAACCCTCTTAACCGGCATCAGGGATGGTGCAAACCGTACCGCAGAAATTGTAAGCAACCTGAAAAATTTTGCCCGCATTGACGAGGCCAATGTAAAGTTTGCCAACCTGAACGAAGGTATTCAGTCTACTTTAATGCTGGTAAAAAATGCTTTTCCTAAAGACTTTGTTCTTAAAAAAGAATTTGGCAGCATACCCGATGTGGAGTGTACTCCGGGCAAAATAAACCAGGTGTTTATGAATATCATCACCAATGGACTGCAGTCCATAGCCGAAAGGCAGGAGGCTAATCCTGGTACAGGTATTTTAACGATTAGAACCACAGAAGAGAACGGGCATGTGAAAATATCGATAAAGGATAATGGCACGGGCATTAAAGAAGGCGTACGTGAAAAAATATTTGAGCCTTTTTATACAACCAAACCCGTTGGGCAGGGTACCGGCCTGGGCATGTCCATTGTTAAAGGCATCATAGACAGTCACAAAGGTACCATAGAAGTCATATCAAATTTTGGTGAGGGTGCTGAATTTGTCATAACTTTACCCGTAAATTATTTGGCCTGATCGCTTTAATGCACCAGTTATGACCATAATTAAAGTCTTATATGTAGATGATGAAGAGAACAACTTAAGTTCCTTCAGGGCGAACTTCCGGCGGCTTTATGAAATTTATACGGCAAATTCTGGCGCAGCAGCTCTTGACATTTTGTCTCAAACAGAGGTTCATATTGTAATATCTGACCAAAGAATGCCCAATATGACCGGGGTGGAGCTTTTTAAGAAGATTAAAAAACTGTATCCCGAACCCATCAGGATACTGCTGACAGGATATACAGATATCGAAGCTTTGGCCGATGCGATCAATACCGGAGACATATACCGGTATATTACCAAGCCCTGGAACGAAATAGAGCTAAATAACGGCATACAGAATGCTTATGATGTGTTCAGGACCAGGCGCGAGTTAAAAGAAAAACTGGCAGAGCTGCAAAAAACCAACGACGAGCTTAACCGGTTCATTTACAGTATCTCTCACGAGCTTCGGGCTCCGCTTGCATCAGCATTAGGGGTTATTAATTTAGCAAAGCTTGACAATGTATATACCGAATCAGAAAAAGGTTACGAATACTGGAACCTGATAGAAGATTGCTGCGCACGGCTCGACTATAATATAACCAGTACGCTCCAGTATTATAAAAATAACAGGTACAGCAGTGTAAAGGAAGAAGTGAACTTTGAAAAACTTATCGAAGACCTTATTGCAGTGCATAAGCTGGCTAATAATGTAGATGAGAAGATCAGGTTCGAGGTAAGTATCGACCAGCCAGAGAAATTTGTTGGTGATATTTTCCGGATAGAAGTGATTATTGGAAACCTTATCTCCAACGCTATTAAATACCAAAAGCCGGAAGAAAAGGATAAATTAATAAAAATAGATATAAAAGTAAATCTTTTGGATGCCATAATTACCATAACGGATAATGGGCTGGGCATTTTAAATGATCATTTAAATAAAATATTTAACCAGTTTTTCAGGATGCATAACCAAAAAGGTACCGGGCTTGGCTTATTTATTGTACGCGAAGCCCTGGCTAAATTAGATGGAAAGAT
Organism: Niabella aquatica; assembly: GCF_054779315.1. Lineage (NCBI taxonomy): Bacteria > Pseudomonadati > Bacteroidota > Chitinophagia > Chitinophagales > Chitinophagaceae > Niabella > Niabella aquatica. The sequence goes on from NZ_BAAGYM010000014.1 coordinate 144,657, forward strand.
TTCTGTAGAATCTGTTCTGAACGCTGGTACCAAATTCACGATACGCATTCCTAACAATGCGCCGGACGTATAATACCGGTCAATAATGCTAATTCTTCAATGCCAGCAAATGCTCATAAAACACATTCATTGGTTATCGTCGACGATAGTCCGTTTGATCTGAGGATCAACTCAGGAATAGCAGGCCATACCCAACTTTTTAAGCAAATATTATGCTTTTCTTCAGCCGAAGCGGCTCTTGATTTCCTGATAGAAAATCTTACGAATCCCGAAGTGTATCCCCTGCTCATTCTTCTTGATATTCAAATGCCTGAAATGGACGGCTTTGAATTTATGAAACGCTATGAGCGGTTTCCCCGCAGCTTTAAGGAAAAAACTAATGTAGTCATGCTTTCCTCTACGGATGACCTGGGCGATATGACCAGGGTAGAGTCGGATAAAAATGTGGTAAAACTCTTGAAAAAGCCGTTACAGATCGAAGAGCTGAGGGGACTTCTTGCGCATCTCCGCGATCTGTAACTTTGCCTGTCTTTTTTATTTTAAAAGAAAATTCGCAACATCGTTGCTTTTTTTTATTTTTGCAGTGAAATGAAGAATAAAATTAATTGGGATGCACTCGGTATCACTACGTCTCTGTTATGTGCGGTACATTGTGCAATTTTGCCTTTGTTTTTAGCAGCGCTCCCTCTTTTCGGTGTAAATATCATAGAGAATCTGGCCTTTGAAATAGGCATGATTGTTCTGGCCTTTATTATAGGGTGCTATGCCTTATGGCATGGATACAGGTGGCATCACCACAGTAAAAAGCCATTGTTGCTTTTTACTACAGGAATAGCATTTCTGGTGCTGAAGCAGATTTTTTTGCAGTATCATACCTTATTACTGATTCCCGCCGTAGTGTTTATTGTTGCGGCACATATCTTAAACTACCGGTACTGCCGGGTACATAACCATGCGCACCATACAGATTGCAATCACGATCATTATTGATGGGTTGGGGTGCTGGTTTCGGGCGAGGGTGTAAGCAGTTGTGTTTAACGGAAAAAGAAGTTCTGATGAGGGTGTTCCCGAAAATTAAAAGATAGTCATTGTACGATTATTTTCGTACATTAAGAGAGGGTGTCAAATTCATCATTTGTTTGTTGGGTGAGTATTTTTACTC